>DASVWG010000095.1:0-17300 GCA_036389695.1 Pyrinomonadaceae bacterium
CAAAGTGAACGAACCGTTCGCGCTCGTTGTTCCGGCGACCGCCTGACCGATGGTGCCTTCGATTTGATAGACGCCGCCCGTGCCGGTTCCGCCGCCGGAAGCGACGACCGATTGTTCGAGCGTGTAAGGCGGATTGCTCGCCACCTGCGCGCGAGCGATTGCCGCTTGCAGGGTGACGACGATTATCGCCGTCACCATAAATCTGATTGTCGTCTTCATTTTATTTTCCCTTCTACCGGCAACTGCCGGTTTTCGGTTTGCCCGCGCAGAGCATCTGCCTTCAGCCAGCGATTATCGTGGGGCGCAATCGCCTTTTCAGACAGTTTCGCGCGCAGTTATTTATTTTGCGGTTTTGTCGCTTTTACATCCGGCTTTGACCGCAAAGCCGGTGCGTCTTCCTCCTGGACGGGAAAGCGTAAATCCGTGTAGCGCGAAATGCGGCTCGGAGTCACCGAACCGTCCGGCTGTCGAACTCTGCCTAATTCCTCGTCGGCTCGGTTGCCAACAACGTGCCAGCTGAATTTAACGTTTGATTTTCCCTGCGCCAGTTCGATGACTTCAAATCCGGCGGCGGTTTTGTTCGCCACATAAACGCCGTTGCAGTCGCCTTCGAGCTGGATAAAAACGCGCAAGGGATGCTTCTCGTTGACCGTGATGCTGGCGGCGAAAGTCGGGTCGAGCACAATGCGCGCGCGACCATTGACAAGCTGTCCGACGCCGTAATCTTCAAACAGAACTTCGGGCGCTTCGGGCGCAAACATCACGCGCTGTCTTTGCTCCGTGTCGCGGACGAGCGTGGAAACCGTTCCCGTTCCGTTGATTTTGAACTGCGTCGTCCCGCTCCAGTAATTGACCCGGGTTATAGAGCCGAAGTTGTCGCTGTAGATTGCCTGCGAGGCGCCGGGATTATTAGTTCTGGCATAAATGCCGGTGGTAAACCCGGTCGCCGCCAAACCTGAGCCGGCTACTAAAGTGTTGCCCGCCTGGTTGTTTCCCGTCGCCACGATTCCGGTGCCGTTCGTATTATTATTCTGTCCCCAGATTCCGGCTGACCCTGCGCCCGCCTGATTCGTGGTGCCGACCACGCCCGCGCCGCCGCCGGTTCCCACAGCGGCATTGTTAACTCCGGTAATCGCATCCGAGTTGGCATCCGCATTCTGGACGGTCACTAATCCGGTGAAAGTTTTGTTGCCGCCGATATTCGTCTGATTGGTCGAAAGGTCGACGAAATTCTTGGTCGAGCTGCCCGTCCCGCCGTTTGCGATTTGAACGATGCCCGTTACGTTTCCGGCTGTCGTGGCGGTATTCGCCGTGTTCGCCGTGTTGGCATTGGCGACCGTGCCGGTTACTTTGCCGCCGTCAATCGAATTAATCTGCGCGTTCGTCACGCAGCCGACGCACGCCGTCGAAAGCGTATCCGCCGATGACGAGCTTATCGCACGGTTCGAAAACGGAGTGGAAGTAATTTCCTGTCGCGGCGAGAGAACGGTCGAGCCGACCTGAATTTCCAGAAACCGCGCGCCCGTTGTGTTGAATGCCGCCGCGCCGAAGTCCAGCTTAACCGTAAAGATTCCGTTTACGACCGACACGAGCGAGCTGATTTCGGTCGTGTTATTCGGAATCTGATTCCCGCCCGTTGCCGCATCAAACAAGCGAAACGTCATCGTATAATTGCCGTTGGTCGGCTGCGTGACGGTCGAGTCGGTAAATCGCCCCTGATAGGTGAACGCCGTGGTCTGGGCGAAAGCGCAGAATGAAAGAACGAATAAAAAGACTATCAATAGCGGCAAACGCCGCACGGCAGATAAAAGATTTTTGCACATCGGATATTTCCCTTCGGCTCGCGCCGTTTTATTAAAATAGATACGGAAAGTTTAGTCGGTTTTGTCAATCAAAAGCCCGTGCGAGCTATTATACTTATAAAAAAAACGTTTTCAATTAGTTGGCGGAAGCGGTCGGATTGCCGCTTCATAACGATGCCGTTATTAAGCCTCGGATTTTGTTATGTTATCAACAGATTCACATTTGTTGAGACAAATGTGAATCTGTTTTAATCGTGTCGAAAACGGGCGTTTATGGGACAAATCCCTTACTCTGCCTTCAGCAGCTTAGTTAAGCCGCATCGCGCGCGTGGGAGCGGCTTGAGCGGATTGTCAGGCGGCAAACCCGCCTGCGACGTGAAATGCAGCGTTAGCCAAGCTGTGTGCGAGAATGGGAAAGACGAGGCTGCCGGTCTTGTATCGCAGCCAGCCTCCGGGAATGCTGCCGATAAACGGGAACAAAGCCGACATAGCATCGAAGCCGAACGACCCGTTTGAGTATTTAAGCCCGTGCCAGACGCCAAAAACGACGGCGGTTGACAAAATTACGCCCCACGGCATTGCGTAATCGGGTCGCTGTTCGCGGCGGAACAGACCCAATAGAATCGCGGGCGCGATACCGCGATAGACGAGTTCCTCGGACAAAGAAGGCATGGTCGCCTGGAAGAGGAGAGTTTCCATATCGGGAACGCCGGGCTTGAAAAACAGTCCTAAGCAGCTGCCCCAAACAATGAATAATAAAAGCGCGACCAGTCCGGTCTTCGTGTGGCGCTGCTTGATGGTGAGTCCCACTGCGGCGGGCGAGAGCCTCAGCGCCGCGATGACAGTTGCCGAAAGTGCGAGACTGAGGAGCTTGCCCGTCCAGTTCCAGCTTGCACCGGCAAGATTAAGTCCTTTCACTAATGACGGCAGTCCGGTCACGAAATCATCTGCGCCGATATAGACGGCGGCAGCTAAAGCGCAGGCGACCAGTATTCGCTTTTCCAGCGGTTTCGACGCCAGAAACGCCGCCGCCGCAATCGTGGCAAAAGCGAATGAAAAGCTCAAAGCTTCCATGCGGTACCTCTGTAATTTTTAAGATAAATTCAATACTTCATCTCAAAAGATGAGAATAAGAAGCGGACTGTTAACAAAGCAGCAGGCTTATTTTAAAAACGGTCGCTTTTGAGATAGAGGCTCGAAGCTGAACTCTTTACAAAATGGATAGTGGATACTAAATTTCAAGCTGGTTTTATTTTGACGTTTGTTAGACTTCGGTATTATTGACTCTCTGCAGAAGCGTCATTTTGTAAAGAGTTTCCGTTTTAATTTCAAATTCAAAAGTTTCTAAAATAGATTCAATCTTCCGAATAATTAACGACCACGTCCGGAATCAACTATTATCTTAAGTTTTTGCACAGCCGGTTTTGCCGGTTTTCATGTCAGATTCATTAAATGGCGCGAGAAACTCCGCTTCCCTGAATCCGCTCGGAACCTCAGACCAGATATCCACTCTCACATCGCTTACGCCGCTATTACGGATAGATATTTCCCAAATTCCGCTCTGCATTTGACCGGTCATCAAATTAGATTGTAATTTCAGCTGAAATTCATAATCACCGTTTACACTCGCCGCCGTCGGTGTCGTTAAAGTAATCAGCATTCTTTGAAAGAAAATCTGCTTTTACCTATAAGACTCAAAAAGAATCTGCATCGTTTTAAAAAGCCGGGTTCTTTATTAATAGTTCGTATGGATTTGTATACTGCCGCCGCAAACTTTGGTGAGGCTTGAGAATCCGGCAGGAGAGCCGTATAAGCAAGCTGATAAACCATTTGTGCCATAATGTTGCGCGAGTTTTTATTCAGCAGCCCGGCTGACATTTTGTAACTTTGATTGATTTTCATTTTTGCCTTATTTGGATTATCGAGCTTCAATTCCGCCAATCCTTCCAGAAAAACGGCATAAAAATAATAAATAGTTAAATTCTTTTTTTGAGCCAGGACGGCATTTGTTTTGGCGGCAGACCAATCGCCGACGTAAAGATTGGCGTGCGCCAAACTTAAATAGTTTTGACAGGAGATAACAGGATTATGGGTTTTTAAGCCCGCTTCCAGACCTTTTTTCGCTAAATCAATCGCCTGAGAATAATTGCTCTTATATATTTCCGCTTCGGCTAATCCCTGAAGAGTGAGCGATTCGATTTCGATGGCGCCGATTTCCTGACTTTTTTTCAGACAGCGCTTTAGAATTTTGCCGCTTTGAATAAAGCCGGACTTTCTAATTAATATGTCTCCTTTATGACACATAATCTGGAGCTGCCGCGGAAGATTGCCCATTTCCTTTGCCATCCGCGCCGCTTCTTCATAAATAATCATCGCCGCCGCCGATTCTCCGACGATAAAGTTGCAATAACCCAGATTAATCAGGCATTCCACGCGAATATTTTTATATATGTTTTCGTCAATATCGCGAATCTCTTCCGCTATCTTCCGGTAAATTTTTTCACCCGCGTCGATATTTCCGAGATACAGGTTACAGTTTGCTATATTCAGCCGGACTTTTATTTTCAGGCTTTCAATCTGATGCCTTTGCCGGGCGATACTTTCCAACGCATTTTCAAAGTATTTAATGGCTTGTTTGTAATTTCCGCGAGTATAGTAATAATTTCCCGTTTGGTGAAGAACTCCTGCTTCGTGTTTTTGGAGAGCCGGGAAACTGGAAGTTAATTTCAGAGCTTTCCGGTAACAGGCAATGGACTTTTTATTGCCGTTTAACTCATAAAGCTGCCCCAAATAAATCAAAGAAAAAATCTTTCTTTTTTCGTCGGTAATTTTATCGACGATTTGCTCATACTGCTTGATTAACCTGTCATACTTTCCCCACTGAAACAGCCACCTGTCCACAAATATCCTGATATATGCGGCGAAATCGTAATCTTTCTTCCGGTAATAAAAGTGAAAACCGCGTTCGGCAATAAAACTGATATGATTTTGCAGCTCGAACAACGGAGCGTATTTAATCTTCCCGTAAACTAAATCCATAATTACGTCCGTCACCTGAATTTGGATTTTATCGCTTTCGAGGCGGTTAATCTTTATTTTAGAAAAATCGGCGAGCAGACGATGAAGACTTATCAATTCATCCTTCGTATTTTCGGTAAAAATTCCGATTTCCGAAAGACGGCGAAGACTTAAGGACAATTTATCTTTATCTACGCCGGTTTTATTTTTCTCGATTATTTGAGGAATTAATGCGACCGGCAGCGGCTCGCCCGGAGCGAAGAAAGATATACGAGATAATATATCTCTGGCAAGCGAATCAATTTCATTTTCAGATTCGAGCAGAGCGTAACTGATTTGAAAAGTCTTTTCGACGCTCCACGCGTGTTTGGTCGGCGAGGAATCTCCGTTCCGGTTATCCTGCAAAGATTCGTCTTTTAACAGGGGCGGCGCGCGCAGTTTTTCCAGATATTCCGCCGGCGAGCCGAAAGCTTTCGTCGCTTCCATATAGCAACCCGCCAGATGCAGAGCCAGCGGCAGGTGACCGAGCGCGTCGGCTATCTGCCGCAGAATGGAATAATTTTGCGGGCGATTTTCTTTTTTCTTATCGGGACGAATCAGGCGAAGCAGCCTGACGCTTTCTTCCGGCGACAATTGCTCTAAATTTTCCGGGTAAATATTCAGATAACTCGACAGCTTGCTCGAACGGCTCGTGATAATTACGCAGCATTCGCCGTGCGTCGGCAGCCATTCGTCCAGCAGCGTCTTATCCGAACAATTATCAAAAACGAGCAGGCTCGGAATTCCGGAAGTCCAGAAATTTTTCACCCGGTTGATTTTGACTTCGGGCGAAAAATCTTCGTCGTCGCGGTAAAGATTCAGCCCTCTGACTCCGCCGCATTTGATGACTTGCGACGCGATGCTTGCCGGTTCTTCAAAGTTAATCCAGAACACGCCGCCGGAAAAATATTTTCCGTATTTGTAACACAACTCGACGGCGAGCTGGCTTTTGCCGACGCCGCCGATTCCGTGAAACAAAATCGCGCTGGTTCCGCTTCTTTTCGCTACGGCGGCAAATTTGCGAAAATACTTCTCGCGTCCGACGAAATTTCTATTTCTGTGATAAGGAATAATGAACGGATTTTGCGGCGAATTATCCTTCGGTATTGATTTTTCCGGCAGACGGCTCAGCAGTTTTTGTGCTCCGGCTATTTTTTGAGCAGTGATTTTACTTTCCGATTGAGCGTTGATGGTTAGATGAATAAAATTTCCCGTGTTAATGACGCTCCTTTCGATAGTCGAATCGAGGATTGCTATATTCCCGCTTCCGTCAATAACTACTTTCTTTTCACCGGCTTCGGAGCGGGAAACCAGTTTATAATTTCCGATGTTTACTTCTTTATCGGATTTTATCTCGAAAAAGTCGCAAAGCAGCGGGTTGTTTTTAATCTGCTCTTTCAGCTGTTCGGTCGTCAGCCGCCGGTCGAAATAGCTTTCGACCAAATCGGTAAATAAAGAAACCGCTTTCGAGACGTGCGGCGTTTCGACATCCAATCTTTTAAGAATAGCTTCTTTGATTTGTGCAGAAGAAATCATGGGGTTCAAACTCCGAAACGTTTACCGGAAGCTAAAACTTACTCAAAATCTCGACTTAATTTTTAGGAGTAAGTGTCAGCTCTGCTCTTTAGTAGTGTTTCCCGTGTTAAAAGAATTGCCGAAACCGTCGTTTAATCCAAATCGGCTTTGCCTGTAAAAATTTGAGTAATGAAAATGTTCGTTTCCCGAAAAGATGACGAACATTTTATCCAAATAATCTGGAGATATTCGGATTATTATTCTACATTTTTGACTTCACAGGCAAAACCTTTTGTATCTGCGGCGCAAAAATCTATTAAAACTAACCACGCAAATTTAATTGCTAAATCTTATTTCCGCCAAAGCGAAGGTCAAGGATTCTGACTTTATCCTCTCCTAACTGCTTGGACGCAAATTTCGCAATTTTTTCAAACTGACTTTGGTCGCCCTCATGCCATGAATCAATCATACTTATCAGAGATTGTTTTCCGTTGTTTGCTGCCTCGCCTTTTAATGCTTCTAAAAAATCCGGTTGATTTTCCGGCGATACATCAACCACGGAATGTGCCAGATTCAGTCCTCCGAATCGCGGCTCCGCAAAACTCGCGACATTCGAAGCGTGACTGTCGGCAGCATCAGAGAAAAACCCCGCGACCGCCTCTTCCACATGTTCCCCGACCGCTTCTTCGACCATTTCCATTCCCGCCGCCAAAACGCCGCCGGTCACGACTGATACGGTTAATAACGCACCCGCAGTTTTTAACTCCTTCATTCCTTCTTCTTTATTATCGGTAAAAATCACTTTGGAAGTTCCTTTTCCGATTTTATAAACCAATTCGGTTTTCCGAATCGGAGCTTTGGCGATGGCTCTGGCAACCGGCTTGGCGGCTCTGTCAACCACAAAATCCGTTGCTTTTGAAGTCTTTTCCTGGACATCCCACATAAAATCGGCGATTTCATTTTTTCCGGTGGCGAAGCGTATGGATTCGGCGACCACCGCCGTTCCGACCGTAGTTGAAGCCTTAATCGTTCCTTTGGCTATTCCGCCGGCGACATCGACTGCTAAATCCGCTGTTTTTCTCAAAAACTTAAACATGATTCATTCCTCCTGTGGATACTTTTCAGTAAGATTTTTATGAACTTAATTTTCAGCGGCTGATTTTAATTTTTTTGTGCCGCTTATATTTTTACAGACGGAGCTTGAGTTGAAAGGTTTAGCCGGAAAAATTTTTTTTGAAAAAAATTTTTGAAATTCCAAAGCGCGGCTGAAGATTAATAAAAATGCCGGCGTCTTTAATCGGACGACCGGCGAATTTTATTTTGAACTGCGGAGAAAAAACTATCTCCAATCACCTTGCAATATAAAACCGCTCCAATAATAAGGCGCGGAAAAACGCGGATTTTTTTGCATTTCTTGCTGCGCTTTTCGCAAAGCGGCGGCGGGCGCAAGCTTGTCTTGCAGCATCGATTTGTAAAACAGGCGCATTAGCTCGGCGGTCGATTCGTCGTCGATATTCCATAAGCTGACGACGACGCGCGGCGTTCCCGCATAAAAAAAGCCGCGCGTTAAGCTAATCAAGCCTTCGCCGCCGACCTCTTTGCCGAGAGCCGTCCGGCAGGCGCTCAAAACCACCAAATCGGCGGCGAGCTTGAGATTGTAGATTTCGTTGGCGCGAAGAAAGCCTTCCTGCGCCGCTCCTTTTTCATTAATGAGTGAAAAAACCAGACCGGACAATTCCGGGCGCTGATTGTTAAGAATGCCGTGCGTGGCGATATGCAGAATTCGATACTGGCTCAAATCCTGCTTTAAAAGATTTTCGCGGCTGGCGGCAAAATCGAGAACTTTTAATTGCATCGAAGACGGCAGAAAGCCGGAGATTTCTTCGGCTTCGCGGCGTGTAAACCGCAGGCGGCTGAAATTTCTCACGCCCGCGCTTTCCTGCGCCGCGCGGCTGAGTTTTGAAAATGTTCCCGTATTCGCCGCCGAAGCGATTTGCTTGTCCGCCTTCAGGCGTTCATCTTCCGGCGTAAAAACCGGGTCGGCAAAAACCGCAAGCGTTTTCGGCGCAGAATTTCGCGCCCGCGATATGCGGCGCAGCTCGGCTAAAATCGTCACCGAAGGAATATTTACGATTTCGTTGGTTTCAATTAAAAAACGATTTTCCGCTGCGGATTTTGAATTTTGCAGCGTCAGCGAGGCAAACGGCAAATATTGCAGCGCGCCGTCGGCGACGATAAGCAATCGCTTGTTTTCCAAAAACTGCGCCGCCGGACCGAGCAGCATTTTGCCGAGCGCCGCCGAAGCGTTTTGCGTTTGCAGTCTGGCGGCGCGGCGGAAACTGGCTTGCAGCAGATTATAAAATTCGAGCGCCTGTTTCTCTATCGCGGCGCGTTCGGGCAGCAGAAAGCTTTTGACTTCCGCAGGCGTCACGACCCAAAGATAACTTTTATCGCCGCGCAGACGATAGACGAGCAGAACCGTTTCCGCATCGAGCTGCGATTGTATATCTTTGAATTTCAGCGGTGCCGAGTGCGCCAGCGCGGCGTAAGCCGGGCTGATAACCCGTATGCGGTCCTGAATCTGCTCGTATTCGGCAAGCAAAGCGCCGATTTCCCTGTCCGCCGCTTCGATTTCGGCGGGCGTGTATTTACCGCCGACAAGCTGCAAGCGACGCGATTCCTTGAAATTAATATTTTGCTGAATAGCGCGTTCGCGCGTCAGCAGCGAATTATCGACGCCTTTGCGAATGTCCGCGCGGGCTTCGCCGAGCAACTCCAGAAGACTGCGCGCACGCGCGCGTTCGTTCATTTCCAAAGCCAGCTTATCGTAACCGGCAGACGAATCGAGCTGGTGCAAATCCATCAGGATATTGATTGCCAGACCGTAAAAATCCTGCTGCGAAGCAAAATAGCTGCTCCGAAGCTGCGGGTTGATGACGCTCGAGCGCAGAGATTCGATTATTTCGACGGCTTTCGAAATTTGTTCCCACGCGGTTTTCAGATTTCCGCTGTCTTTTTCCAGTTTCCCCAGTGAATAGAGAGTGACGGTTTCATTTACCGGGTCTTTAATCGTCCGTTTCAAAGCCAGCGAATCATTGAAAAACTTGGCGGCGGCTGGTCTCTCGCCGATGGTCATCGAGATTTCGCCCAGAGATTGCAGGATGTTGGCTTCGGCGTAAGCGTCCGCGTTTTCACGCGCGATTTGTAAAGCCTGGTTTAAATAATCGAGGGCTTTTGTTTTATCCGCTGTTTCGGAATAATATTTGCCCAGATTAAGCAGGGCGGTCGCTTCGCTGCGGCGGTCTTTGGAAAGGCGATGAAATTCGAGCGCCTTTTCAAAATTGAGCCGGGCTTTATCACGTTCGCCGAGCTTGTATTGAACCGTCGCGATGCTCGTATAAACAAAGCCTTTGCTGTATTTGTAATCAAGCTCGTCGAGAATCTTCAAAGACTGCTCGAAATATTCGAGCGCGGCGTTTATTTCGTTGAGCTTCAAATAAGATTGTCCTATTTTATTTAAACTGTTGGCTTCTCCGATGCGGTCTTTAAGTATGCGGTTTGATTCCAGAGCCTGCCGGAAAGCGTCCAGAGCCTTTTGAAATTCGCCCGTGAAAAGAAAAATCGTGCCCAGATTTGAAAGCGAGTTTGCTTCGCCGCGCGCCTGCTTTTCGGCACGATACAATTGTAAAGCTTCCTCGAATTTTTCACGGGCTTTTTGATTATTGCCGGTAAAAAACAGGAAAGTGCCTAATTCGTAAAGCGCCATTGCCGCGCCCGCGTTATTGCCGATTTCGCGCTGAATCTTCTGGGCTTCTTCCAAATATTCGATTACTCTGGCGGGCTGATTGGCGTTGTTGTAAATGTAAAGCGAGCCGAGCGCGGCTAAAGTTTCGGCTTCACCGCTCCGGTCGTTGATTTTGCGCCGTAAAGCAAGCGCCTGCGTCAAAAATTCGAGCGCCGGCTGATAATCTTCGAGCCAGTAATTTATCCAGCCGATTTGATGCAGAATCTTTGCCGTCCAAAGCTCGTCGCCGAGGCTTTTCCACAATGCCAGAGCCTTGTTCGCCTTTTCCAGCGCCTGCCGCCGCGCCGCCGCGCTTTCCTTTAAAAAAAGCTCGTTCGCTTCGAAAACAGCCGTCTGAGCATCGAAGCGCTGCCTGTCTTTTTCCGTTGCGGCGCGCGGGTTTTCGACGGTTATACGATATAAACCGTTCGAAATTTTCGTCGACGCCGGACTGACCAGAATCAGAAAAGTTCCGCCCGTTTCCGCAAGAACGAGCAAAGATTCGGTCTGCGAAATCGTTTTGTGCTGATTTACCTGAAAGACGGGTTTTTCGTCGGGATTATGCAGAACCAGCGCCACGTCGATGCCGATTTGTTCGACTGAAACAATCGCTGACTGCCCGCGCTCCAGCTTTAAAGAATATAGATGCTGCTCGTCCGGCTTTAAAGAGCGCTCAAGAGATTTGCCCGGCTCGATTGATTCCTTGACCGGGGAATCAATCTGAGCGAAAGCATTTATCCCAAACAGAAGAACAGTAAAAAAAACGATATGTGAAGACTTTAAGCCAATCATTATTTATACCGAAACTGAAGATTATATTCCGCCACTATTTCGCGCTTTCCTCCGGATAAGCCGTAAAGCCGAAAATAGTATGCGCCCGCCGGAAATATACTCTTTGAAAGCGAAATTGTAAAGGTTCCCTGAGGGTCTTTTCGCAGTCCTCTGGCGGTCGTCACCAGACCGGCTTTTTCGCGCCTGATTTCAAGCTCGAAAACCGCGTCGGGAGAAAATTCGCGCGTATCAGCCGGAATAATAACCGTAAAAATTCTGGTTTCGTTCGGCATCTCGACGATTTTCGGGTCGCTGTCGCTGCGCGTCGTCAGGAAGGCATCTTCAATAATCGGAACATTTACCTGAGGCTCGGATAATTCTTTCAATCGTTGTTCCAATTGCGCCGCGCGCCGGTCGGCGGCTTCGGCTTTCTGCTTCTCGGCATCGATTCGGCGCGATTGATTTAATTCAGTATCCGAATTATCGGTTTTGTCTGGAATCGCGGGCGCTGTTTTGCCCGGCGCTGAAATGGTCGGTTCCGGAGAAGGACGCGGCGTTTCTTCAGCCGCAGGCTCGACTGTTTGATTGATTATTTTTCTTTCTTCCGGCTGATTTTGCCGTTCTTCGAGCCGTGCGACGAGATTCCGGTTTTCGCGGTAAAGCGAAAATACAATCGCCCCTAAACTGACGGTTATCAGCACCAACATTGCCGCCAGCGCGAAATTCAGACTTTTGAGTTCAAAAAATTTGATGAGCCGCTGCCGGAATGTCGGGCGCGCCGTTTGAACAAACCCGGTTTCCGCCGCTATCTGCTTCTGAAAAACCGTCCAGGCGAGAGCCGTTTCCCCGGTGACCGGAGCGGGTTCGGTTTCCTGCAGCGCGCTCGCAAAAGACGTCAGAGCCAGTAAATCATCGGCGCAGCCGGAACAAAAAGTCAGATGATTCTGGATGCGCTCGGCTTCGGCGGAAGACGTCAGAGCGTCGGCTTGATAAGCCAAAAGCTCGTCCGTCGTCAAATGTTCTCCGGTCTGCGACGACTGTTCGTCTGCCAGTTTTTGTAAAGCGTCTCTGATATTTGAATCTGTCGTTTCCAAAATTCGTTTACCTTCTTAATTGGTCGATTCGGCTGCCAGTATTTTCTTTAAATTTTCCTTTGCCTGATGTAAATGCGCTTTAACGGTGCCTTCTTTCAGCTTTAAAAGAAGCGCGATTTCCGACGTCGTTTTTTCCTGATAAACAGACAGCATCAAACATTTTTGCTGCATCGGCGGCAATTTCCTTATGCCTTCGACCAGTTTTTCGCGAAATTCATTTCTGATTGCCTGTCCTTCGACATCCGATGCGGCGGCGGTGTCAGGCAAATCAATCGCTTTCGTTTTACTATCCGCCGCGTCGATTTCACTGTCCAGAGAAACTTCCCTGCCGCGATTATGGCGGCGAAATTCATCCATCAATAAATTACGCGCAATCGCAAATAACCACGCGCCGAAGCTGTCGGCGTGTTCGAGCCGCGCGGCGGATATATTTCTATAGACGCGCAAAAACGTCTCCTGGGTTAGTTCCTTGGCGCGTTCTGCATCAAAAATTTTTTTATAGAGAAAATTAAGAACAAGCGGGTAAAAATGATTGAAAATACGCTGAAAGCTCGCTTCACGGTTTTTTCCGATCGAAAAATCTTCTATTGCGGACTTGAGGCGAAGGATGTCTTCAGACATAAATTCTAAGGGTTCATTTCAATGTGAATATATCAAAAAGCAGGTGAAATGTGTAAAAAAAACTTATGGAAAACTAACGCGATGGACGATTTGTATCTCTAAAATCTATTGCCCAGCCCGCCCGCAAGCCGTTTTGAAAGTTTGAATAAATGGCTGCGCCGAGCCGGAAAAAGAGATTATTTGCGCGGCGCGGATTCCGCACGTGTTAATCGTGCTTCATTTTCGACGGTCGCAGGCGAACGAAAAACTGCCAGCCGCCGTGTCGCGTGCCGCCGTAGAAGCTGCCGATAACTGAAGGATTGGTGTTAAAGGTCGCCACGCCGCCGATGCCGACATCCAGTCCTTTGTCCTTAAAGATTTCGCGCATGTAACCGAGCGAATAAGCTCCGACCCAAAAATTCCCTTCCGGATGCGGCGCGGGCAGGACGAGTTCGTGACTGTTTTTCTGCACTTGTTCGAGCCGTCCGAAAATCGAGTTTTTATCGAACTCGTAATTGCTCTCGAACAGAAAAGCGTTATTGCGTCCTTCGTCCGAGTGGTTCTGTCCCCAGACAAACGAGTTCGACCAATTTCGGCTTTCGTCGATTTTTTTGTTATACATCGCCGAAGCGGTCGTCCGCCGCATCACTTTTAAATCAGGCTCCGAGCGTTCGGGATTTCGCAGGTAACCGTAGGAAACCTGAAACGCCCATTCTTTGGTCGGGTTAAAAGAAAATCTGGCGCTGAATGAATTAAGGCGCGGCGCGTCGAAATTCCAGCGGTTTTCGTCCGGTTCAGTCCCGTTAAAGGCGCTGACTTCAAATTTCGCCTTGTCGTAAACATAGCCTGCCGTCAGCACTCCGAAAGTGATGTGCGTCGCGTCCTGCCAGTGGTGTCCGATGGGCGCGTCCGGGTTGTTCATCGCCGACGGGCGGTGCATATAAGCGACCGGACCGAGAGACGGCTCGCCCGGATAACCGGCGTAGAAATACATCGAGCTTTTTTCGTTGAATTTATAGGAATAAGAAGCCGACAGCTCCGAGAAAAAATCGTGCGGGTGCTGGCGGTCGTGAATCGGACGCCCGCGATACAGCTCGCCCGATTGATATAAAAGCGGATAACCGTAGCCGCGCTCGATAACCGGGTCTAAACTGACCATTGCCCGCCAGCCGATTTGCGATTTCTCGTTTACCGGCTTTGAATACATCGCCATGAACATCGAAGGCGCGTCGAAACGACTGCGGCTTCCCTTTCCGGCGACGGAAACATTTCGATTGGAGCCGACGCTGGTATAACGAAAAAACATATTGCCGTGCAGCATCAGCATTCCGCCGTCCTTATACATTTTCATATAGCCATACATCGGCGAAGAGTCCGGCAGCCAGGAGGTGCCGGAGCCTTCGCGCGTCATCGGGTCGCCGATATTGACGGTCGAGCGCATTTCCGTTTTATCATCGTGCTGATGATTCGTGCCCGACATATCGGACTTTTTTTCGTTTTTCGAGTCCTCCGTTTTCATGTCGGACATTTCTTCAGCCGGTTTCTTTTTAGGCGTGTCGGTCTTTTGTTTCGGCTCGGTCTTTTTGTCCTTATCCGTGTTATGTTCGTGTTCACCGTCTTCATCGTCAGAATGAACGTGCTCGGTTTTTTCGGGCGTTTTCAAATCTTTGCCGGGCGAGACGCCGACGGCGATATTGCCCCACATTCCGCCTTTGGCGTGTCCGCGCACCGAGCAGAAATAAACGTATTGACCTTTTGTTCCGGCTTTGATGACGACTTCTTCCGCCTGCAAAGCGCCGTCTTCAGCGCGTTTCTCCAGCTTTGTGCTGCCGGCAGTTTCCGTGATGCCGGGCGCAATCGGAAACGGCTGTTCGACGTGACCGAAACGAATATCGTGACGCATATCGAGGTCAACGTTGACGAATAAGATTCTCAGTGTCGCGCCGGTCGGAATGACTAAATTCGGATTTCGCACGCCCTGAATCCGATACGAAAGCATATCGTCTTCCGGTCCGGTGATAACGACCAGCCGAATCTCTTTTTCAGTAAAAATGAGAGCGGTTTTATCAATTTTGCCGACGGTTCCGGTCTTTTCCAAACCCGCTAAATCGGCTTCCTTAACAATTTTCTTTTCGCTGCTGACCAGTGTAAAAGCCTGGTGCGCGAATACGTTCACGCTGAATAAAAGCGCAAAAATAAATAGCGATATAATCCTTTTCATTTGCTTAATCTCCTGTATATAAAGCACTATCGGGCGACCGTCGCGCCCGCGCGAGACGGCAATTCGCTGGAGAGTCTCTAAAAAACAACTCCTGATGATTTGTGATTTGATTTTTCTTTTGCTTTATATACGCGGAGGGGCGCGCCCGGGAGATAGATTATAGAAAGAGTCCGTCAGATACAGCGGCTTCGGAAGATTATTTTCAACTGAAACAATCTGCACGGCAAAAACAACCGCCAGCGGAGTGGCTGCGCTTTCGGCAGCTGCCTGCTTCTCCAGTTTGACGTTTTCCGATTTGGCGACGACTTTCGGCGCGGGCTGGACGCAGCAGCAGGCGTCTGCTTCGGAAGCGCTCGTGTTGATAGTTTCCGGCGAATCTGCATTATTCGTTTGTTCGACGGCAGCGACGTTTTCAGCCGCGTGACTGTGACACGACGGCGCTTCCGTCAGCGTCTTTTCCCGATGATGCGGGCAGATGCAGGCTGAGACGGACGATGCGAGCAGCGACAAGACGCAGCACGAAATCAAAACAAACTGCTTTAACGTTTGCGCCTGCCTGCTTTGTCTTTTATTCGCTTTTACCCGCATACCGTCAATTGTATGTGCCGCGTTTTCCTGAAACAATCGAAAAGTAAATTATGCGCCTCAACAAATTAAGATGCAAAAAAACTCAACACCGTAGGGCTATAAAATCTTCGCCGTCCTTTGTCTATTCGTCATATTCGGACGTTAAAACTCAACGACAAAACCATTCTACAACCTGTGAGCAGATAACAAGTCAAGCGTTAAATTTAATTTTCGAATTCCTGTTTCATAGTCTGATTTTAACGCCGCCGTTAAAAACTCTGCCTTCCGTATGCGTGTAAATCTCGCTGAAGGTCGGGTTTTGATGCGGCGGGAAAACGACCTGCCCGAAACGGCTCTGGCGCGTGTCGGTAATGTTTTCGGCGTTGATAAAGAGACTGTATCTGCCGAAAGATTTTTCGCCGAAAATTCCCAAAACCCAGTAAGGCTTCGTTTTGAAACGATTACTTAAAAACTGGCTGCTCGTATAATATGCCTCGATTCCGGCTTTGAAATTTTCCTCTTTCTCGAAGAGCAGCGACGAGTTCAGCTTGCTTTTCGGCGTGAGCGGCAGAAATTGACTGCCCGCCGGATATTTTGCTTTCGCGCTCGTGTAAGTGTAACCGGCAAACAATTTTATAATGTCGTACGAAGCCCTTAGATTCGTTTCAAATCCCGTGCTTCTGACCGGCTGAGCGGCGTTTGAAAAACTGAAAGTTCCGTTCGCGTTTTCCGATAAAACGAGCGGGTTATCAATCTCGGTGTAAAAGAACATCTGGTTAAGCGAATAGGAAAATTTCTCGCCGACGGTGTTGCGGTAATTAACGTCGAAAGTTCCGCCGCGGCTGCGCTCGGCTTTTAATTGGTTACCGATGGGCAGAACGTTCCGGAAAAGCAATGTCTCGGCTTCTTCCGTGAAAATACTCGGAGCTTTATAGCCTAAGCCGACGCTGAAGCGGCTGCTCAGATTTTCGGTAAACCGGTACAGCACGGAGACGCGCGGTAAAGCAAACGTGCCGTAATCTTTAACTGCATCGAGCCTGAATCCGGCTTCGAGCGAAAGCTTTTCCGTAATATCGAAGCTGTCCTGCACGTATCCGCCGAAAGTCGTCCGGGTTTCGTTTCTGCCGATTAAATTACCGGCGTCTGCATCTTCTCTGAATTGGTCGTAAACCGCGCTGAAGCCAAAAACCAGCGCGTGCTTTTTGACCGGATGAAAATACGAAACGTCAGTGTAGGAATTAAATTGATGCCCCTTAAATAAATAATCGGGAATCTCGATTTTACGTTTGAAAAACGCGATGCTCTGCCGGGCGATAATTTTTCTGCCCGCCGAAAAATCCCGGTCGAGCTGGACGGTCGTGATGTTGCGCAGCGAGTTGTTGTTTTCAAAATATTGATGAAAATCGTCTTCGCGCCCGCGAATGACGAAAACATCGCCGCCTTTGCGGTTTTGATAAGTGGTTGTGTTTCCAATCATCAGGCGCGTTTTCTCATCCGCGTAAAAGAAAAGTCGGGGATTTATGTTGAAGGAAAGAGTTTTCGGAAGCTCGGTAAAATCATCATCGTCGACATCGTATTCCTTCTGGTAATTGATTGAGCCTAAAAAGGTGTAGCCGAAACGATTAATTTTACGGCTGTTGAAAATGGAAAAGTCAGTGCCCTGTGCAGAAGTCTGATTGAAAATCATCGACGTCACCGGCGCGTCCTGCGGCTCTTTGCTGATGAAATTGACGACGCCCGCAATCGCGCCGCCGCCGTAGAAAGTCGCCGAAGGACCTTTAATGATTTCGACCTGCTTCAAATCGAGCGGCGGAATGTCCAAAAGACTCAAGCTGCCGGAAAATCCGCCGAACGCGGGAAAGCCGTCTTTTAGAATCTGCGTATATCTG
>DASVWG010000096.1:0-6332 GCA_036389695.1 Pyrinomonadaceae bacterium
CGTCCCAGTTGACTTCGCGTCTGCCCGACGTAAACGAGCCGCCGACACCATTGTTTGCGCCGCCCAAGTCCGTGCGAAACAGGTCGACGGTCGCCTGAAGCCCCGCCGCGTTCGCGCCCGCGCCCTGTCGGACGACGGGCGCGGCAAAGTTGTTGATGGTTAAAGCTAAAACCAAAACGAAAAGCGTAACGGTTAAAAAGAAAAAATTCCGTGTCATTATTTTCAAATCTCCAAATATATTTAAAATTTCTCATCTCCCGAAGAGATTGCTGCCAATGTTTAATAGCGAATTAAGACAAACTGCCGATTTGTCTTCCCGCGTTTGATAAAGGTGAATTCTGCCTTCGTTGATAAAGCCGGAAAGCGTTTCCGGCTTGATTCCGGCGATTTCGAGCGCTTCTTCGAGCGTTAAAATCGAGACTTCCGACTGGCAGAACGCGCACCATTTCAAATACCTGTTTTTGCGGTTGTAAATCACCCTGACGCGCTCGACTTCAATGATGATTTCTCGTTTCATATAGCTAAGTTCCTTCGAGTTGCGTTACAATTCGTTTGAACCGGAGCGCCTTCGGGTTTTTTCGTAACCGCGAGTTTTATTAAAGCCGAAACGCCGCGCCCGAATCTTTAGAAAATTCTGAAATTCCGCTGAAAGATTCCTGAAAGTTTTATGAAAAAGTTATGAAAGCTTTCGCCCGTAAGATTTACGAATTCGGTCAATTTCGCGTGGACGCCGTCGAGCGACTTCTTTTTGACGGCGCAAATACTATTTCGCTGACGCCGAAAGCCTTCGACACGCTGCTGCTGCTGATTGAAAACAGCGGGCACACGCTGACGAAAGAAGAAATGATGCAGGAAATCTGGGCTGGCGCGTTCGTCGAAGAAAACAACCTGGCGCAAAACGTTTCCATCCTGCGCAAAACGCTCGGCGAAGGCGTCATCGAAACCGTCCCGAAACGCGGCTATCGCTTCGTCGCGCCCGTCCGTTTATTGGAAGACGAAGCCGGCGAAGAACCGCTCATCATCCACGAAAAAATCCGCGCCCGCGTTTTGATTGACGATACTTCGGAAAGACACGGCGACGCGGAAATGCGCGGACGCGGAGATGAAATCCTGAACTTGAGTCTCGAAAATCAAATCGCCGCGTCTCCGCGTCTCCCAATCTCCGCGTCGCAATTACCCGCGTCGCCCGCGCCGGAGACGCATTACGCGCAGAGCGGCGATGTCAACATCGCTTATCAGGTCGTCGGCAGCGGCGATTTGGACGTTGTGTTTGTGATGGGCTGGGTTTCGCATCTCGAATATTTCTGGAAAGAGCCGCATTTCGCCGCGTTTTTGAACCGGCTGGCGAATTTTTCGCGGCTGATTTTGTTTGATAAACGCGGCACGGGTTTGTCCGACCGCGTTCCACTGTCGGAACTCCCGACGCTCGAACAAAGAATGGACGACGTGCGCGCCGTGATGGACGCGGTCGGCTCGGAAAGGGCTGTGCTGATAGGCGTTTCCGAAGGCGGTCCGATGTGCTCGCTTTTCGCCGCGACTTACCCCGAAAAAACGACGGCGCTGGTGATGATTGGAACTTACGCCAAGCGCATCAAGGACGAAGATTATCCGTGGGGCGTCTCGACGGAAGACCGCGAAAAGTTTTTCGATTTGATGCGCAACGATTGGGGCAAGCCGGTCGGTATCGAAGAACGCGCGCCGACACTGGCAAATGACGAGAATTTTCGCGATTGGTGGGCGACTTACTTAAGAATGGGCGCGAGTCCGGGCGCGGCTGTCGCCTTGACGAAAATGAACGCTGAAATCGACGTGCGAAACGTTTTGCCGACGATTCGCGTGCCGTCGCTCGTCATTCACCGCGCGGGCGATATGTGTCTGAAAGTCGAAGAAGGACGCTTTGTCGCCTCGCGGATTCCGGGCTGCAAATACGTCGAGCTCGGCGGCATCGACCATCTGCCTTTCGTCGGCAATCAAGACGAGATTCTGGACGAAATCGAAATGTTTTTAACCGGCGTCCGTCACGCCGAAGCGCACGACCGCGTGCTGGCGACCGTGATGAGCGTGAAAATCGTCGACCCGCAGGCGCAAGCCGTCGAATTGACGAACTGGGAAGATTTGATGGAGCGTTCGAGCGTTTATGTCCGCCGCCAAATCGAGCTTTTCAAAGGACGCGAAGTTTCTTTTGACGAAAACGGCTTGCTGGCGACTTTTGACGGACCGGCGCGCGCGATACGCTGCGCGATGGCGATTACCGATTCGGTCGGGCGTTTGAATATCCGCGTCAAAACCGGCTTGCACACCGGCGAATGCGACGTGCGCGGCGGCAGATACGCGGGCGTCGCGGTCGAGCTGGCGCAAAAAATCGCGGAAGAAACGCCGCTCGGCGAAGTCTTAGCTTCGCGCACGGTCAAAGATTTAGTCGCCGGCTCAGGCTTAAAATTCGCCGACTACGGCGCGAAATCTTTCGCCGCGCTGCAAGGCGAATGGCGATTGTTTAAAGTCGAAAGATAACTTAGCCGCAGAGCGAAATTAACCGCAGATGAACGCAGATGACGCAGATAATTCAAACAGGATACACAGGATGCACAGGATAATTTAAAACTATTAACGTTGAGCTTTCTTATCTATCCTGCCTATCCTGTCTATTCTGTTTTAAATCTGCGTTTATCTGCGTAAATCTGCGGTTTCATTCTCTTTCTCCGTGCTCTCTGTGTCCTCTGTGGCTAAATCTTCTTTCCAAAGTTCGAAAACTTCGATATTCTTTCGACAATGGAACCAATTTCAATTACCTTGATTCTCCTCTTGGTTGCACTTGTCTTGTTTGCTTCGGAAAAGCTTCCGGTGGACGTCGTCGGCATTATTCTGGTTATCGGCTTGATAATGTCCGGGATTTTGACCGTGCAGGAAGGCTTACAGGGTTTTGGCGACAATATTATCATCACCATCGGAGGGCTTTTCGTTCTCACGGGCGGGCTGATTAAAACCGGTCTGGTCGATTTAATCGGGCGCAGGCTTTACCGCGTCGCCGGACACAACGAATTTTTGCTGACGACTTTGATAATGCTGGTCGCGGCGGCGTGCGCTTCCGTGCTGAAAAATACGACGACGACCGCGATGTTTCTGCCCGTCGTCATCGGTTTGTCGGAACGCGCGAAGATTCCGCCGTCGAAACTTTTGATGCCGCTCGCTTTCGGCGCGATTCTGGGCGGAAGCTGCACGCTGATCGGAACTTCGACGAATCTGGCGGTTTCCAGCGCGCTTTCGCGTTATCAGCACAGTCCCGATTTTCCCGAACACATCAAGCCTTTATTAGAGCCTTTTTCGATGTTTGAACTGACGAGCGTCGGCGTCGCGGCGGCTTTTGCCGGTTTGCTCTATATGCTGCTTATCGGCTTGCGCCTTTTGCCGAGTCGCGGCGGCGAGGAATCTTTTACCGAGCAGTATCGAATCCGCGAATATATCTCCGAAGTTCTCGTTCTGCCCGGCTCGCACCTGATTGGAAAAACTCTGGGCGAAGCCGACATCAACCGCGAGCTGGATTTAAACGTGCTCGGCATCATTCGCGGCAAGGAAGAAAAAATCGCGCCGAGCGTCAAAGAGCGCATCGAGCTCAACGATTTGCTGATTGTCGAAGGAAAAATCGCCGACATTCTGCGCATCAAAAGCGAAGCCGGACTGGAGATAAAACCGGATTTTAAATTAAACGACCGCGTGCTGGAAGGCGGCGAAATCGAGCTTTTTGAAGTGATGGTGATGCGCGATTCCGTTTTGGTCGGGCAGAGCCTGAAAAGCGTCGGCTTTCGCAACAAATACAATCTGACCGTTTTGGCGGCGACGCGTCACAATGAAACGATTTTTGAAAAGCTCAGCACGATGCGTCTGCGCTTCGGCGACGTTCTGCTCGTGCAGGGCAGGCGGGCGAATATCGAGCCGCTCGTCGCGGAAGGCGATTTATTGTTTCTGGAAGAGGTTTCAACCGGCAATATGCGGACGGAAAAACGCAGATGGGCGCTTGCCGCTTTCGGTCTGTTTCTGGCGCTGTCTTTATCAAAAGTCGTGACGGGCTTTGACGTGCCGCTGGCGGTCGCGGTGCTGCTCGGCGTTCTGCTTCTGCTGGCGACGAAAACGATTCTCCACAACGAGCTTTATTCGCTGATTGATTTTCGCCTTTTGGTTTTAATCGCCTGTATGATTAGCTTCGGCGTGGCGATGGAAAAATCTCACGCCGACGTTTACCTGGCAAGCTTGATTCAGACATATTTCGGCGCATACGGCGCGACGGCGGTGCTCGCCGGATTTTTTCTTTTGACGGTCGCGCTGACGCAGCCGATGTCGAATCAAGCCGCCGCGCTCGTCGTCCTGCCGGTGGCGGTGAAAACAGCGCTCGCGCTCGGCTTAAATCCCAGAACTTTTGCCATCGCCGTGACTTACGCCGCGTCGTGCTCGTTTCTGACGCCGCTCGAACCGGCTTGCGTTCTGGTCTACACGCCCGGACGCTATCGCTTTTTCGATTTCGTCAAAATCGGCTCGCTGCTGACCGTGATTGTTTTTATCGTCGTGATTTTATTAGTGCCATTGGTCTGGAGATTTTAGGAAAATGCGGAACGCGGAACGCGGAATGATGAATGATGAATAAAAATGCGGAATGCGAGAACTACGATTCCGCATTCCGCACTTCGCATTTCGCATTCTTTTGTCTTTTCCCCGCCGAATCGTTATAATTTTTACAGCAGTCATACCTAAGTTTTTCAGCATCTAAAATTGGCTAATGAGAAATTCGGAAACGGGAAGAGTCAAACTGTCTCAAAAACTGTCGGCGGCGGTCGCTTCCGACAAGCCTCTGCGCATGCTGGCAAGCGGATTGTCGCAGTTTGCGCGCGAGGCTCTGGCGGAAGCAAATTCGATTTCCGTCGAGAACGTCAAAATCAGGCTGAAGCGTCTGCCGAAAGAGCTGGACGGTTTTCGTCTGGTTCACCTTTCGGACATTCATCACAGTCCTTTTACGAGCCTCGAACACATTTCGCGCGTCGTCGAAGTCTCCAACCGCTTAAAGCCGGATATGTTTGTGCTGACGGGCGATTACGTTTCGCACGAAACGGAATACATCGCGCCGGTGGCGGAAGTTCTGGCGCAGCTCAAAGCCGAATACGGGACTTACGCCTGTCTCGGCAATCACGACCATTGGACGGACGCCGGGCTGGTCACGCATCTGTTTCGCGGCGAGGGAATCAATCTTTTAATCAACGAAGGCTTGCGCCTTGAGGCGCGCGGCACAAAATTCTGGCTCGCCGGCGTCGATGATTTGATGGTCGGAAAAACCGACGTCCGCACGGCTCTGCGCGGCTCGCAGGAAGATGAATTTAAGCTTCTGCTCGCGCATAATCCGCAAATCGTGCGCCGCGCGGCGCGACACAACGTCGATTTGATGCTCAGCGGTCACACGCACGGCGGGCAAGTCAAACTGCGCGACGAGGAAAAAAGAATTTTGCCGCGCCGCCGTCTTTCCAGCGGCTTGCATCGCCGCCAGAACACGCAGGTTTACATCACGCGCGGCATCGGCACGGTCGTTCTGCCCGTCCGCTATCAATGCCCGCCCGAAATTTCAGTCATAGAGCTTTGCTGTTATTAATTTTAAACCGAGCGGGCAGAAACGCGACAGTCATGGAGCGTGTCTCTTATGATTAAAGAACACGCTCCATGACTGTCGCGTTTCTGCCTTTGCGGCTTTTCGATTATTTGCCGATTTTGGTTTTGGAAAGATTCGGGCTAAAATTATTTTTAAATAGCAGAAATCGCAAATCTAAAATCTAAAATCGCAAATTCCGTCGATGTCAAGCATCATAACCATTCCCAACTTACTCACCTTTCTGCGAATGGCTCTGATTCCCGTTTTTGCCAGCCTGCTTTTTTACGAATACATCGGTCTGGCTTTGCTTACCTTTCTCGTCGCGGGTATTTCCGACGGCGTTGACGGGTTTATCGCGCGGCGCTTTAAACAGGAATCCGAGCTTGGAACGATTATCGACCCGATTGCCGATAAGCTTCTGATGACGACCGCTTTTATTATTCTGACGCTGCCGAACGTTTTGCAGCCGCAGCATCGCGTGCCTTTCTGGGTGACCGCCGCCGTCATCGGGCGCGACGTTTTGATTATCGCCGTCGCGGGCGCCATTAATATTATGACCGGCTTTCACGGTTTTAAACCGTCGTGGCTCGGCAAGGTCAGCACGCTCGTACAGGTCGGCGCCGTCGTCCTAATCCTTTTCGCCGCCGTCGCCGGCTACGGATTTTTTCTGCCCGTCACATACTTTTTTGTCGTGCTTTTAGCCTTT
>DASVWG010000097.1:0-8653 GCA_036389695.1 Pyrinomonadaceae bacterium
TCTCTTTTTTCGATTTGCGTAATTGCTAAATCAAGGCTTAATTCCTGCGGATTTTTCGTCTGCGTCCGCTGTATAAACCAGACAAACAGCAGCGCGCTGGAAATAATCATCAACCACAATAAAATTTGTTTTGCTTTAGAACTCAACTTTTAGCCTCCAAACTGCTTTCAATCCTAAATGATTACGTCCTGCTAGGATGAAAGTTTCGTCCGATTCGTTGTTCAAATTGTTCCCCTCGTGTTCTGGCGTGAAAGTTGTTTCAGATTCGCCAATTATTGATTTTAATGGCGCGGCGGGTTTTTTACAACCTTTCTTTCTGTAAAAACCAACATTCCGTTTGTTTTAACAATAGTTTCGCCGTCCGGCAGCTCGACGAATCTGCCGCTTTTCCGGCTGAAAATCAAGCTCTCAATCGCTTCCAGATGCTTTAAATCCAGCCTGCGCAAATCGCCGCGCCGGTTTTCGAGCCACGCCCGCAAGATTCTGCGGCGCATCGACGGCGAGAGATTTGTCAAATCCCGGGTTTTTAATTCTTCTTTACTTGCTTCGTTCAGAGGTTGAATTGAAAGCCTTTCGAGCTCGTCGTGCTCGTCGCGCAATAAAGCCGCCGTCGCCGCCAGCCGCTCGATAATCTTCGGATTAAAATCCTGCAAAAGCGGCAAAAGCACGCGCCGAATCCGCACGCGCCTGAAAGCCAAATCCTCGTTCATCGAATCGTAACGAAATTCAATCGCGCCGTCGTGACAAAATTTTTCCGTATCGCTGCGCTTCGCCCAGTTAAGCAAAGGACGAACGAGAATCGGAGGCGCGGAGGCGCGGGGATGCGGGGACGCGGAGATGGATTCGTCCTCGTCGGATTCATTAATCCCCGCGTCTCCGCGTCCCCGCGCCTCCGCGTCCAGATTCCTGACAGGTTTCATTCCCGAAAGCCCTTCGATGCCGCTGCCGCGAATCAGATTCAGCAGAAAAGTTTCCGCCTGGTCGTTAATCGTGTGAGCGGTTAAAACAGCGTGAGCGTGAAGATTTTCGGCGATGTTGGTCAAAAAATCGTATCGCGCCGCGCGCGCCGCTTGTTCGAGATTTCCCTTTTCCGAAATCTCGCCGCGACCGAGCGCGAGTTCGAAATCATATTTAACGGCTAAATCCTTAACAAAATTTTCGTCCGCCTCGCTTTCCGCGCCGCGCAGGTTGTGATTGAAATGCGCGACGACGAAACGCAGGTTCAGCTTCTTTCGCTTTTTCAAATCGTCGAGCGCCAGCGCCAGACTCACCGAATCCGCGCCGCCCGAAACGGCGACGACGAAAGTTTCGTCCTCAGACGGCAAATTCAGTCTTCGCCATTCGGTCAGTAATTGACGGACGAAATCATTCATTTTCGGCATCCGTAAAATTTATTTTAATGGCTTGCGTGCGTCCTGCAATTGCGACTCTGACCAGCAGCAGCGATTTATCTTTATTAATTCCTTCAATCTTTCCCGTAAAACCGGCGAACGCGCCGGATATTATCCGCACGTTGTCGCCGAGCCTGAACGTCTGGGCGCGCCTTATTTTTTTAGATGGTCGGTCGCCGGAAATAAATCCGAAAATGTCTTCCGTCATAGTTTTTGTTTGAGTAGAATAATTTAACCTTAATATAATTTCCACATAATTCATGCAATTTCTGACGGCTGATTTTTAACAGCCGCCGGCTTTAGAATCCAAATCGTTGATTGAAGCTTATCGCAGACGAAAAAGGCGGCTCTTTTCGAGTCGCCTTTATTTTTGTCGTTTGATGCCTTCGCTCTTTTTCCGGCTCGGTAAAGTTTCCGGTAAATCTAGTTCATCATCAATTAATACATCTGTAGATATGCCTGCGAGCCGAGCATAAGCTAAAAGTAAAGGTAAAGAAGGTTCTCTTTTTCCCAGTTCGTATGTCGAAATAGTTCCTTGCACCAGTTCTATCTCATTAAAATTTAATCGCGTTATTAATTCCGTTTGAGACAGCCCTAAACTCACTCGTATTTGCAGAAGTTTTTCTGCCAACCGCTTTGGCTTTGGTCTCTGCGCTTTGCCCATCAGAAGTTTCCTCCCGATTGAGCAAAACTACCTATTAAAATTCTAAAGTCATTTGACTTTAGAAGGTGCTTGCCGATATGATTTACCGCGAGTTTCCTGAATGGCTCGACGGTTCTCATCATTTGCCTTAACTTTTAGTTTCTCTGGGCATGGATGAAATTATAGATAACTTAAACCGTTACAGATAAAAAGACAAGTTTCTAAAGTTTGAAGAAGAGAATTAGGTTGTGTAACAGAAAAGTTGCCGCGCGGAGAGATTTGTAGGGGCAGGTCTTGTGCCTGCCCAATGAGCGAGAGCGAATAAATGTTTAGAATAAATTCAAGATTGAATTTATCCATCATTGATTAGCGCTTTTTCAAGCGCTTTGGGCAGGCACGCGGGCGTGCCCCTACATTTCCTTTTACGTCACCTCTTTTCTGTTACACGTTTTGCCGACTCATATGCAAAAAATCAAAGCGAAACATTTAGCCACCGGCGACCGCATCAGATTTTCCCGCGACGGCTGGCAAACTGTTGGTCGCATCACTAACTGCAACTCTATCAGTGTTTCTTTTATGTTTAGCGACGGAATTATTAGAAAACTAGAAGCGCACCGCGAGTATGTTGTTGAAAAAGTGGAAAAACCGCCAGAGCCGCAGGCAGGACAAATAATGCGTCTGCAAAAGGAATCAAGTCGCATTTCCCTTTGCGCGTCACACTCATTATTTGATTTAAGCGACATCAACGAATCTTTTCGCGCATTAAAACAAAAAGACAGATATTCAAACAGCGCGGCGGCTTATCACGAATTGGAAAGAGGCGCGACAGTTCACCCCAGAGAGGCGATTTATTGGATGCCGCTGAAATGGTCGGGCGCGGCGACGTAAGGAGACTTTAAATCTTAATTTAGCTTGCGAGCTAAATTCACTTGACAACCAGCCTCGGTTCCATTAGTCTGTAATGTTTGCCGTCGGTATGAAAATCCTCCTTGTGTCTTGATACGCAAACTCTCAACCCGCGCGCAACACTCAATTTTCAAACATGGAGACAATAAAAATGATTACGATAAAGAAAAACTTTTCTGCCCTCTTACTGATTGTGTTTTTAGCATTAGCCAACAGTGCTTCCGCACAATCCATGCGCACCCTGTCGCTCACGCAGGGAGACACCCAAAACCCGGCGATACCTGCGGTCAACCTGAACGGGGAAATTACTTATTACAACGGCTTCGTAATGGGTCAGGTGTCTAACACTGCCCCCACAACATTTAGCTTGTTGCTTTCCTTCAAAGGCGGAGGCTTAATTGACCCGGCAGCCGGAATATACAGCGGGATAATTATCTCTCCCAGCAGCAGTTTCGCGGTCACCGAGGCGGTCGGGCGCAAGAGCGTCTCGACCTCAGGGACGATTGACTCCGGCACCGTCACTTATCGCCTTTTGCCTGACGGACGAGCCGACATCATCAGCGTTTCGGGCGCTCTGACCATTTGGTCGGGCAAGAACTCGAAACGAAAGGCGGTTGGTAACGGCTCGCTTGAATACGGCACGGTCACGGAGGGCGCGGGCACTATGGTGCTCAACTTTTTCTAACGCGGCACGAAATTGTCGCCGACCAAAAGCAGCCTGCACAAATTTCGTTGCGGAGACGATTAAGGGAAAAATCAGGAGATTTTTCCCTTAATCGTCTCCGCAACGCAGCGTAAAAACCACGTTTGAGATAGCTTCCAACATCGTTTGACCGTCAGATATAATCTTTATTCTTCCATAAGGAATCGAATCGGATTTCAGTCTGCGCTTCTCATTCGCTTTTCGATTTAAGCGACATCAACGAATCATTCAGAGCCTTAAAACAGCGCGACGGCTATTCAAACAGCGCGGCGGCTTATCACGAATTGGAAAGAGGCGCGACTTTGCGTACGAGAGACGCGATTTACCGGATGCCTTTGAAATGGTCGGGCGAGGCGACGAAAGAGAAATAAACGAAAGTCAGACATAGCTTTTGAGGCAAGCCGAATAACGGAGAAAATAAACTGATAAAAAAAGGAAAAGCCCGCTCAGGTCTGAACCCGAGCGGGCGATTTCTTGTGTTAGTGGTTGCCAACTAACTAACTAAGTAACTAACTAACTAACTAACTGCCGAAGCAGTAACTAACTAACTAACTAGGTAACTAACTAACGACAACCACTAACAACATCATCATAACAAACAAGGTCATTGATGGCAAGAGCGGTATTATTCTTCCATTTCGATTTCGCGTCTCGCTTTTTCCAGCGCCTCGAAAACTCTTTCGGGCGCGGTTCCGCCGATTTGCGACTTGCTGTTTAGGGTTTGTTCCAGACTTAAAGCTTCAAAAACGTCTTTTTCGACGAAAGCGGTAAATTTCTGCATTTCGGCGAGCGTCAAATCGTCTAATTCCTTGCCGACGCTGATGGCGTAAAGGACGATTTTTCCCGTCAAATCGTGCGCCGTGCGGAAAGGGACGTTTTTCTGCACCATATAATCAGCCAGCTCGGTGGCGTTAAGATAACCTTTCGTCGCCGCGGCACGCGTTTTTTCTTCGTTGACGCGCAGGTTTTTCAACACGATGCAGGCGACTTTCAGACACATTTTCACATTATCGACCGTATCGAAAACGGCTTCCTTGTCTTCCTGCAAATCCTTATTATAAGCGAGCGGCAAGCCTTTAAGCATCGTCAAAAGCGCGGTTTGATGTCCGAAAATGCGTCCGGCTTTGCCGCGAATCAGTTCCAGCGCGTCCGGGTTTTTCTTTTGCGGCATCAGGCTTGAGCCGGTCGAGACGGCGTCGGAGAGCTCGATAAATTGAAACTCGGTCGAAGCGTAAAGAATCAAATCTTCCGCCATGCGCGACAGGTGAACCATCGCCAGCGCGCACGCGCCGACGAATTCGACGCAGAAATCGCGGTCGCTGACGGCGTCCAGACTGTTTGCCGTGACGCCTTCGAAACCGAGTTCTCTGGCGACGGCTTCGCGGTCGATTTCGTAGCTCGTTCCCGCCAGAGCCGCCGAGCCGAGCGGCAGAATATTGACGCGCCGCCAGACTTCGTCCAGACGCTCGCGGTCGCGGTCGAGCATTTCAAAATACGCGAGACACCAGTGCGCCCAGAGAATCGGCTGCGCTCTTTGCAGATGCGTGTAGCCGGGCAAAACCGCTTGTTTTTGACGCGTCGCGGCGTCAATCAAAGCCCGCTGCAGCTCGCGCGCGATGCGGGAAATTTCGATGACTTCCTCGCGCAGCCAGAGGCGAAAAGCCGTCGCGACTTGGTCGTTGCGGCTTCTGCCGGTGTGCAGCTTTCTGCCCGTGTCGCCGATTAATTGGACGAGCCGCGTTTCGATAAACGAATGCACGTCTTCGGCATCATTGTCATTAAAATAATCGCGGTCGTAATCGGCGCGTTTGAGAATCGTCCACAGCCCGTTTTTGATTTTATCGGCTTCGAGCCGCGTCAAAGCTCCGGCGTGAAAAAGCGCTTCGGCGTGGGCGACGCTGGCGCGAATGTCGGCGGCAAACAAACGCCGGTCAAACCGGAAGGAATTGTTAAATTCGGCAAAAGTTTCATCCGGCTTTTCGGTAAATCGCCCGCCCCAGAGATTTTTCGCTTCGGTCATTTTTTTCTCCGTCTGAGGTTTATTGTAGGCGAAATTTTCAAAGGCGGAAAGTTTAGGATAGATTCTGCATAGAGGCGGAAACGCGACAGTTATGAAGCGTGTTCAATGCTGATAACAGACGCGCTCATTGAAATTCATATTTCTAATGCTTTATGTTAAGACACGCTCCATGACTGTCGCGTTTCCGCCTGTCTTTTCTAAATCCTAAATAATCCTAATCAATCTTAAAAAATCAGCATTCTATTTCTTCAAATCCAGTGGAAAAATTTGCCCAATATTACGCTCACTAAAATAAATAATCCCATTCCGCCAATGGTCATCCAAAATCCGCTTTCCGCCGTTTTGAAATATCCGACCTCAAAATTCATTCCCCAGACTCCGGCGACGACGCCCAATGTTCCGACGATTAAAGTAACGAACGTCAGCCTTTTAATAAAATTGTTCATTTTATGCGCCGCGCGTGTCGCGTATAAATCGAAAAGGCTCAAAACCGTATCGCGCGAGGTTTCGACCGCATCGACGGCGTTTTCAAAATGCTGCGTCAGCCTTTGAAAATCTTTTATCGAATCCGATTCGGCGACGGGCAGAAAATCCGAGCGCGTCAGCGCGTAGAAAACGTCGCGGTGCGGCGAAAGCCAGCGGCGCAGCTTGGCGACATCGCTTTTCAGCCGCACGGTTTCTTTCAGAAAATCTTCGTCGCGCAAATCCTTGCGCAGAATATCGACGTCGAGCTTATCGACGGCGTCTTCGATTTTTTCCAGCGCGCGAAAATACGTGACCAGATGCAAATCCAGAAGCGTCGCCAGAAAGCTTTCGGCGTCGAGGTCGCCGATTTGCGTTTCGCCTTTTTCGCGGTCGCGAAATTCCAGAAAATAATCGATGTCGCCGTCGTGAACCGTGAGAACGAAATTTTTTCCGACCAGATAGCAAATCGGAACTCTTTTCAGACGACCGCTTTCGCTTTGTTCGACGGAGCTGGTGGAAAAGCGGTAATAATTGTCGAAATTATCGAGTTTCGGACGCTCGGTTAAATTCATAATCGCTTTAATCGGAACGTTTTTCAGCCCCAGCTGCGCTGTCACGCGGAGGATTAAGTCTTCGTCGCGCCTGAGAATGTTTACCCAGAGAAGATGACTTTGCTTTAATTTAATGGATTCGATACCGGTAAATGTTATTTCCTGGTCGTCTCCTCTGGCGTCGTAAAGATATGTGTAAACATCGTCCATCAATTCGATTCTCCGTTTTTCAGCAATTATATAGGAAATCTCATCAAAAAATGCGTTTCAGTTTCGTCCGCAACCCGAAAGCCGAGCTTTTCATACAAATTTTTCGCCGGATTCGCCTTCAAAACCTGCAAGCGAACCGGCTTGTTTGCGGCGCGCGCTTTGTCGAGCAGCCGTTTTATCAGTTTCGTGCCGATGCCCCGATTTTGAAATTCCGGCAAAAGACGAATCGAAACGAGCGCGATTTCAGATTCCTTTTCGCTAATCCATAAAAATCCGGCGTCTTTTCCGTCAGCACAAATGATTTCGCCTGCGTTCGGATTAAAATTTTCCCGGAAATTCCGTCTTTGCCAATCTTCGTCCCAGCCCCACGTCTCGGTAATATATTTTTTCAGCGCGGCGTTGTGAAGTTGCCATAAAAACTCAAAATCCTTTATCTTTATCTGGCGAAAAGTAATCTGCATTTTTTAACTGATAGTTGATAACTGATAACTGATAGTTTTGTTTTTCACTATCAGTTATCAGTTATCAACTATCAGTTAGAATAACACGCTCTACAACGGTCTTATTTTCAACTAATCTTATGTTCAAAAAAATCTTGATTCTTTCGGCTTCGGTCGGCAACGGTCACACGCGCGCGGCGCAGGCTTTGGAAAAAACTTTCCGTTTGAAAAACGCCGCCGCCGAGATTCGTCACGAAGACACTTTGGATTTCACCAACCCGCTTTTCCGGCAGATTTACGGGAAATCTTATATCGATTTGGTCAACAATATGCCGGAAGTTTTAGGCTGGATGTATGACCAGTTTGACGAGCCTTGGAAAAACGAGAAACGGCGGCTGTTTCTGGAAAAGCTGAACACGCAGCCGCTGGTCAAAATGCTGCGCGAATACGAGCCGGACTGGATTGTCTGCACGCATTTTCTGCCCGCCGAAATCATCTCGGATTTGAAAACGAAAGGAAAATTAAAATGCCCGCAGGCGATTGTCGTCACGGATTTCGATTTGCACGCGCTCTGGCTCTGCCGCAATTACGAGCGCTATTTCGTCGCGCTGGACGAAACGAAATATTATCTCGAAACGCTCGGCTTCCCCGCCGAAAAAATCTCCGTCACCGGCATTCCGATTGACCCGATTTTCGCCGAAACGAAAGATAAACAATTGATGCGCGAAAAATATAAACTCGACGCCGGCAAACCGACGATAATTTTATCGGCGGGCGGCTTCGGCGTCGGGCGCATCGAGATTCTGCTGAAATCTCTGCAAACTATCCGACAGCCCGCGCAGATTCTCGCGATGTGCGGGCGCAACGAGGAACTCAAAAACAAGCTCGCCCAAACGCCGGACGCAAACGAAAACTGCCGCATCGTTCCCGTCGGTTTCACGACCGAAATGGACGAATATATGTCGGCTTCGGATTTGGTCGTCGGCAAACCCGGCGGCTTGACGACGTGCGAAGCCTTAGCGAAAGGCTTGATTTTCGTCATCGTCAACCCGATTCCCGGTCAGGAAGAGCGCAACTCCGACCATCTTCTGGAAAACGGCGCAGGCATTCGCTGCAACAATCTGGCGACGCTCGGCTACAAAGTCGAACAGCTTTTAAAAGATAAGGAAAGATTGAATTTTATGAAGCAAAACGCTTTAAATTTCGCGCGCCCGAACGCGGCGAACGAAATTGTCGAGACGCTTTTGAAAATCGAAACTGTTTAATCGTGAATCGTAAATCGTGAATCGTAAATAGTAATGCATAAATGAAGAATCTTTAATCG
>DASVWG010000098.1:0-9909 GCA_036389695.1 Pyrinomonadaceae bacterium
ATCGCGTTTTTTTATCTGAGCGCGCTTTTCGGCATCTGTTATTTAATTCTTCAGCAAATCAAGGCTTCCGCGCCGAAATCAGCCGCGCCCGTTTCCAACTATCATCAAAACTTTCAGCCCGACCAAATTAATCCGGCAAACACCGCGCAGCTCGAATCTCCGCGCGAGCCTGCCGTCAGCACTACGGAAAATACGACCAAAACGCTCGACGAAGTTTTATTAAAACGAAACTAAAGTGAAAAAGTGAAAAAGTGAAAAGGTGAAAAAGTGAAAAAGTTTGTTGAATAAACTCAAGATACTTTTTCACACTTTCACTTTTTCACTTTTTCACTTTTTTGTAGACGTCCGACGAGAGTGTTAAGATTGTCTTGTGTCGAGTTTTGCCTGGATTATTATTATAGTTTTAGCTTTAACTTTGGTCGGAAGCCTGACTCTCGGTTTTATCACGGTAAAATATTATTGGGGCGAGAGAGGCAAGCCGCCGCTCACGGGCGAGGAACGTCGCCGCCAGAAAGAAGAAGAATTACAGCGCCGCGCCAAACAGCTTGAATACGCCAAACAAAATCCGATTGCGACGCGCAAAAGCGATTTCTGGGACAACAGCAAAGTCTACAAAAATAAAAATACCGAATAGGTCAAGCGACTCTGGTTTTCTCTCAAAACATTCATTTTCAACACTTTACATTTTTATTATGTAATCTCTAAAATCCGGTCGCGCGGTGAATCAGCAAAATAATAAAGTAACAAATCGACGCGATTATGCCCGCCATCGGAATCGTTAAAAGCCAAGCCCAGACGATTTTGCTCGCCACGCCCCATTTGACCGCCGACAGTCGTTTCGTCGCGCCGACGCCGACAATCGCGCCGGTAATCGTATGCGTGGTCGAAACCGGAATTCCGAAAAAAGTCGCGAAAGCGAGCGTAATCGCGCCCGCCGTTTCCGCGCAAAATCCGCCGACCGGCTGCAGCTTCGTGATTTTTGAACCCATTGTTTTGACGATGCGCCAGCCGCCGGTCAGAGTTCCGAGCGCGATAGCTCCGTTTGCGGCAAGCTCGACCCAGAGCGGAATTTCGGGCGAGCCGCCGTCCACGTTGGCTTCCAGCAGTCCGCCCGCGACCAGCACCGCCGTGATGATTCCCATCGTCTTCTGCGCGTCGTTTCCGCCGTGTCCGAGCGAGTAAAAAGCGGCTGAAAAAAGCTGTCCGACGCGAAAGCCTTTATCGATTTTGGAAATCGCCGTCTTTCTGAAAATCCAGTAAACGGCGAGCATCAGGATAAATCCGAGCGTCATTCCCATCAGCGGCGCGAGGATAATAAACGTCAGCGTCAGATACCAGCCCGACGGAATAATCACGGCGAAACCGCCGGACGCCGCGACCGCCGCGCCCGCGTAGCCGCCGATAAGCGCGTGCGAGCTGGAAGTCGGGAGTCCCAGATACCACGTAATTAAATTCCAGGCGATAACGCCGAAAAGTCCGGCAAGCAGCACGTATAGATGCAGCTCTTTCGGAATCGGCTTTAAATCCACCAGCCCGCCGCCAATCATTTTCGCCACCGCCGTGCCGAAAACGGCAAAAGCGATAAAGTTAAAAAACGCCGCCCACGCCACCGCCACGCCCGGCGACAAAACGCGCGTCGAAACGACCGTCGCAATCGAATTGGCGGCATCGTGCATGCCGTTCGTGTAGTCGAAAATCAGCGCGACGACAATGATAAAAACAACCAGCGCAGTTGTAGCTTCCATAATGTAATTTTAGATTTTAGATTTTAGATTTTAGATTGGATTCGGAAATCTCTTCTTAATTTTTTGCGAAGCAAAATCCCTGTCCAATCGAAAATCGGCAATCGAAAATCGCAAATCCTCTAGTTGTGTTTCAAGATAACGCTTTCGATAATGTTGGCGACCGATTCGCAGCGGTCGGTGGCGGATTCCAGAATTTCGTAGACTTCCTTCCACTTAATTATCGCTATCGGGTCGGTCGTATTGCGGAAAAGCTCGCCGATGGCGCGAAAATAAACGTCGTCGGCTTCATTTTCCAGTCGATGAATCTCGACGATGTGCTGATTCATGCCAACCGGCTTGCCCAGAATCGAAATCGCGGAATGAAGCTCAATCGCCAAGCCCTGAATCACTTTGGCGAAACGCTTGGCGTGGTCGTTGATTTCGCGGATGTCATACATCAAAATCGCCCGCGCTCCGGCGTCGATGTAATCGAGCACGTCGTCCAGCGCGACGACCAGCATATAAATATCTTCGCGGTCAAACGGCGTGATAAACGATTTGTTGAGCTTGGTCGTGATTTTATGCGTCAATTCGTCGCAGGCGTGTTCCGCGTTCTTGATTTTTTTCATGTAGGATTCGAGATTTCCGCTCGTATCCTCCATCATCGTTACCAGCGTGTCGGCGCCGTCCTGAATCTGCGCGGTCATTTCCGTAAACAGAGCAAAATACTCGTCTTCGCGCGGCATCAAACTAAAAGCCATTTTCTTGTATTCTCCAAGTATAATTTAACTTGAATATAGCCAAAGAAGCAGCCCTTGTCTATTAAGCAAAAATATTATTTAACATAAATGTAACGCGCGCACGAAATCCGTCCGCTTCTATTCGAAATAGAGCGGCAAACTTTGTTTTCAGGTTTTCATCTGAAGATACGAATTGTTCTTTTTATTGATTATAAACCTGATTTTTCGGTAAGATTAACAGTTGCAGAAAATAAGATTTCGGGATTTGGAGGCGAAAATGAGAAAAACAGCTCCGGAAGTTTTGAGCAAATATCTGGCGGGATTGGCGCTGGTCTGGACTTTATTGATGCTGCCCGCGGCGGGCTTCGGGCAGACGCGCATCTCGATGCCGCGCAACAAATACAAGGTCGAGGACGACGTCAAGCTCGGACGCGACGCCGCGCGGCAAGTCGAGCAGCAGATGCCGATTTTGAATGACGCCGAAGCGACGCGTTACGTGCAGGAAGTCGGTCGCCGTCTGGTCAACGCGATTCCGCCGGAATTTCAGCAGACGCAGTTTCAATACACCTTTCAAATCGTTAACGCCCGCGACATCAACGCTTTCGCGCTGCCGGGCGGACCGATGTTCGTCAATCGCGGAATGATTGAAGCCGCCAAAAACGAAGGCGAGATGGCGGGCGTGATGGCGCACGAAATCAGCCACGTCGCGCTGCGTCACGCGACGGCGCAGGCGACCAAACAAAGCAATCCGCTGAATCAGATTATCGGCATCGGCGCGGTTTTGGGCGGCGCGATTCTCGGCGGTCAGACCGGCGCGGTTCTGGGGCAGAATATTTATAAAGGACTTCTGGTCAATCCGTACAGCCGCGAATACGAAACGCAAGCCGACGTGCTCGGCGCGCAGATTATGGCGCGCGCCGGTTATGACCCGCGCGATTTGGCGAATATGTTTCAGACGATTGCCAATCAAGGCGGTAGCCGCAGCCCTGAATGGCTGAGCAGTCACCCCGACCCGGGCAATCGCTTCAACAATATCAATCGCGAAGCGAGCCTGCTGCGCGTTTCGCCCGAACCGATTAAAATAACCCAGGCGTTTTTGAGCACCAAACGCCGTTTTCAGGGAATGCCGCGCGCCCAATCGATGGAAGAAATCGCGCGCAACCCGCAGAATAATCGCGGGCAGACAACCGTCAACGGTCGTTATGAAACCCGCGTCGCAACGCCCGCCTCGCGCTATCGAACTTATTCGAGCGGAAGCCAGATCAGCGTGGACGTTCCCGAAAATTGGCGCACCGTTTCCGAAAGCGAAACGTCAGTCTGGTTTGCGCCCGAAGGCGCCTACGGCAACGACGGCATCACGCACGGCGCGATGATTGGCGTCGCGCAGACGAGCAGCGCCAATCTGGCGCAGGCGACACAGGAATACGTCGAAGGGCTTCTGCAAAATAACAATTATCTACAGCAGCAGGATAATTATGCGCGGACGACAATCGCCGGCAGAAGCGGCTTGGCAACCGTTCTTTCGGGACGCTCGCCGATAACAAACAGAAACGAAGTCGTCACGGTTTACACGACGTCTCTGCGCAGCGGCTATCTGTTCTACGTCATCACGGTCGTGCCGCAAAACGAAGCCGCAACTTACAATTACGCTTTTCGTAACCTGCTTCGCACGCTAAGACTTAACGCCTAAGCGAAAGATTTTTAGCCACGAAAAGACACGAAAAAGCACGAACAGAAGAAAGAAAATTAGCCGCGAATTTCACGAATAAAAGAAATAAAAATTAATTCGTGTTATTCGTGGCTAATTTTCTTAATTCTTATTTCGTGTCTTTTTCGTGTTCTTTCGCGGCTAATTTCTTATTTCTTTCGCGGCTAAATCTTTTCAAATATCGCGCGATAAACCGGCAGATTTTTTTCCTCGACGGCTTTTTCGCGCTCGGTTTTCACCGGAAAAGGATTTTCGCTCGTTTCGATTTCACGCAATTTTTCAAAATCTCGAAAAATCTCAAACATTTCCTGCGCCAGAAAATCCACATCCGTCTGAATAAAAATTTTCCCCGGCGCGGCTAAATGTTTGACGATAGCTTCGACCATTTCGCCCGTCACCATCCGGCGCTTAGCATGCTTTTTTTTATGCCACGGGTCGGGAAATTGAATCGTCACCGTCTGCAAAACGTTTTCGGGAAAATTTTTCAATAAATTTCCGAGCGAAATCGTCGCGTTGGTAAATTCGTAATGCAAATTTCGCAGATTCTTTTCGGCGGCGATGCGCTTCGCTTCCTCGACTAAAGGCTCGCGGATTTCCAGCCCGAGAAAATTCCAATCCGGCTCAAGCTCCGCCATTTTGAGCAGAAAACGCCCGCGCGCCGCGCCGATGTCCAGATGCAGCGGCAAAGCGGGACGAACAAAAATCTCCGTCAAATCCAGAGGCTTGGAAACAAAACGAAAATACGGCGCAAGCGGATTGACGTGCTGGTGAACGCGAACTCTCGGCATAATTCAAATTTTAGATTTTAGATTTTAGATTTGCGATTAGGCAAGTGTTAAATCGAAAAGGGCGGAAACGCTGGTAGTGATGGAGCGTGTTTCAAGTTTAGCTTGTTGAATCTCTAAAGTGAGGCACGCTCCATCACTGTCGCGTTTCTGCCTGTTTATCTAAAATTTTACATATTGCAAAAGCAGCAGGACGGTTAAAATCGAGACGAAAACAAAAATTCCCATCGAAAGCAGACCGAAGGCTTCCGTTAAGGCGAGCGCCTTGCGCGGATTTTTATTTAAATCGTGCGGAATCTGCAAAAAGCCGTAAACGGCGCCGGTTAAAAAACCGCCGAGATGCCCGAAATTATCGACTATCTGGTAAGCAATAATGCCGAAAGCCGCGATAAAACCGATATTCACCAGCATACTTCGCAAAAAATCCGGCGGCAATTGGCGTTTGCGGCGATAACCGTAAATCGCCATATAACCGATTAAACCCATAATTCCGCCCGAAGCGCCGATTGACTGGACTTCGGGCATAAAAAATAAGCTTAAAAGACCGCCGCCGATGATTGATAAAAGAAAAACTATTGCCAGATGCGCGCGGTTTGAAAGAAACTCGATGAGGCTTCCGAAACCGTAAAGCGCCTGCGCGTTGAAATACAGATGCAGCGGAAAAATCCCGTGCAGAGCGGCGTAAGTGAGCAGCCGCCACCATTCGCCTTCCCAGACGAGAGGCTTGACCAAACCGGCAATTTTCACCGATTCCGCGCCGAAGTCCAGATAATTATCAAAACCTTCTATTTTCAACTGAAAGAGCGTGACGACGATTAAACAGCCGACCAGAAGATACGAAAAATAAGGAACCGTATCGCGCGACTGCCGCAGAAATTCGATGGCTTCGGGCGACGGAATCAAATCTTCGAGCGTGATTCTTTTCGCTTCGTAAAGTCCCCAGACGCCCGCAATCAGCGCAAAAAGTCCGAGCAGAAAAATAAGCTTCGGAAAAGAATTTTCCAACTGATTTCGCCGTCAAATTCGTCCGGATATTGCGCCTGAATCTGCTCTTTGAAAATGATGACGAAGAAAAACACGAACAGATGCAAAGCGACGAGCGCCGCTCCGATGCCGATTGCCCACCACGAACGCCTTCGAATCGCGCGCTTTCGCGATGCTACAAATTCTTCGGGCGTAACTACCGGCGGCGGCGATTCTTCTTCCGTTTCGTTGGACATATTTAGATTTTAGAGGCTCAAATGCAGATTGCAAGAATTTTCCGCGCGGCAGTCGAAAATCTAAAAATTAAAATCAAAATTAAATCGCCAGCCCGCCGTCCGGCTGTATGACCTGTCCGGTAATATAACGCGCCGAATCGGAAAGCATAAAGCAGGCGATTTCAGCCACTTCCCGCACATTTCCGAGTCGTCCGAGCGGAATCATTTCGAGAATTTTCGCGCGGTGTTCTTCGTTCATTTCGCCCGACATATCGGTTTCGATTAAACCGAGCGCGAGCGCGTTGACCGTAATTTTCCGGCTCGCCACTTCTTTCGCCAACGCTTTCGTCAAGCCGATCATTCCCGCTTTCGAGGCGGAATAATTCGATTGTCCCTGCATCCCGACGACGCCGCTGATGGAAGAAATATTCAGAATCGAGCCGCCCGTTTCATTGCGCATCATCGGACGCAAAACGGCTTTCGAAAAATTCCACGCGCCTTTCAGATTCGTGTCGATAACGCTGTCCCAATCGTCCTCCTTCATCCGCAAAATCAGCGTGTCGCGCGTGATTCCGGCGTTATTCACCAAAAAATCAATCGTCCCGAACTCAGTTTGCGCTTGTTTCACAAAACCCGCCGACGCTTCCGTATTCGCCACGTCACACTGCGCCGCAAAAGCCTTCACGCCTAAATTTTCGATTTCCGCCTTCAATTTCTCGGCTTCGTCCACGCTTCTCGCATAATTAAAAGCGACATTCGCGCCGCGTTTTGCCAATTCCAGAGCAATCGCCCGCCCGATGCCGCGCGTCGCGCCCGTGACGATTGCCGATTTTCCGCTAAATTGTTTTTCGCTCAAATTCCGATTCTCCAAAATTAAATTAATGGCATTGCCACAAAAATTTTCCTCGCGGCAACTGCGAAGGATTTTCCGTTTCCTCAATAAAAATATAACCTATGCCCATGTCGCTGAAATTAAATCCGGTTTCGGAATCCAGTTGCCCGACAAATTTCCAGCGTCCTTCGGGAGCTTCAGGAAACTGAAGCCACGACGGAACGCCGCCGAGCCTTGTTGCTTCAACGATTTTTTCAAAAAATTCTACAGGGTTTTCGTCGTTTATTTCCTCATAACCGTCCATATCGAGAAAGAGTTTACTGTCTTCTTCTGGAATCCCGTCATCGTGCTGCTGCCAGCCGGTAATCAGATATTCTTTTTCCAATACAAGGTTTCCGTCCGGCGGATTTTCCGTTTTGTGAGTCAAGCCTTCAGGCTCGGCTACAAAACAGGCGTTCGCTCCCGAATCAGCTTCCCAGGTAGTGCAGCCTCCGTCGTAATTGCACTGAAAAACAAATAAAACCCGATTTTCTTTGCCTAAATTTAATCTCTCGGCGTGATGCGGAAATTGCGCTAAAAGCCCCATCAGTGCGCCGCATTCCCGACATTTCGGATACATTTCCGGCGGCAAACCGAAAGGCAGACCGCCGAGTTTCTCCCGCCGCGGCGCGCTTTCCGTTTCTGATTCTCCGGCAGGCGTCAGATTAGGAATAAAATATTTCATAACCAATCAAGCCTTGCCGCGCAGCTTCGCGAACCACCAGCGCAGCCCGACCATCAGAAAGCGCGGGTCTTTGAAAAACTCGGGCGGCTTGCGCTCGAAAGCGTGACCGACAAACTGCAAAATCCAGCCGACGACGAACAGCGCGAGCGGAATTTTCCAAAAGCCCGCGATGAAAAAACCCGGTATGACCAGCAAAATCGAAAGCGCAATCATCGGAATGCCGATTTTATGCGTCCACTGATTGACTTTATTCTGATGCCCTTGCGAATACTCCGCAATCCATTCGTCCCAACTTCTTCCGCCAAGCGCCATAAATTTTCACCTCGCAAAAATTTTGCTGCAAAAGACAGCAGACGCGAAAGCTTTTGCCTTTGCCGTCAAGTTTTCCGCATCTGTCTGCGGTAAGAATTTTACTACAAATTCAGAGATTTCAGATATTTTTTAAAATCCGCCGCGAGGTCTTCGTGTTTTAAGGCAAATTCGACCGTCGCAATCAGAAATCCGAGCTTGTCGCCCGCATCGTGGCGCGTGCCTTCGAGGCGCACGGCGTAAAACGGCGAACCGGCTTCGAGCAATTCGCGCATCGCGTCGGCGACCTGAATTTCGCCGCCCGCGCCCGGCTTGGTATGTTCGAGCGCGTCGAAAAGCTCGGGCGTGAAAATGTACCGACCGATGACCGCCATATCCGACGGCGCGTCTTCAAACTTCGGTTTTTCGATAACCTCGCGGATTTTGAAAACGCCCGGCTCGACTTCTTCCTGCGCGTCAATCACGCCGAAGCGCGAGATGGCTTCGCCCGCGACCTGCATCGTCGCGATGACGGGCGCGTTGTATTTTTCGTAAACGTCAATCAACTGCTGCAAAGCCGGTTTTTCCGCATCGACGACGTCATCGGCGAGCAGAACGGCGAACGGCTCGCCGCCGGCAAAATCTTTCGCCTGGTAAATCGCGTGTCCCAAACCTAAAGCCTGTTTCTGGCGCGTGTAGGAAATTTTGGCGAGCTCGGAGACGCCGCGCACGAGCTCGAACATTTCGGTTTTTCCGCGTTCTTTTAAAACCTGTTCCAGCTCGAACGAAACGTCGAAATGGTCTTCAATCGCAGCTTTGTCGCGACTCGTGATAATCAGAATCGATTCGATGCCGCAGGCGACCGCTTCTTCGACCGAATATTGAATCAGAGGTTTATCCACGAGCGGCAGCATCTCTTTCGGCGACGCTTTGGTGGCGGGCAAAAAACGAGTTCCTAAACCGGCTGCGGGAAAGACCGCTTTACGTACTTTTTGTGTCATAATGTTTTTGTTTTACAGGCAGAAACGCGACAGTTATGGAGCGTGTTCTGTGAATTACGAAGACGAATTATTAATTGAAGATATTTAATATCGTCCCTTCGTCATTGTGTAATTCGTAATTGATAAAAAACACGCTCCATAACTGTCGCGTTTCTGCCTTTGAATTTAATTTTGACATATTCGGCGAGGTGCGAACAAATGAGCGAAAAACAAACTTTTAAAGTTTTACTGGAAAAGGACGAAAATATCGACGCGACGCGCATCACGATTCCGTTTGACGTGGAAAAAACTTTCGGCGCGAAACGAGTTCCGGTCAAAGTCTGCATCAACGGCGCGGATTATCGCAGCACGATTTTCCGGATGGGCGGGCAATATCTGCTCGCCATCCCGAAAAGATTTCGTAATGCGGCGGGCGTGAAAGGCGGCGAGATGATTACGGTCGAACTGGAGCGCGACGAAGAATTGCGGGTTATCATTCCGCCCGAAGATTTTGCCGCCGCGCTGGAAGCCAACAGCCGCGCCAAACGCGCCTGGGAAAAGCTGAGCTACACGCATCAGCGCGAATATGTCATGGCGATTGAAGACGCTAAAAAAGAAGAAACGCGAGCCAGAAGAATCGCCAAAACAATCGAAAAAATCGCGCCCGAATAAAATTTCGGACTTTTGCGCGGCGATGCGTTTCCAACATAGACGGAGTTCTCAATGAAGAAAATATTTTTCCTGACAATTTTTTTAACGATTCTTTTCGTAAACGCTTTCGTCATTCGGGCGCAGATTATGCCCTGCACTTTGTCAAAAGCGACGACGCTGCCGCTCGCGGGCGAATACGGAAGCTTCGGGCAATTTGCCGTGACGCGGCTCACGATTCCGAATCCCGACCCGAACGCGCCCGCGCCGATTTCGGTTTT
>DASVWG010000099.1:0-11218 GCA_036389695.1 Pyrinomonadaceae bacterium
AGATTGAAGATTAATTTTGCTAACGGCAAATCTAAAATCGGCAGTCGACAATCTAAAATTATTCCGCCCTTGCTCACGCGCGGGCTTCTGCCTCGACAGCCGTGTTTATCCCTTGTTTCATTTCAAAAAATTTATGAAATATATTCTCGCTCTCGACCAGGGCACGACGAGCAGCCGCGCGATTGTTTTCGATAAGGAAAGCCGCATCGTTTCGCTCGCGCAGAGCGAATACACGCAGATTTTCCCCAAAAGTGGCTGGGTCGAGCATAATCCGCAGGAGATTTGGGAAACGCAGTCGCAGACGGCGATTGAGGCGCTCGAAAAAGCGGATTTGACTGCCGGAGACATCGCGGCAATCGGAATCACCAACCAGCGCGAGACGACCGTTTGCTGGAACCGGAAAACGGGCGAGCCGGTTTATAACGCCATCGTCTGGCAAGACCGCCGGACTTCCGTCTTTTGCGATGAGATTCGCGCGAAATATGCGGATTTGATTCGCCGCAAAACCGGACTTGAAGTGGACGCTTATTTCAGCGCGAGCAAATTAAACTGGATTTTGGAAACGGTTGAAAGCGCGCGCCGTTTAGCCGAGACGGGCGAGCTTTGTTTCGGCACGATTGATTCGTGGCTGATTTGGAAACTGACCGGCGGCGAGCTTCATCTGACGGACGTTTCCAACGCTTCGCGCACGATGCTTTTTAACATCCACGATTTAAATTGGGACGCAGAACTGCTCGAAATCTTTAACGTTCCGCACACGGTTCTGCCGCGCGTCGCTTCTTCGAGCGAAATCTACGGCGAGGTGAAAACGCCGGGTGAATTAAGCGGAATCAGAATCGCCGGAAACGCGGGCGACCAGCAAGCCGCGCTTTTCGGGCAAGCCTGCATCGAAGCCGGAATGTCGAAGAACACATACGGCACGGGCTGTTTTATGCTGCAAAATACCGGCACTAAACCAATCGAATCAAAAAATAAACTGCTTACGACCATCGGCTGGCAGATTGGAAACGCGACCGAATACGCGCTCGAAGGCAGCGTTTTTATCGGCGGCGCGGTGATTCAATGGCTCAGAGATTCGCTGGGAATTATCGAAAAATCGTCGGACGTCGAAGCGCTGGCAAATTCCGTCACAGACAACGGCGGCGTTTATTTCGTGCCCGCCTTTGCCGGACTCGGAACGCCGCACTGGAATCAAACCGCGCGCGGCACGATTATCGGCTTGACGCGCGGCACAGGCAAAGCGCACATCGCCCGCGCCGCGCTCGAATCAATCGCGTATCAAACGGCGGATTTGCTCGACGCGATGCGCGCCGATTCGCGAATCGAGCTGAAAGAACTGCGCGTGGACGGCGGCGCGACTTCAAACGAGACTCTGCTGCAATTTCAAGCCGATATTTTGCAGATTCCCGTCGTCCGCTCGCGCATCACCGAAACGACGGCGCTCGGCGCGGGTTATCTGGCGGGCTTGGCGGTCGGCTTCTGGCAATCGAAAGACGAAATCGAAAGGGCGTGGAAAGTCGATAAAATTTTCGAGCCGCAAATGCCCGCCGAAAAAGCGAAACATCTGCGAGCGAGATGGACAAAAGCGGTCGGGCGCGCGAAAGATTGGGAATGAAAGTAAAAGAGTGGTAAGTGGTAAGTTCGTTAATTTTCAATTGCAACTTTATCAATTGCAACTTACCACTTACCGTTTACCACTTACCGCTTTATTAACTTTTTCCATTCTTCACCTTCGGCGATTCGCTTGATTGTTTGATTTCTGCGCTCCAAAAGTCGTTTCATATAATTTTTCAAAACAAAATAATCAAAAAACGCGCCGAAAATCCAAAACGGAGCTTCGTAACAAAATTTATCAATCATTAACGTTCCCGTTTCTCTCGTTTCAAAAAAATGTTCGTGACGCATATTTTTAAAAGCGCCCTCGGTCATTTCATCACAGAAATACTGCGGCGCGTTCATCTCTGTAATTTTTACGCTGAGCCTTTGTTTGATGCCGAAATGCCGCGCCTGCCACGTAACGGATTCGCCCTTTTCAATCAAACCGCTCGTTTTGCCGTCAATCGCTTTTTCGCCCGTGTGTTCGAGCGAAACTTCGTGCAAATCGATGCTTCGAGACAAATCGAAACATCTTTCAACCGGCGCTTTAATAAAAGTTTCCAGACGAATTTCGGGCATAGATAATTATTGAATTTTCTCAAAATAAAAACGAGGAACTGTTCCTCGTCCCTCGTTTTTTCCGCAATTCAGTCGTCTCTGCGATTAATTTTTCGCCATTAATTTTTGCTTTTCCGCAATCTCTTTGAAAACCACGGATTTGACGCTGGTCGATTCCAGAAAAGGCTGCTTTTCATTCAGGAAAAGTAAATTTACGTCTACGGTTTGCGGCGGCGAAAAAGATTCGACGTAAATCGTTTTTCGCTTGCCCGGTTTTATTCGCACGCGGCTTTCGAATTCGAGGCTTTCGGTCGTTTCTTTAGTTAACGGATTAAAGAATTCATAACGCCAGCTTACCGAGGCGATTTCCTTATCGCTCAGGTTGCGGATTCTTATTCGATAAATAAATTTTTGAGACTCATTCTGCCGCGAAAAATTTTCCGACGGCAAATTAGAGATTTCGCCTTGCGCCGCGCCGCGTTTGTAATAGTTTTTAATCATTTGCGGTTCAGCCGTTTCCCGCTGCAAATAACAATCGAAATGCTCGATTTCTATCTGCGAAAGAATTTGCCGCTCGTTTCGTTCGGATTGCTGAGCGGAAATGCTTATCGCCGACAGCAAACAGCAAAGCATCAAAACCGTAAAATTTAAAAGAATTATTTTCATCTTCAATCTTCTCTCTCCATCTGGAATTGGGCTTTACCTTGTTCTCATTGGACGTACAGTTCGAAAATTTTTGCTTTTCGGATGCGTAGAAGATTGCGAAAAAGAAAAACGAGGAACAATTTCTCGTTCCTCGTCCGGTTAGTTTTTTTATGAAATCAGATTAGCTTTCCTGATTTTCGCCTTTGTTGCCTTTTCCGCTCGCGGCGGCTTGGGCTTGCGGCAGCGGCAGACCGACGGCGTCGGATTTTGATTCCAGCTCTTCTTCAAACAGGAAATCGTCCGATTCGTTGACAATCATCTTGCCCGATTGTTTGGCGAAAGTCAGTTTATCGCCGTCATAATCAATCGTCACGAGGTCGCCGGTTTCCACCTGTTCGGTCGCGACGAGATTCGATAAAGGATAAACCAGAAAGCGTTCAATCGCGCGTTTCAGATGGCGCGCGCCGTATTTCAGGTCGATGCCTTCGCTCAGAAGGAATTCCTTTGCCGCGTCCGTGCATTCGAAGACGAATTTCGTTCCGGCGGATTCGGTAATGCGATTCTGCACCTGGCGCAGTTCGATTTCCAGAATTTTTCGCAAATGATGCTCTTTCAAGCTGCGGAAGACGACCACTTTATCGATGCGGTTCATAAATTCAGGCGAGAATTTGCGCTTTGCCGCTTCCGAAGCCGTGCGATAAATTTTCTGGTCGATTTCGTTTTCTTCCTGAATTCGCTGACCTTTACTCGGCGCGAAGCCGATGCCGCCCGAAATCATCTCGGACATCTCGCGCGCGCCTAAATTCGAAGTCATAATGACGACCGCACGCGAGAAATCGACGCGGCGATTGTCGCCTAAAGTCAATGTCGCTTTATCCAGGATTCCCAAAAGAAGCTGCCACAGCGCGTCAGAAGCTTTTTCGATTTCGTCAAACAAAACGAAAGTCAGTTTCGTTTCGTCCGTGTGAGCTTTGTCGAGATTTTCCTGCGTCAGCATCGGCGAAGTTTCGCGGTGTCCGAGATAGCCCGGAGGCGAACCGATGAGTTTGGCAATCTCGTGAGAATGTTGAAACTCGGCACAGTCGATTTTGACCACCGCCAGCGGGTCGCCGAAAAGAACTTCCGCCGCCGCTTCGACGACGCGCGTCTTTCCCGAGCCGGTCGGACCGAGGAAAAGCAGCGTGCCAATCGGGCGCGAAGGATTGTTCATGCCCGCCAGATAAATCTGGAAAAGTCCGCTCATCCGGCGCACGGCGCGTTCCTGCCCGACGATTTGCGCGGAAAGCTTGTCTTCAAATTCCTTCGCTCGCGGGCTTTTCAAATCCGGGTCAAGTAAAATGTGTGTTTCTGTCGTTTGTTTCTTTTTTGCCGTTTCGTTACTCATATAATGTTTCTCTCCTCGCCTTAGCAAACGCTTCTGGAATCAACCGTTTGCTACTGTCATAGACGAACTTTCAACTTGCACTTTGCCGGAAAACTTTTACGGCAAAATCGCTTACATAGGATGCTGTCAAAAAAAAATTTGTTGGCTGAACCTTTTGGAGGTTCAAGGAAGGTGTTTATGATTCAATTTAGACTTGTTATTCAAACCGCGCCGAGCGTGCGGCTCTTAAGACATATTAATTGCACAAAAACGAAAATATGGCAAGAGAAAAATTCAAAGTGAAAAAGTGAAAAAGTGAAAAGGTGAAAAAGTAATTGGGCAAACCTGAACCGACTTTTTCACTTTTCCACCTTTTCACTTTTTCACTTTAGTCGTAATACTCGCGTCCGAGATGCGTAATCAGCTCCTCGCCCTGCAGGTGGCGCAGAGTGTTTTTGAGCTTTTTTAATTGAATAAAAATATCGTGTTCGGGATAAAGCCCGGCGGCGGTCTGCGGCGCTTTGAAATAGAAAGAAAGCCATTCCTGAATGCCGCCTTTCATTCCGGCTCGCTGCGCCAAATCCAGAAACAAAGCCAAATCCAAAACGAGCGGCGCGGCGAGGATGGAATCGCGGCACAGGAAATTAACTTTTATCTGCATCGGATAGCCGAGCCAGCCGAAAATGTCTATATTGTCCCAGCCTTCCTTGTTGTCGCCGCGCGGCGGATAATAATTGATGCGGACGACGTGCGAAAAGCCTTCGTATAAATCGGGATAAACTTCCGGCTGCAAAATATGCTCTAAAACCGACAGCTTGCTTTCTTCTTTCGTCTTAAAGCTTTCCGGGTCGTCCAGAACTTCGCCGTCGCGGTTTCCCAGAATATTGGTCGAATACCAACCGGCAAGCCCGAGCATTCGCGCCTTTAAGCCCGGCGCGAGAATCGTTTTCATAAACGTCTGTCCGGTTTTAAAATCTTTGCCGCATATCGGAACGTTATTTTTTTCCGCCAGCCTGGTCAAAGCCGGAATGTCAACCGTCAGATTCGGCGCGCCGTTGGCGAAAGGAACGCCGGATTTTAAAGCCGCGTAAGCGTAAATCATCGAAGGCGCGATGCGTTCGTCATCATCATACAAGCCTTTCTCAAACGCTTCTATGCTCGCATGAACTTCCGACGGCTCAAGAAAAATTTCGGTCGAAGCCGCCCAGACAATCACCAGCCGCTCGCAGCCTTTTTCCTGCCGGAAGCGCGCGATGTCTTCGATAAGCCGCTCGGCAAGCTCCATTTTATTCTTGCCCTGCTTGATGTTCGTGCCGTTCAGACGCTTGACGTAATTCTGCGAAAAAACCGCCTGCATCGGCTTTAAAGATTCCAATTGCTCGCGCAAATCTTCAATCTGCGATTTCTCCAAAACTCCGGCGTGCAGTGCGGCTTCATAAGCCGAATCGGAAAAAATGTCCCACGCGCCGAAAACGATGTCGTTTAAATCGGCGAGCGGCACGAAATCCTTGATTTTCGGCGCGCGGTTCTCGGTGCGCTTGCCCAGACGAATCGTGCCCATCTGCGTTAAACTTCCGATTGGCTTCGCCTTCCCTTTCCGAATCGCCTCGACGCCCGCCACAAAAGTCGTGCTGACCGCGCCGAGCCCGACGAGCAAAATTCCGAGCTTACCGTTTGCCGGCGCAATCTCCGCGCCTTTGTTTGCCATCAATGTTTCTCCCGTAAAGTAAAAGAAAATGATAACTTTACGAAAATGTTAAGGCAAACAGCGAAAGACTAATAAAAATGTTCGGGAAAATATTCGGCGGCGTTTAAAAATGTCGGATACATTAGCGTTAAACAGTTATATCTTATGTGTTTGTCTCAGTATAAAAAATTCTTGACTCGGCGATTCGGTTTAACTAAAATAACAGTGTCTCAGCTTCTATTAAATTCTTACTAAACTTTTGGAGGAAAAATGAAATCTTTAAAGAGGTTCTTCGTCTTGTTCTGTATCGGCGCGCTTTTGGCGCTGCCGGTGGCTTATTCGGCGAATATGGGTCCCTGCGTCACCTGTATAGATTATTATTCGACCGGCTGGGAGCTTTGCTCGCTGACCTACGCTGACCCGTATACGCAAACCTGCGAGTATTCCTGTCTGCCGACTGACCCGAATACAGTCCAGCCGGAAAGCACTTACGTAACTTACTGCGGTTTCGACAATCCTTGCACCGCATCGCATCCCGAAGATTGCTATTAGGGCAGGGCTTGACGCAAAACCGTTTCGGAAGAGTCTCTATTTTGAGTTTTTCCGACCCGGAATAGAGACTCTTTCACCCTTTTTATTTGCAATATTTTACCGATGTTAAAAAAAATATTTATCCCATTGCTAACCGTTTTCATCGGCTTCGGAATCACGCTCGAAGCGCTGTCTCTCTGGCGAAATAACGCTCCGAAAAAGCCCGGGCAAAGCTTAATCGGCGAGAAATTACCGGCGTCGAATCTTTCGGCGGCAAAGGGCGAAAATTTCGACAATCAGGCGCTGCGAAAAGGCAAGGTTTTAATAATGTTTCTCTCCGCCGACTGCGAAGCGTGCAAAGCCGAAATCGAGCAGATAGCGGAAATGTATCCGCAGATAAGCCCGCAAATACAAATCTACGGCATCAACGTCGACCCGAAAGAAAAACAAAACGCGCTCGCCGAAAACAAAAATATAAATTTTCCGCTCTTAACGGACGAAAAAAGAGAATTTGCCAGCGCTCTGGCGGTCAAAGGCGTGCCGACAAAATTTCTGGTTCAGGACGGAATCATCAAAAAAGTTTTTCTCGGAAGATTTATCAACCAGATGGACGCGCGGCAAAAATTGGAACTGCCTTAAATTTTATCAATTACGAATTGCGAATTGCGAATTACGAATTGGAAGAAATGACCTTTGAGCTTTGATTTTTGACCTTTGATTATTGAGCAAAATCAAAGGTCTAAGTTCAAAGTTCAAAGGTCAAATTAATTCGTAATTCGTAATTGATTTGTAAATCCGGTAATCAATCTCTTGAAAAATATTGTCGCGCGCTTCGATTTCGCTCAAAAGCTCCTCGTTGATTTCGCCTTTTTCGATTTCGGTCGCCAGCAGATTAAAGCGATGAATATGCGAGCGGAAGCGGCGCGAAGCGTATTCGACCGTCGTGCCCTGATAAATCTGGAAAGCCCAATCGCTCGATTGGGCGAGCAATAATTCGCGCGCGATTTGATTCAGGGCGCGGAGCGTCAACCCGCTTGCCTCACTGAAACGATTCGCCAAATCAATCATTTTCGCTTCGGCGTCGTGCTGATACGGATACATCCACGAAGTTCCCTCGTTGAGCCAGACTTTATAATAACCGCGCTCGCCCCAGCTTGAGGCGGAAGGCTGCTGCGTCTGAACCGGCAAGCCCGAATCCAGATAATCGCCCGGCGAGATTGCCTGAATCTCCGTCTGGTCGTAATGCAGCTTTTTGAAAAAGAAATCCAGAAATTGCGGACCTTCAAACCACCAGTGACCGTACAGCTCGGCGTCGTAAGGCGAAACGACGAGCGGCGGATGACCTTCGTAAATTTCGCGCAATTCATAAGCCTGCCGGATGCGTTTGCCGAGAAAATCGGCGGCGTCCTGCGCGGTTTTTTCACGCGCCAAATCGGGCAGATACGGCTGTTTGCGTTCGGTTTTGCCGGTAATGCGGTAATATTTCAAGCCGAGATTGCGGCGGTTTGCGTCGGCGTGCAGGTGCGGCTTCAGATATTCGAGCGGCAAATCCCAGCCGACATCGCGATAAAATTCGCGATAAAGCGGGTTGCCCGGATAACCGACTTCGGCGCTCCAGACCTGCTGCGAAGTCTCGACGTCGCGCGCGAAAGTCGCCACGCCGTTCGGGCATCTGACGGGCGCGTGAACGCCGTAGCGCGGGCGCGGAGTGCCGTAAAGAATCGCGTGCGTGTCGGAGATAAAATATTCGATGCCGGCTTCTTTCAGCAAATCCTCGATGCCTTCTTCATACGCGCATTCCGGCAGCCAGATGCCGCGCGGCTGGCGACCGAAATGTTTTTTGTAATTGGCGACGGCGATTTCGATTTGGGCGCGCCTGGCTTCGCGGCGCGACATCAAAGGCAGAAAACCGTGCGTCGCGCCGCAGGTGATGATTTCCAAAACGCCTTCTTCCTGCAACTGCCGGAAAGCGTTGATGAGATTTCTTTGATATTTATTGTTCCACAAATCGAGCGAAGCCGTTAAAGTTCGGACATACATCTGCGCCGCGTCCAGAAATTCCGGCGCTTCCCGCTGCGTCCGCCCGACTTCCTTATTGGCTAATTCGATTAAATTTTCCAGATGCCGCGTGTATCTTTCTTCCAAAAGTTTGTCGGCGAGCATTTCGCAAAGCGGCGGCGAAACGTTCATCGCCAGTCGCGGCGCCGCGCCCGCTTCGTGCAGATTCTGAAAGATGAAAACCAGCGGCAGATAAACTTCCGTAATCGCTTCGTAAAACCAGTCTTCTTCCAGAAATTCCGGATATTCGGGATGCCGCACAAACGGCAGATGCGCGTGTAAAATTAGACTAAAGTATCCAACAGGCATAGAAAGAATTTAACGCAAAGACGCAAAGACGCAAAGACGCAAGAGAGGAAAAATACAGGGATAGCAGGATTTACAGGGATTTAAAAGTTTTTTATATTAAATATCCCTGTCAATCCTGTCATCCCTGTATTTTTCCCTTTGCGACCTTTGCGTCTTTCAGGTTGAAAAACTTCTTTAACGCGCCGAGCTGACGGGCGAAAATTTCGGAAATCTTTTCGCCGTGGTGCGCGGAAACTTTTGGAAATTTACGAGGCTCGCTCCGAAAGTTTTATACGAAACTTCGCCCGCTTCCACGGTTTCTTCGCCCGCTTCGAAATCGAAATTTTCCTGCAAAGCCGACAGAACTTTTTCCGGCGAAAGCCGCTCCGCGCTTTCCTGCATCAATTTTTCCAGCTGCGTGAAAAGATTCGGGCTGATTTGACCGCGCAAATCCGCGAGCGTCGTGCCGGAGGCGAGCGCGAATAAAACGTGGCGCAGTTCGCCGCCCGGCGCGTCGAGCTTGCGCTTGCCGATTAACTGAAAAAGCGTCTCTTCGGTCGCCGCGTCGGCTTCTTCGGCTTCGTCGCCCGCGAGCGCCATTTCAAAAGCGTCCTGTTTGTAGCCGGACGCGTCCAGAACTTCGGCAAATTCCTGCGCCGAGACGGCAAACTGCGGCGACAAATCGAAATACGGCGAAGGCGCGCTGCGCGGCGTTTCGACCGTGTTGGAAAACAAAAGACGGACAAACGGTCGGTCGGCGGACAAAAATCCGATTTCGGCGCGGTAATTCGCGTCCGATTCGACGTCGAACCACCACGAACCGGCGGCGGGCACGCGATAAAAATTCTCCGTCTGGTTCGTTAAATTAATTAATTTAGCGACAAACGTAAAACCGGCGGCGCGGCTGCCGAACATTTTTTCGAGCGTCTGAAACGGATTATTTTTCAGCGACCAGTAAAAGAAAATCCGGTTCGGCGACTGCATCTGAAGGCGCGCGCGATTTTCGCTCGGCAGCGCGGGCAATTTCGGCTCGGCAAGCTCTTTAAAAACTTCGGTCGGCTCCGGCTTTTCTGCTTCCTCTTCGTCGCCGGTCGCAAACTTTAACTCGTTTTCCGGCAGCAATTTAGCTTCGCCTTTCAGCATTTCCGCCGATGAAACCAGATTCAATTTAAAATCGGTCAGCGAAAATTCGAGCGTCTTCGTTTCCGTTTCGTTCAAATCAGTTTTTTCAATCTCTTTTTCGTTCATATTTATTTATAAAATGCGTTTCGGCATCAATAGAGCCGAAATCTTAATTAAATTAAAAGATTGATTATGCGGGCTTAAAGAGTCGAGAGTCAAGAGTCGGGGTCGGGAGCCGGGAGCGTCGGACTCAGGAATCAAAAATGAAAAGTCGAGAGAAAAACGCTTTCTCCCGACTCTCGACTCCTGACTCTCGACCGATTTAACGCGTGACTTTTTTCAGTTTGACTTCGACTTTATAACCGTCGGTGTTAATGGTCGCGCGGACGGGAATGCGGCGGGCGTCGTCCATAATCCAAATCGTCATCGCGCCTTTTTGTTCGATGACGCGGCGGGCGCCGAAAACTTCCGGCTCGACGCGAAAACACCAGACTTTGCCGAGAACCGTATTTTGCAGCTCGCGCGCCGCGACGCGCACCGGGATTTTATAAACCAGACCGGAATCGCTGACCGTGATTTGAAATGTTTTGCCGGCGGCGAGCGGCATCCGCCGCAAGGCGTAAATGCCCGAAATCAAATCCTGCGTGCTGTCTTCGATGACGGAAGCGATCTTGCGCGGCGGTCGCATACGGTCGTTCGGGTCGGTTTCGATGTAGGTCACGCTCTTTTCGCCGTAATCGAAAAAAGCCTCGGAATCGCGCACGCGCTCGCCCTGCTCGTCGCGCTTGGTCGTTTTCAGAATGCGAAATTTTTCGGCATCGACGGTCGATTCGAATATTTGCAGAAACCTGAAGCCAAACAGTTTTGTCAAACTTCCCTTCGAGCGGGCTTGGGTTTTAATCAGGTAATTTTTGTCGTTTGCAGCGGGCGCGACGTTAAAAGTTATATCGGCGACGCTGATGCCGCGAAAAATCGCTTTGCTCAATTTTCCTTCGTAAGAAAGAATTTCGCCGATGCTGACGGCTTCGGATTTTCCGTTTGCCTGGGCGAAACTCGATGCGCAGCAAAGCAAAATTATCAGCTTCGGCAATAGCGCGTGAATGATTTTTCTCGTCATAAAATTAAACTACCTATGCAAAACTAAATCTTTTATTTACAATCCCTTACTTGAAATCTTCGGGCATCTTAAAAGCTTCTGTATCCGAAAATGCAGCCGGTCGTCGCAAAAGGTCAATTCCGTTTTCGACGGCGCGGCTGGCGAATGTATGGCGCGCGTCGTAAATCCGAAATTTAAAGCCGGTGCGTTTTAACGTCGCCGGATGTTGAACGCTCAAAATGTGCTTCGGCAGCTTTTCGTCCGCGCCGTCTTT
>DASVWG010000100.1:0-2449 GCA_036389695.1 Pyrinomonadaceae bacterium
TTCCACATCTGCCGAAATTCGATTGGCAAAGCCGAAAAACCAGAGAAATATCTGCGTGTCAATCAGAATTCTCATCTTTTATCTTCTTCGCTTAGCAGAGCCGAAAACTCTTCCGGCGTTTCGTCAAAATCATCGGCAATCCAAACTTTACCTTCATCCATTCCAAACCAATCTTCTTCCGCTTTATAGGGCGAAACCTTGGCGACCGGCTTGCCGTCGCGCTCGATTATTACTTCTTCGCCGTTTAACGCTTTCTGTAAAATCTCAGCCCAATTTTTCTCGGCATTTTGTAATGTGATTTGCGTCATTTCAAAAACTCCCTTTTGAAATTTTATCACAATTATTATTCATTACTTCCGCCGGTCAGCAGATACAAAACCGCCATTCGCACCGCGAGACCGTATTCGACCTGATTTAAAATGAGCGAGCTTGAGCCGTCGGCGACGTCCGAAGCGATTTCGATGCCGCGATTCATCGGTCCCGGATGCAGGACGATGGCGTTTTTTTGCGCCAGATTCAAGCGGTCTCTGGTCAAGCCGTAATAAATCGAATATTCGCGCATCGTCGGGAAAAACGCTTTGTCCATCCGCTCGCGCTGGATGCGCAGAACCATCACGACGTCGGCTTTTTCCAGAGCCGTTTCGATGTTCGGGCAAATCTCCAAGCCGTTTTCGACCAAGCCTAAAAAATCCGGCGGAACAAGCGTGTTCGGTCCCGAAACGCGCACCGTCGCGCCTAATTTGGTTAATAAATGAACGTTGGACCGCGCGACGCGGCTGTGCAGAATATCGCCCAGAATCGCGACTTTCAAGCCTTTGATTTCGCCTTTGTGCTCGCGAATCGTCATCGCGTCGAGCAGCGCCTGCGTCGGATGCTCGTTCGCGCCGTCGCCCGCGTTGACGATTGACGCCTTGCTCGCTTTCGCCAGTTGGTGCGGCACGCCAGCCGAGCCGTGACGCACGACGATAACGTGCGGCGCCATCGCGTCGAGATTCATCGCCGTATCGAGAATCGTCTCGCCTTTCGTCAGGCTCGAAGTCGAAGTCGAGATGTTGACGGCGTCGGCGGAGAGACGCTTGGCGGCAAGCTCAAATGAAGTGCGCGTGCGCGTCGAAGGCTCGAAAAAAAGATTGATGACGGTTTTGCCGCGCAGCGCCGGAACTTTTTTGACCTCGCGCCGCGAAACGTCGCGGAAAGTTTCCGCCGTTTTTAATAAACTCAGAATCTCGCCCGCCGACAGTGTGCGAATGCCGAGCAAATCTTTGCGCTTAAAAGTTTCGTTCATTCGTTAGAGAAGAATTTTAACGCAAAGGCGCAAAGGTGCAAGAACGCGTTCGTGTTTGTTCGCAGCTGATTTTCTTTCTTCGCGTCTTTGTCGCCTTGCGCCTTTGCGTTAAAAACAAAAAAACAGGCGATTGATTAACCGCCCGCGCTATAACTGAATTTTAGATTTGCCTCGGCAATTTTTGTCTTGCCTTTGAATTTCCGCAAGATGCCTCGCAGAACCGTTCCTTCCTGCGCCTCGTTATTGGGAAACTTGACAAACGTTCCGGTAAATTGATAACTGATGCCGCCGACCGCTTTCGTGGTAAACGTAATATTTTTACCGTTCAGCGTCGGTTTGTTGATAGCAAAATCCTTTGCCGTTTTGTTCTTTAATCGAATTAAACCGTGAACCGGCGGTTTCTGCTGCGCGCCGTAATCACCTGCCAGATGAATCTCGCTGATGTCGGTAAAACCGACCGGCGCTTTTCCCTGAATCGTGTAATAACCGAAAATATCGTTTTCGGTCTGCGCTTTTGCCACTGTCGCAGCGTAACCGATAAACAGTAACGCCAGACAAAGAACTAAAGTTTTTTTCATAAAATTAATTTCCTGTTTCTTTTTTGAAAGAGCAAATGTGTCTGTTGAGCAATAGACGGAATTTGCGGCAGACAAAATGTCCCTGCATAATACAAACTAATCTTTACCGTCTACGTTAAGAACACACAAACCGCTGTTTTTTGCGCTATTTCATCAGGAGTTATAAAAAGTTGTGAAACGATGTCGTTTTTATGATTCCGCCGGACGCTCGAAAATCCCGACGGCTTCCTCGTCGTCAAATTCCCTGAGCATCACTTTGATAATCTCGCTTTTTTTGGTCGGCACGACTTTGCCGACGAAATCCGCCTGGATCGGCAGCTCGCGATGCTCGCGCCCGCGGTCAATCAAAACGGCGAGCTGCACGCGGCGCGGGCGTCCGAAATCCATCAACTGGTCGAGCGCGGCTCTGATAGTTCTGCCCGTGTAAAGCACGTCGTCGACGAGTATGATGTTTTTGTCTTCGATGTCGACGTCAAGCTCGGTGCGGTTGACAATCGGGTTTGCGCCGACGGTCGAAAGGTCGTCGCGATAAAGCGTAATATCCAGAATTCCGAAAATCGGGCGCGTGCCTTCCAGATTCTCGATT
>DASVWG010000101.1:0-2018 GCA_036389695.1 Pyrinomonadaceae bacterium
TGCTCGGCAACGGCAAACAGTTCGGCTTAAAGCATCTGAATTACACGTATCAGGAAGGCGAAGGCGGCATCGCCGACGCTCTCAGCCTAGTCGAGCATTTCGCCGACGATTCGCCGATTTGCGTCGTGCTCGGTGATAATATTATCGAAGGCAATATCCGCGCGGCGGCAGACGATTATCAAACGCAAGGCGCGGGCGCGAAGATTCTCTTGAAAAAAGTTCCCGACCCGAATCGTTTCGGCGTGCCGGTTATCGAAGGCGACCGCGTGGTTAGAATCGAGGAAAAGCCGAAAGAGCCGAAATCGGATTACGCGGTGGTCGGAATTTATTTTTTCGATACGCGCGTGTTTGAAATCATTCGCGGGCTGGAGCCTTCGGCGCGCGGCGAGCTGGAAATTACGGATGTGAACAACGATTATATCGAGCGCGGCGAGATGACGTGGAGCGAGCTGGAAGGCTGGTGGTCTGACGCCGGAACATTCGACAGCCTGCAGCGCGCGTCGAATTTAGTCGCCGAAACCGGAGCGAATAAAATATAATCAGATAATCAGCCAGATTTGCTGTATAAATCCGATGTCAAACGAAAGCATCTTAAATATCACGCCCGACAGATTGAGCGAGATTCAGCGCGCGTGGGACGCGGCGCGACCGTTTCATTATGTCGTGATTGATGATTTTCTGGCAGCGGATTTCGCCGAAGAAATCTTAGCGGCTTACCCGACGCCGCGCGGCGGCGCGTGGGACGATACGCCGTATATTCACCAGCTCAAAAAACTGACGCTGAACAAGGATTTTCCCGCGCCGATTGACGATTTTTTCCGGATGACCGAATCGGAAGAATTTCGCAATCTGATTTCGTCAATCTGCCGGATTCCCGATTTGATTGCCGACCCGACCTTAAGCGGCGGCGGTTTGCATCAAATAATGAACGGCGGTTATCTGGACGTGCACGTCGATTATAATTTTCACCCGCGCACCAAAGAGCACCGCCGCCTGAATCTGCTTTTGTATCTGAACAAGGACTGGCAGCGCGAATACGAAGGCTATCTCGAATTCTGGGATATGCAGGAAAAACGGCAAATCGAAAACATCGCGCCGGTTTTCAATCGCGCCGTGATATTCGAGACGAACGAGATTTCGTTTCACGGGCATCCGCGAAAGCTGAATCTGCCTGAGGGCGTGACGCGCAAATCGCTGGCGGTTTATTATTATACGAAAGAGCGCGCGGAACTTGAGACGGCGATGGAGCACAACACGATTTTCAAGCAGACGACCGGCATTTCCGGCTACGTCAAAACTTCCCTGGCGGCGGTCGTCACGCTGAGCGAAAGAGCTTCGTCAGCGGCGAAAAAAGATTTATTCGAATCTCTGACGCGGCGGCTTTACCGGAGAATCAAAGGCTTGCCGCGGGAAAATAAATAAACTTAAACCGGAAGCCCAAAACAAAATGAATCAACAAACCGCGACACAAAACATTTTTACGCAGGGCGAAATCGAAGGCGTCGTCGTCTATCCGCTCAAAAAATTCGAGGACGAGCGCGGCTGGCTCGCCGAGCTTTTCCGTCACGATATGCTCGAACGCGAATTTTATCCAATGATGGCGTATATTTCCGTGACCGAGCCGAACCGGCAGCGCGGACCGCACGAGCACACCGAGCAAGCCGATTTGTTTTGCTTTATCGGCGGCGGAAATTTTAAACTGCGGCTCTGGGATAATCGCGCCGATTCGCCGACTTACCGCCGCGTGATGACGATGGTCGCCGGCGCGGACAATCCCCAGGCGGTGATTATTCCGAAAGGCGTCGTGCACGCTTATAAAAACGTCAGCGAAACGGAAAAAGGCTTCGTCATAAACTGCCCGAACCGGCTTTATATGGGCGAAGGAAAAAAGGAAGCCGTCGACGAGATTCGTCACGAAGACGACCCCGAAACGATTTTTACGATGGAGGATTAAAATGAAAAAAAGTTTAAGCGCCGTCGTCTGGCAGGAAGATAAATGGTTTGTCGCGCAGTGTTTG
>DASVWG010000102.1:0-25171 GCA_036389695.1 Pyrinomonadaceae bacterium
GTGAATCGTAAATCGTAAATAGAAAGAAAGCGTTTATTATTACGGACAAATCTATTTACTATTCACGATTTACGATTCACGATTTACGATTCACGATTCACGACTTAAAAATGTCTGCAAGAGTTTTTATCGCTTTGGGAACGGCGAGCCAGGTTCCGACGCGCGAGCGCAATCACAACGGGTATTTTATTCGTTGGGATACGGAAGGCTTTCTGCTCGACCCGGGCGAAGGCACGCAGCGGCAGATGATTTTCGCCGGAGTTTCGGCGTCGCAGATTACAAAGATTTTTATCACGCATTTTCACGGCGACCATTGTCTCGGCTTAGCCGGAGTTTTGCAGCGGCTTTCGCTCGATAGAATTCCGCACGCGGTCGAGATTTATTATCCCGAATACGGTCGGAAATTCGTCGAAAATATGCGTCATTCTTCCGTTTATTACAACGCGGCAGACATACGGGAAAAGCCTTTCGCGGGCGCGGGCGTGATTTTTGAGAATAAAACGCTGACCATCGAAACGCGGCGGCTCGACCATTCGGTCGAATCGTGGGGCTATCGTTTTCAGGAAAAAGACGATGTGACGATGCTGCCGGAAAAGCTGAAAGCGGCGGGCGTTTTCGGCAAAGACGTCGGTCGATTGAAAGCGGAAGGGAAAATCGAAATCGACGGGAAAACCGTTTCGCTCGAACAGATGAGCGTTTTTAAAAAAGGCTTGAGCGCCGCTTTCGTCATGGACACGCGCGTTTGCGACGCGGTTTACGAGCTGGCGCGGGACGTCGATTTTCTTATTTGCGAATCGACATATCTGGCGGCGGAAACCGGCGAAGCTATAAAAAACGGTCATTTGACGGCGACGCAAGCCGCCGAAATCGCGCAAAAATCGAATGCCGCGAAATTGATTTTGACGCATTTTTCGCAGCGTTATTATTCGATTGGAGATTTTGTGCGCGAAGCCAGAACGGTTCACGAAAACACGATTGCCGTCAGCGACGGCGACGAGGTCGAGATTTTGAGAAGAGAAAAGATTTAAAAGTCTGTGTTAGTAGCCCAAGCGTGAGCGCGGGCTTTCGCGGCAAGTGAAGCCCTTGCTTACGCGCGGGCTACTGACACATAGTTAACTTCACATCGAAAGCCGAAAAAAGATTTAATTAAATGGCAGAAATAGAAGACAAATTGCGGGAAAACGTGCGCGGGAAATTTTATGTTGACTGTCAATGTATCGACTGCGACGTCTGCCGCGATACTTCACCGAAAAACTTCACGCGCGACGACGAAAACGGTTATTCGTTTGTCTATAAACAGCCGGAAACTCCTGAAGAATTAGCGCTTTGCGAAGAAGCGCGCGACGCCTGCCCGGTCGAAGCGATTGGCGACGACGGCAGTTAAAGGCAAAAGATAAAATTAATTAAAGACAAAAAAGAAGACGGCTTTCGCATTGAAGCCGTCTTCTTTTTATTATCTAAAATCTAAATTTCCAGTCTGAAATTTCAAATCTCAATTCGTAGAGAAATCCCGTCAAACTATAATTTTAATCCAGCCGTCTTCGACGACGACTTCGTAAGTTTCAATCGCGCAGTTTTTTTTGGTAAAACATTCGCCGTTCGTCACGTCGAAACGCCAGCCGTGAAGGTCGCATTCGACGACGTTTCCGTAAAGACGCGAATCGGCGAGCGGCGCGCCTTTGTGCGGGCAGAAATTTTCAATCGCGTAGAATTTTCCGCCGACGTTAAACAAAGCCAGCTCGCCGCCGCCTTTCAGCTGAACGGTCGCGCCGCGCCCCGCCGGAACGGCTTCAATACGCCCGACCGTAATTTTTTTTCCTTCGCGGCGCGGCTTGCGCCAATTCTCCTGAACACTTGCCATAAAAGATTCTATTTTCAGATTGCAGATTACAAATTAGTGTTGCTTGAAACGTATTTTAATGCAAAATGCAAAACGCAAAAGGCAAAATAGAAGGAATTAGGATTCAGGATTCAGGATTAAATTCCTTTCATTTTGCATTTTGCGTTTTGCATTTTGCATTTTTGACGCCTTGCTTTCTCGCGGCTGGTAAAACAAAATACCTGTAAGAGAAAAATTTAAAAGAAGTAGGCTTTATGGCGGAAAATCAGATTTCGGCAAATGAAAGGCGGCGCTGCCGCGAAATTATGACGCGCAATGTGACGACGGCGACGCGCGATATGTCGGTGCAGGCGGTGGCGGCGCTGATGCGCGACGGCGATATGGGTTCGCTGCCCGTCGTGGAAAACGGAAAGCTCGTCGGCATCATTACCGACCGCGATATTGTCGTACGCGCGGTCGCCGAAGGGCGCGACGCGGCGACATTAATCGGCGACGTGATGACGACGGAAATTTTCGCCGTCCGCGCCGAAGATTTCGTCTTTGAAGCGATTCGCCTGATGGGCGACAAACAGGTCAGGCGCGTTCCGGTGATAAACGAAAATAACGAGCTTGCCGGCATTATCGCGATGGCTGACGTGGCGCTGGAAACCGAAGACGAGCGCGAGATTGCCGAGACGCTGGAAGAAATTTCGAGCGGCGCGGGCTTTTGGAAAAAATCCTAGAAAGCCGGTTTTATGAAATTAAAAACTAAAGCGATTTCATTATGTTTGCTGGTATTTTTCTCTTGCTGCGTCGCACAAGCGCAGGAGAAAAACGACTTGCCGACTTCGGCGGAAGATGAAAACGAATGCGTTTTAAAGGTAAGTTCGTCGATGGTCATAGTTAGTTTTTCCGTCTGGAGCGGTAAAAAAGGTTATCTGAAAAATTTAACCGCTAAAGATTTCGAAGTTTACGACCGGGAAGAAGAACAGGAAATCGATTCGGTTGTTTTTGACGAATTGAACAATCGATACTTTATAGAATTTTACGAAAAAGATGCGCCGTCGAGTTTCGAAAAACAAGACGTGAAAATCCACGACGTAAAAATTAAAGTAAAGCTGTCGAAGCAAAGTAGAAGAGATTACGGCGAGATTACCGTGATGCTGCAATAGCCGCATTTGAATCGAGTTTAAAGTTTTATGGCTGAATCAATCGAACGTTATTTTCACTTTCTGGCTTCGCCTAAGGGGTCGCGCCCGTCAGGCAGGCTTTGGTATCCGGCGGCGGACGTTTACAGCACGCCGGACGGCTGGATTGTCAAAATAGAGCTGGCGGGCGTATCTGCCGAAGACCTCGAAATAGAAATCGAGGGCAACACGCTGTATATCGCCGGAATCCGACGCGATAAGACCTGTCGCGGCGACGGCGTTTCGTATCATCAGATGGAAATCACCTACAGCCGCTTTGAGAAAAATCTGCGGTTTCCCGACGTCATTGAAGGCGCGAAACTCGAACACGATTATACGGACGGGCTTTTATTTATTTATTTGAAAAAGGGTGGAGCCGAAGCAAAGGCGGCAGAAAAGCAGCAATCGTAAAAAATTGTCTTTATAGACCACCGAATTTTATTTATATGGCTGAAAATACTGAAAACACGCAAAACACCAACGCATCGACTGAAAACCCGCAGAATACGGGCGCGGGCGAAACCGCAGGCGAAACGACGGTCAAGACGCCGGGAAAACGTTTTGAGATTCCGGTTTTGCCGCTGCAAAACACGACGCTTTTTCCCGATACGGTCGTGCCGCTCAACGTCGGGCGCAAACGCTCCGTGCAGGCGGTCGAAGCGGCGCTGGCAACCGAAGAAAAGCTCATCGCCTGTATCAGCGCGAAATCCGACGACGTGACGGGCAACGACGCGCGCCCGATTGATTTATACGAAGTCGGAACGCTGGTGAACATCAAACGAATGATGCGCTCCGACGATACGATGCAGTTAATCGTGCAGGGCGTCGAGCGCGTGCGCGTCGTCTACTGGGCGCAGGAACAGCCTTTTCTGCGCGCGATGGTCGAAGTTTTGCCCGCGCTGACGGTTGAAGACGCCGACGCCGTCGAGGCTTTAAAGCGCAACGTGCAAAGCCTGATTCAACAGGCTTTGGCGATGCTGCCGAATATTCCGCCGGAAATCCGTATGGCGGTGATGACGGCAAACGAGCCGGTGCAGCTCGCGTATTTTCTCGGCTCGGTGCTGGATTTGGGCGTCGACCAGGAACAGAAAATGCTCGAAGCGAGCACGGCTGACGAGCTTCTGACGCTGGCGCACGCCTCGCTCGCCCGCGAAGTCGATATTATGCAGATTCGCTCGAAAATTTCCGCCGAAGCGCAGACGGAAATGGACAAAGCTCAGCGCGATTACATCTTGCGCCAGCAATTAAAAGCGATCCAAAAAGAGCTCGGCGAGGACGAAACCGGTGAAAAAGCCGAAGCCGGACAACTGCGCGAAAGATTGGAAACGGCGGATTTGCCCGAAGAAGTGCGCAAGGAAGCCGAGCGCGAGCTGCGCCGGATGGAGCAATTGCCGCAAGCCGCGCCGGATTATCACGTTATCCGCACGTATCTGGAATACATTCTGGATTTACCGTGGAAAAAAGCCAGCGAGGAAAAACTGGATTTGAGCGAGGCGCGCAAGATTCTCGACGAAGACCATTACGGCTTGGAAGACATTAAAGAAAGAATTCTGGAATCGCTCGCCGTCGTCAAACTGCGTCCCGATTCAAAAAGCCCGATTATTCTTTTCGTCGGACCGCCGGGAGTCGGAAAAACATCTTTGGGACGCTCGATTGCGCGCGCTTTGGGACGCGAATTCGACCGCATATCTTTAGGCGGCGTTCGCGACGAAGCCGAGCTGCGCGGTCATCGCCGCACTTATGTCGGCGCGATGCCGGGCAGAATCATTCAAACCCTGCGGCGCGTCGGCGTCAACAATCCGGTTTTGATGCTCGACGAAATCGACAAAATGGGCAGCGATTTTCGCGGCGACCCGGCGTCGGCGATGCTGGAAATTCTCGACCCGGCGCAGAACAACACGTTTCGCGACCATTATCTGGATTTGCCTTTCGATTTGTCGAAAGTTTTCTTTATCGCGACGGCGAATCAGCTCGCGCCGATTCCGATGCCGCTGCGCGACAGAATGGAAATTATTTCGCTTGCGGGTTATTCGGACGTCGAGAAATTGAATATCGCCAAACAATATCTGATTCCGCGACAGATTAAGGAAAACGGCTTGCAGCCCGACCAAATCGAAATCACCGACGACGCGGTAAATCTTTTGACCGCAAGATATACGCGCGAAGCCGGCGTGCGTCAACTGGAAAGAACCGTCGGCAATCTGGCGCGCAAAGTCGCTCTGAAAGTCGCGCAGGGAAATAATCTCGACAAAGTTACAATCACGGCTGAGGATGTGAAAGGCTATCTCGGCGCGCCGCGATTTTATCCCGAAGAAGCGCGCAACGAACTGCCCGCCGGCGTCGCGACCGGAATGGCTTGGACGGAGATGGGCGGCGAGGTTTTGTTTATCGAAGCGACCGCGCTGCCGGGCGGCGGCGGCTTGACTTTGACCGGACAGCTCGGCGAAGTGATGAAAGAATCGGCGATGGCGGCGCGGTCTTATCTGTGGTCGCACGCCGCCGAATTCGGCATCGACGCCGAAGCGATTAAACAAAACGGCGTACACCTGCACGTTCCGGCGGGCGCGATTCCGAAAGACGGACCGAGCGCGGGCGTGACGATGGCTTCGGCGCTGGCTTCGCTTTACACGGGCAGAAAAGTTCGGTCGGATACGGCGATGACCGGCGAAATCACGCTTTCCGGCTTGGTCTTTCCGGTCGGCGGCATCAAGGAAAAAGTTCTGGCGGCGCATCGGGCGGGAATCCGCCGCATCGTTTTGCCCGAACGCAACGAAGCCGACACGGAAGATATTCCCGAAGACGTTCGCAAAGAACTGGAAATCATTCCGGCAAAACGAATTAGCGACGTGCTCGAAGCGACGCTGGAAAAAGAATCGTCTTACAACGACAAACATATGCCGTTTATCACGTCGCATTCTCCCGCCGGAAATCAGCACGATGCGGAACATCTGAGTATGAAGGAAGAATAAAATTCGGGGCGTGTTTCCGATGAAAGCCCGCTTAAGCGGGCGACAGCAAATAGCCCGGCACGTTAGTGCTGGGACAAAGATAAATAAAGAATCAGAGTTATCGAAGATAACGACAGAAATTTTGCGCTGGCTACTGCTTCTGTCGTCCGCTCACGCGGACTCGCTAATTTGTTCCGATGCGCACCCGGCACTAACGTGCCGGGCTATTTGCTGTCGCCATCTTCGATGGCTTCAATCAGATGTTAACGGATTCTGGATAAAGCTGCCGGCAATTCATAAAATCAAATATCAATGCAACGTCCTTCAACCACCAAAATCCGTTACAAATTCGTTAATTTTCCGCTTCATTTTCCCTCAATTCGGCTTTTCAAAAAAAAAATCCGAAAAATTGCATTTTTCTATTAGCAATTCGCCGGAAATTCGGTATATTCTAAGTAGTTTAGTGCTGCGTGTTGAGAAGTTGCCTTCCCTGAGCCGAAAACTCAAATTTATTAGTGAGCAAACCTTTGGGAGCGGTTATCCCAACCCGCCGCGTTTTGTAAAAATCTGAATTTAACACACGAATATTAAATGGCATTACCAAAATCTTTATTCAGCTTATTCTCCAGCGATTTGGCGATTGACCTCGGCACGGCGAACACGCTCGTCTATGCCAAAGGGCGCGGCATCGTCGTTTCGGAACCGTCCATCGTCGCCATCAACAAAGTGACCAACCAGGTCGAAGCCGTCGGGCGCGACGCCAAAGAAATGCTCGGGCGCACGCCGGGCAACATCGTCGCCATTCGCCCGATGAAAGACGGCGTGATTGCGAATTTCGAGGTGACGGAAAAAATGCTCCAGCACTTTATACGCAAAGCGCACAACGGCAAATCGTGGGTGCGCCCGCGCGTCGTCATCGGGATTCCTTCGGAAATCACGCAGGTCGAGCGCCGCGCCGTCGAAGATTCGGCGTATCGCGCCAAAGCTTCCGAGGTTTATCTGGTCGAAGAAGCGATGGCGGCGGCAATCGGCGCGGGACTTCCGATTACCGAGCCGCACGGCAATATGGTCGTCGACATCGGCGGCGGCACGACCGACATCGCCGTCATTTCGCTGTCGGGCATCGTCTATTCGCGCGCCGTCCGCGTCGCCGGAAACGAGATGGACGAATCCATCACGCAGTTTATCAAACGCAAATACAATCTTTTAATCGGCGAGCGCACGGCGGAAGCCATCAAAATCGCGCTCGGTTCGGGCTTTCCGCTCGAAGAGCCGCTTTCGATGGAAGTGCGCGGGCGCAACCTTATCGAAGGCATTCCGAAAACCATCACGATTACCGACGAGGAAATCCGCGAAGCGCTTTCGGATGCGGTCGCCACGATTGTCAACGCCGTCCGCGTCGCGCTGGAAAGAACGCCGCCCGAATTGTCAGCCGACATCGTCGAGCGCGGCATCGTTCTGACCGGCGGCGGCGCACTGTTAAAAAATCTCGATAAACGTCTGATGATTGAGACCGGCTTGCCGGTCGTCATCGCCGACGACCCGCTCTCCTCGGTCGTTCTCGGCACAGGCAAAATGCTTTCGGATTTCGAACTCCTGAAGCGCGTCAAATGGGATAATTCATTGATGACAGGAAATTAGAAAGGGATGAAGGATGAGGGATGAAGGATGAATTAAGAAATTAAGCTCCTTCATCCCTCATCCCTCCGCCCTCATCCTTCAAGGTTATGGTTGAGCGCAGTCAGAAAGAAGTTTGGAGACTCACGCCGTGGCTGATGGTTGCCCTGCTTTTGGGTAATTTTGTCCTGATGGCTTGGGATGCGAAGACCGATTCGCAGCAGCGCGTGATTCGCGTCTGGACGCAAGCCGTCGCCGATTTCGTTCAATCGCCCGTGACGACCGTCAGCTCCGGCGTTTCCAATTATTTTCAATCCTTTGCCAACCTGCGCGGCGCCGCCAGCGAAAACGAACAGCTCAAGCAGCGCGTGCAGGAGCTTCAGGTCGAGCTTCAGAATAAAGAAAGCTTTGTCGCCGAAAACGAGCGGCTCAAATCGCTTTTAAATCTCAAGGAAGAATCCAAATATCCGATTCTGACGGCGAAAGTCATCGGGCGTGACCCTTCCGGCTGGTTCAACACTTCAATCATCAATCGCGGAAGCGTGGACGGCGTGAAATTGAATATGCCGGTCGTGACCAACGGCGGCTTGGTCGGCAGAATTATGGCGGTCGGACCGCTGACGGCGCAGGTGATGCTTTTGACGGACGATAAATCCGGCATCGCCGGTATCGTCGGCGAGCTCGGAACTTCAAACGCGCTCGGCGTCATCAAAGGCACAAACGAAAAAGAACTGGTCGAAATGCGATACGTGCCGGGCAGCATTCCGGTGCAGGAAGGCGAATCGGTTTTCACGACCGGACAGGACGGAATTTATCCGGCGGGCTTGAAAATCGGCGAGGTCGTCAGGGTCGAATCCGGTTCGGCGACGACGACGCATTCGATTCTGGTCAAACCGGGCGGCGCTTTAAATTCGATGCAGGAAGTCGCGGTTTTGCTTTACGAAGCGCCGCCGCCGCCGAAATTTGAACAAACCCTGCCGAACGCGGCGAAAACGCCGAACGCCGCGGGGAGACGACAAAGGTAGTAGAAGCCGTAGGAACTGATGGAACAAATAAAGCTGACAATTGCACTGGCTATCGCAATTTTGCTTCAATGGTCGCTTCGCAACGTGGCGGAGCCGTTCGCCTATATCGATTTTCCGCTCATCGTCGTCGTCTACGCCGCCTTGCAGAGAAACTCGATTCGCGCGCTGCTTTTCGGCTCGATTGCGGGCATCGCGGTCGATGCTTTGAGCGGCGGTCTCTTAGGTTCCAACGGTTTCTGTAAAACGTTGATTGCATACATAGTTTCGGAGATTGCCCGCCGCGTCTACATGGACAACCTTTTGCTCCGCATTCCCGTCATAGCAGGTGCTTGTCTGGCGAATAGTCTGCTTTACTACGGGATGCACCGGATTTTGGGACAGGAACCCGTGAATCCTGTCGTCAACACGATTGCTTACACGCTAATCGGCACGACCATCGCCGGAACGATTGTTTTCCTGATTCTGGACGGTCTGTCGATGGAAAAAACACGAACCGCCCGTAAACGCGACATCTTTACGCCGCGCCGCCAAACGCGCCGCCGTAACCCGATTCGTCTTGGAAGAAGAACCTAATTTCCGTGAATCGAAAATCGTAAATCGTTAATAGTAAAAACGCGCGATTCACGATTCACAATTCACGATTTACGACCATGAAGCTAATCGACCATTCGCAAAACCTTCCTATCCGCGTCAGCACAATTCAGATAATCGCTTTTATCCTGTTTGCGCTGCTCGGCGCGCGTCTATATTATTTGCAGCTTGTCCGGGGCGAGTATTACGCGGAAAAGGCTGAGAATCAGCGAGTCAGGTATATTCCGATTCCGGCGCCGCGCGGCGCGATTCTCGACCGCAACGGGACGCTTCTGGTCGATTCGCGCCCGACCTACAACGTCGTTCTCTCGCACGAGCCGATAAAATCCATCAACGTTCTGGAACGCCTCGATGATTATTCGCGCGGGCTGAAAGTCGACCGCCAATACCTGCTCGAACGGCTGAACATGATTAAGAAACAGCCGGAATTTGAGGCGATGGTTATCAAGGAAGCGGCGACGATGGAAGACATCGCGTGGGTCGACGCGCACACCCTGGAATTTCCCGAACTGCGCGTCGAATTGCAGCCGCAGCGACATTATCCTTACGCCGAAAAGCTCGCGCACGTGCTCGGCTACGTCGGCGAAATCAGCCCGAAACAGCTGGAAAAACCCGAATACGCCAATTTCAAACCGGGCGACATTATCGGCAAAGCCGGACTCGAACAATATTACGACCAGTATCTGCGCGGCGTTCCCGGCTACCGGAAGGTTCTGGTCGATTCGCGCGGTCGCGTGCAGAGCGAACTGGAAATCGTCCAGCCGCAAGCCGGACAGGATTTGGTCTCGACGATTGATATTGATTTGCAGATGGCGGCGGAAGAAAGCCTCGCCAATTCCGTCACCAAGCGCGGAACGGTGATATCGATGGATCCGCGCAACGGCGAGATTCTGGCGATGGCATCTTTGCCGAGCTACGACCCGAACGTTTTCGTTAAAGGCAGCACGACGCCCGAAGGACGCAAGCAAATCGCGCAGTATTACACGAACGAAGACCGACCGCTTTTAAACCGCGCCATTCAGGGACGTTATCATCCCGGTTCGACCTGGAAAATTCCCGAATCCATCGCGGGACTCCAACAGGGCGTTATCACGGTGAAAAACTCGAACGTCACCTGCGGCGGCGGCATCACTATCGGCAACAAATTCACGCGCTGTATGGGCAGCCACGGCGCGCCGCCGCTCGATTACGCGATTACGAAATCGTGCGACGGTTATTATTATCATCTGGCGCTGAAAATGGGCGTTGCCGGCTTAATCAAGATGGTCGAGGAGTTTGATTACGACAAGCCGACCGGCATCGATTTGCCGAACGAGAAGGTCACGCGCACGCCGAAATACTGGAAGCCGTATGTCGAAAAACGCGAGGGAAAATGGAGCGATATTCGCACCGTTTTCGCCTCAATCGGACAGGACACGGTCGAAGCCACGCCGATTTCGATGATTCGCGCGCTTTCGAGCGTCGGCGTCGAAGGCAAAATGTTCGTTCCGCATCTTTTGAAAGAATTCAAGGAAATCGGCGCGGTCGGCGAATTCGCGCAGCGTCCGGCGGTCGGCTTTGCGCATCCCGAACCGAAAATTATCGAGATGACGCCCGAGCAAAATCAATTGATTCTGAAGGGAATGTGGGGCGTCGTCAACAACGGCGGCACGGCGGCTTCATTAAAATTCGCTAATTTCGAGCTTGCCGGTAAAACCGGAACGGCGCAAAACTCGGCGCTCGGCTCCGGCGGCGCGAAAGACCACTCGTGGTTTATCAGCTTCGCGCCCGCGTATAAACCGGAAATCGCCGTTCTCGGCTTAATCGAAAACTCCGGCTTCGGCGCGTCTCACGCCGGTCCGGCGGTCAAAAACGTCTACGAGGCGTTTTTGCGAAAAAACTATCCGCAGCTTATCGGCGGCGAACAATTGGTGGCAATGAATAGAGATAGTCGGAAAACAGAAATCATTAGCGGGCATTAAGCTAATTCCTAATGACTTCCGTCTTCTGACTACTGACTACCGACTACTAAAAAAATGGTTGCAATTATCGAAAAACGCAGTTTGAGAGATTTCGATTGGCTGTTGGCGCTGCTGGCGATAGCCATTGTCTGTTTCGGCATCTGGCAGATTCACAATGCCGTCCCGACCGAAACTTACTGGCAAAAACAGATTATCGGTTTGGGCATCGCCACGGTCGTGATGCTAGTCGTTTCGTTTACCGATTACCGCCGCCTGGTCGACCTCGCGCCGGTCTTTTACATCGGCGGATTGGTTTTGCTGATGCTGGTTTTAACGCCGCTCGGCGTGAAGATAAACGGGCAGCAGGCTTGGGTCAAGCTGCCGCTTATCGGTCAATTTCAGCCTTCGGAATTCGTCAAGATTCCGGTCGTTTTGATGCTGGCAAAATATTTCGGCGAAAAACGCAAAGGCGGCGGCATTTTAAAATTGAAGGAATTTCTCATCGGCGTCGGAATTTTGGCTTTGCCCGTCGGCTTGATTATGCTCGAACCCGACGCGGGGCAGGCTATCACTTATTTTCCGCTGCTGGCGGTCGTATTGTTTTTGTCTGCAATTAAGATTCGCTACATCGTTCTGACAATAATCGCGGGCTTGATATTCGTGCCGCTGGCGTTTTACATCGGCGTCCAGACAGGGAAGATAAAACAATATCAGATTGAGCGCGTCAACGTGATTTTAGACCCGGAAAACGCCGACCCGCGCGGCTACGGCTATCACACGGTGCAGTCGATGATTACGGTCGGGCAGGGCGGCTTGACCGGCATCAAAGGCGATTCGGAAAAATCGCAGAGCGCTTTGAAATTTTTGCCCGAGCCGCAAACGGATTTCATCTTCGCGGTAACGGCGGAAAATACGGGTTTCTTAGGCTGCGTTTCATTATTGCTGGCTTATGCGCTGCTGATTTCGCGTCTGGTGGCGGGCGCGCGGCATTCATCCGACCGCGCCGGAATGCTCGTGATTATGGCGATTGTCGGCGGCATCACGTTTCAGATTTTTATCAATATGGGAATGGCGCTCGGATTTCTGCCGGTTATCGGCATTCCGCTGCCGCTGATGAGCGCCGGTCTTTCGGCGGTGCTCTCGACGTTTACGGCAATCGGCTTCGTGCTGAGCGTGCGAATGCGCCGGTTCGTCAATTAACGATTTTGATTGCGAAGAAAGAATTAACAGGGATAAGGGGATGAACAGGGATAAAACAAAAAGTAGAAAATTTGTATTTATCTCCTTCATCCCCTTCATCCTCGGTTAATTTTCTTTCTTTTCTTTGTGGTAAAATCGCTTTTATAAGAGGTTTTTAAAATGGCGAAAGAGTTAAAACGTTTAACCAGAGAAGTAGAAACCGTTCCGAACGGCAAACGCAGAAATTTCTGGGCTTACATTTGGTTTCCGACCGCTTTGATGCTGGCGCTTTCGGCGGGCGGTCTGACCGGCGTTCTGGGTTCGTATTATCTGAATAATTCGAGCGTCACGACGGAAGTTTCCGCGCTGGCGACTTATCGCCCGCCGGAAGTGACGCGAATTTACGCCGACGACGGCGAAACCATTTTGGCGGAATTCGCGCTCGAAAAACGCTTTCCGATTAAGGAAAAAGACATTCCGAAAAACGTCGAGGACGCGCTCATCGCGATTGAAGATTATCGCTTTTACGACCACAACGGCATCGACCCGTATCGCATCGCGGGCGCGGCGTTTAAAAACATCACGACCGGCAAAACCGAGGGCGCTTCGACCATTACGCAGCAGCTTGCCAAAAACCTTTTTCTCTCGCGCGAGCAAACCTACACGCGCAAAATCACCGAATGGATGATGGCTTTGCAGATTGAGCGTTTTTACACGAAGCGGCAGATTCTGGAAATGTATATGAACTACGTCTTTCTCGGCGCGGGTTCATACGGCTTTGAAGCCGGCGCGCGGACGTATTTCGGCAAACATCTCAACGAATTGAATCTGGAAGAAGCCGCGCTTTTAGCCGCCATTCCGAAATCGCCCGAATATTCGCCGACGCGCAATCTGGAAAAGGCGAAAGAGCGCCGCGACATCGTGCTGGAACAGATGGCGAAATACGGAAAAATCACCGACGCCGAAGCCGACGCGGCGAAAGCCAAACCGATTAAGCTCGCCGATTCCGCCTATTACCAGGCGCTGCCGAAATCGACCGCGTGGGATTATCCGGTCGAAGAAATCCGCAAATATCTGGAAGAAAAATACACGACGCGCATCGCGCAGGGCGGCTTGCAGGTTTACACGACGATAAACGTCGAAGCGCAGAAACTGGCGACCAAAGCCGTCCGCGAAGGCTTGCGCCGTTACGATAAAGGTCGCGGCTGGCGCTCCGATTACGTCAACATTCTTCTGGATGAAAACAACGAAAACCAGCCGATTACCGACCCGAAACAGATTCAGCGCCGGCTCGATTCCTTTAAACACGCCGATTGGTATGAGGACACATACGAAAAGGGCGAGTTTATCAAAGGCTTGGTGACGAATATCGACGCGGCGAAAGACGAAGCGATTGTTCGCTTCGGTAAATACAAAGCCATCGTGACTGCCAAAGATATGGGCAGAAGCGGCAAAAAACCGAACGCCGAATTGAAAGCCGGTTATCTCTGCGAATTTGAAATCAAGGAAGTTGACGACGCCGGTCAAACTTTAAAGGTCGAGCTTTCGCAAGTGCCGGAAGTGCAGGCGTCAATCGTTTCGATAAACGCCAAGACGGGCGAAGTCGTCGCGATGGTCGGCGGTTACGATTACGCGACGAGCAAATTCAACAATGCGACTCAAGGCTTGCGTCAAACCGGCTCGTCGTTTAAGCCGTTTATTTACACGGCGGCGGTCGAATGGGGCATGACGCCCGACACGATGGTCAGCGGCGCGCCGATAAAACGCGGCGGCTGGATGCCGCACAACTACGACGGAAGCTTGAGCCATCCGAACGTGCCGATGAAAATCGCGCTGGCAAAATCGTATAATCTGGCGGCGGTTCACCTGCTCGACCAGGTCGGCGTGCAAACGGGCGCGCAGATGGTTCGCCGCTTCGGCATCACCAATCCGATGGCTCCTTATCTGCCGTCGGCGCTCGGTGCATCCGAAGTTTCGCTGTTTGAGATGGTTTCGGCTTACTCGGCTTTCCCGAATAAAGGCATCCGCATGGAGCCGCATTTGATTCGCAAAGTCTTAGACCGCGACGGCAAAGTTTTGGAAGAATGGGAAAAAACTTCTTCGAAAGTGACGAGCGAATACGTCGCGCTGACGATGGTCGAGATGATGGAAGGCGTCGTCAAAGGCGGCGGAACGGCGACGAGCGCGAGCGCGAGCGGGCATCCGCTGGCGGGCAAAACCGGCACGGTCAACGACCACACGGACGTCTGGTTTATCGGCTACACGCCGACTTACGTGACCGGCGTCTGGATGGGAAATCCTCTGAAAAAAGAAAATCTCGGCGGAAATATGACCGGCGGACACGGCGCGGTTCCGTTTTTCAACGCCTTTATGGTTCCGTTTATGAAGGACAAAGAACGCGAGACTTTCCCGAAAGCGCCGCCGATTCCGTCCGACATCAAGGCGCTGGTCGAACAGCGTAAGCGCGAAGAACTGGAAAAACTTGAAAAAGCCGAAGAAGCCGGCAGAAAGCTCGGCGTCAGCTTCACTCCGGGACCGAAATTCAATAAAACCGGCGATGCCGTCGGCGGCGACACGACCGACCCCGGACTGGTAGTCACGCCGGACGATACGACGAAACCGGCTGATAGTCAGCCGCAAAACAATCCGCGTCCCAACGACGACCCGAAACCGAATCGCCCGCCGCCGACGGAAAATCCGGTGAAAAAACCCGAACCGCCGGTCGAAAAACCGAAGCCCGAAGGCGAGAAGAAAAAAGGGAAAAAGGGCGACGACGACAACTAAATTTACGAGTTTTGAATTTTGAGTTTTAAATAAAATAACCGAATTCAAAACTCGATTTTTTAGAAAATTTTAGAAAATTTAAGACGGAACGACTTGAAAACCGTTCCGTTTTTTTTGTTTTACTTTCGCGGAAAATGTTATGCTCAACCGTAAAGCAATCTGATTTTTTATGCTGAAAAATTTCACCCAGCCGCGCCGTGTCGTCATTACGGGTTTCGGGTGCGTGACGCCTATCGGAATCGGACGCGAAGCGTTCTGGCAATCTCTGAAAACGGGCAAAAGCGGCGTCAGCCGAATCGAAAGCTTCGACGCTTCCGGTTCAAAAGTCAAAATCGCCGCCGAGATAAAAGGCTTCGATTGGGAAGCCGAGCTCAACCCGAAAGACCGTCGCCACGTGCCGCGCACCGTTCCGCTCGCGCTGGCGTCCGCCCGCGAAGCTCTCAAAGACGCGCAAATCCAAACGGAAAATTTATCGCTCGCCGAAAAAAGAAATTTCGGCGTCGTTCTGGGAACCGGCGGCGGCGGGCTGTCATTTACCGAACGGCAGTATGTTTACTGGCTGACGGATGAAGCGCAAAAAGTCAGCGTTTATACGATTCCGTCTTCGACGCACGGCGGTTTATCGAGCGAGCTTTCGATGCAGTTCAGCCTGCACGGGCTTTCGCACATAATTTCGACCGGCTGCACCAGCTCGACTGACGCAATTGCCTACGCCGCGCAGCACATCGCGCTCGGCAAACAGGATGTGATGCTGACCGGCGGGGTCGATGCGCCGCTCGCAGCCGGAATTTTAAAAGGCTTCGATTTGATGACGGTTCTGACCGATAAATGGAACGACGCGCCCGAACGAGCTTCGCGCCCGTTCGATAAAAACCGTTCGGGCATCGTTTTGGGCGAAGGCGCGTGGATTTTCGTTTTGGAAACGCTGGAAAACGCGCTGGCGAGAAACGCAAAAATTTACGCCGAAGTTTCCGGTTACGCTTCGACCTGCGACGCCTATCACCGCGTCCGTCTGGAAGAAAACGGCATCGAACCGGCGCGCGCCATGACGCTGGCAATGCAGGACGCGGGCATCGCGCCCGAACAAATCGAATACATAAATCTGCACGGAACCTCGACCGAGCTAAACGACCGCATCGAAACCAAAGCCATCAAAATAGCTTTCGGCAAGCACGCCTACCAAATCCCGACGAGCGCGACCAAATCGCAAATCGGACATCCGCAGGGCGCAAGCGGCGCGGCAGGAATCGGCGCGGCGCTTCTCGCTCTCAACGAAAACGTCATCGCCCCGACGATAAATCTGGACGAGGCGGACGAAGTCTGCGATTTGGATTACGTCCCGAACGCGTCGCGCGCCGCGGAAGTAAAAACCGCGCTCTGCAACTGCATCGGCTTCGGCTCGAAAAATTCGGCTTTGGTTATTCAGAAAGTTAATACTTAATCGTTTGTTTCACAAACATCGAACGTTGCAAAACGAATTTACGGCTTTTATCGAACGCATTCTAAAATTTTCTGCCAGCCGCCGATTGCCGCCAGCAATTCATCCGAACGCTCTTGTATCTGCTGTAAATCAACGCGCCATTTCGGCGAAAAACGGGATTTCGGAAAAACGACATAAACGAACGGTCCTCTGGGCGCTCCGCGTCCGTTTCGCGGATTTACGTCGCGCCCGCCCAGTTTTTCCGCCAGACCAATCGAGACTTCGCCGAGCTCGTGATTGAAAGCGCCGATGTCGGCGACGATAAACGCCGATTTTTTATTATTGCTCAAATTATATGCCGCGCCGATGTCGCCTAAGGTTCCCGTTCCTCGCATTCGATTAAACGCTCCGGGAAATACCAGATACGAAACGTTTCGCGAATCGACGTAACGTTTATAATCAGTTACGGGCAGGCGCGCGTCTTCGAGCGAGGTTTTGGAAACAAAAAAACCTTTAAATTCGCCTGAAGGCTGAACATAGGCTTTCCGGTCATTTGCCGGGTCGGGCACAATTATAGACCTCCAGTTTCTGCCGTTCGGATAACCGGCATTGGCAAGCGCGTCGATGCCCGTATCCTGCTCGTTATAAGCATTCGGCGCGCCGTCGGCGTCAATCGCCATCCGGCTCGTGGTGTAAAAATAAGCGTCCGAATCTGGAAATTTCCAGAGTTTGACTTCTTTGTATTCGCTCCATTCCGCTGCTTCACAACTCATAAATTTTCCTTCCTTTAATTGATAATTTTAACTGCAAGGTGCGCCCACTCACTTTATTTTTATATTTCTTCGTTCAAAAATTTCGGCTTTATAAAGGCTCAGCTTCCCAAGACATCGGCAATCGCGCTAATCGGCGGCGCGAAGAAATAGCCGCCGCCGGTCGGAATGACAAACTCGGTGTCGATGGAAACGCGTTTGGTTGAGCCGTCCTGCGGAACGTCGATAAAGCGCTCGCGGCTGCCTTGGCTGCCTTCCTGTCCGATGATGGGGTCGTGTCCGCCGATATTCGGCTGAGTTTTTGAATTTGCCCAGCGGCGCGTCAGAAATTCAAACTGGTCTTCGATTGAGCTTTGATAGCAGATGAACATCAATCCGCGCTCTTTTTTCCAGAGGCTCGCCGAAGGATTTTTGACGCCGGCGACGGGCGGACCGAAAGGAATGCCGCGCCGCATAATCGTTCTGGTCAGGCTGTCGGAAACTTTGCCCAAATCGGTCGCGCTGTCGCGCGGGTTGATTTTTCGGACGTGTGAAAAGTGCGGGCAAACCAAACCCCGCAAATCCTCTTTGCCTGGCGGAAAGTTATCTCCGGGATAGCCCGGAATCGGTATCAGGTTTGACGCGGGCGTGTCGTCGTCGAATAAAAAATTATTGTTCGCCAAATCGTCGGCGCCGAGGTCGGGAATGTCCGACGCGGGCGTTCGCATCACGGGCGCGCCGCTCGGATGGCGTCCGACCAGCATCGCGGCGAATTGCTGCGGCGGCAAGCCAAGCTCGGCGGCGGTCGTCACTACAAATTCATAAAAGGCTTTGACGTCCTGCCGCAGGCGGCGGCAGACGAGATACGAGCCGTGCTTAGCCCATTTTGGAAACTTGCTCGTATCATCGACCGACTTATAAAGATTCTCTCTATCCTGGCGAGGCATACCCAGGACAAACTCGCCCGGATGGACGAGAAGCTGTCCCGGTCGGGCAAAAAGCCGCGAGCGTTCGTCAGTCGGCTGGATGTAGCGCGGCGTCAGATAGTCGTCGGGTATTTCGGAGACGCGACCTCTGACGCCGGGCTGCGAAACGCCGTCTTTAAACCCGAAATGTTCGTGTCCTTTCAGCTTATCCGGCAGCGTTTCGCCCGCCTGCTGGAAAAGAAGATTTAATTTACAGCGGTCGGCTTCCGTTTTAATCAGCGCGACCATCTCCGCCAAAAGCTTCGGATGGTCGCTTGCCGCGATGACTAAAATATCGGCTTCTTTATCGGGACTGCCGATGACCCATTTATGCTTGTTGCCAGCCGCAGTTTTTTTGGTCGGGTCGCCGAGATATGCGGAGCGCGCCGCCAAGCCCTGTCGAAAACTTTCTTCGCCGAATTCCCGACAATCTTCTTCGGAAGTCAATTTCGCGACGCCCGCGCACGAAAAAGCGATGTTCACCCACGTCGCTTTTATCGGAACTTCTTTCGTGCCGAGCCGGTAGCGCAGAGTCCGGTACATACGATTGAACGCGAGCACCTCGTCCATCGACGAAATCAGCGGCGCAATCCATTGCAGCCATTTTTTCGCGGCTTGTTTATTCTCAATCCGGTAGAAAAGAAAATGCTGGTAATCCTTATTAAAACCGGGAAAAATATTGCCCTGCACGTCTTTTCTCACCGCTTCTTCAAAAACGGGTTCGAGCGTCGCCAGTGCTTCATCTTCTGTCAATCCGGCGACGGCGGCGAATTTTGCGCCGAAGTCGGTTCCGACCGCGCTGAATCTTTCCTGCGGCTTGACCTCGCCTTCGGCATCGGAAAGACTATCGAGTATCTTCCCGACGTTCTTCGTGATGGCGGCGGCGTTTTTACGTTTTGTTGGCATAATAAAGTCCTTTTTTATCTTTCGGATGTCGGTTTATAAATTTTTTCACGCGGGTTTGCCGACGCTGATGCCCATCATCACGGTGATATGCTCGGCGAGATGTCCGCCGTATTTGATGGGTCGCCCGCCGATGCTTATGTCGCTGACCATAAAGCCTTCGCTTTCGGGAACTTCGTATTCGAGCCGCAGCGCCATGCCGGGCTTGCCCCGCACGATGCGCCAGTAATTTCCGACCGGCGAGCCGTCCGGCTTTGTCCATCCGGTATCGTCCCAATCGGTGATGTATAACCCGATAGGGTCGCGGAATGCCATCGAGAAACCTTTTCGCGCAAACGCGTTGACGTCGAAAAGCATTCTGTTATCCGCCGAAAACAGCTCGAGCGTCGTGTTGGCTCTGGCTTGCGCGTCATAGCCGTCCTTCGCCTGCGGCGCATCGGTGACGCTGACGCCGAACGGCGTAACTCTGTTAGCCGCCTCGATGCTGTTTATGCCGACGATGTAATGAACGATTCCTTTTTCGATATTCCAGACGTTGTAAGAATTGTAATTGCCCTGCTTATCGATTAAATCCGCCATTTTGACATCGGGGCTGACCAGCTCGTGGTAAAGCGCCAGAACGCGTTCGCGGTCAAACCTGAACAACTGTTCCCAGTAAAGCCGCGTCTCGGTGACGAAAGTAACTTTCTTGATTTTCTCTCCGCTGCGAGTGACAAACCACTCGAAATATTCTCCCTGAACCGGCTTTTCGTCCCGCCGGACTTCCGCTTCTTCAAACGCCTTCTGACGATTATCGCGCTCGGTCATCAGCAAAGGACGCGGAAAACCCATCCAATTCGTCAGGCGTTCCGCCACGACCTTGACGTCTTTTCTGGCGGCGTTGTAAAATTCGCCGACGCCGTCAGTGCCTTGTACTCCGTCGCCCAATATCTCATCTATCACCTCGTGCCAGGCTTCATAAAATTTTGAATCTTCCGGAAGGTCTCTGAGACCGGCGGGCGTGTCGTATCGGGTTACCAATGCCATAGCTTCTCCTTTAATCTTCTCCGCGGCGCGGCAAAATTCGTCGGCGTCCTGGTTTTATATGATAAAAATCAACAAAATCCGACGTTTTAGAAAAGAGATTTTTGTCTCGAAAATCTCTCGTTTATCAACTGCCGGGAGAAATAAATCAATGCCTTAAACATTTGTATTTCAACGTTTATACTCTCATTGAATCGCGCGTGTCAAGAATTTTCGGGAGATTGCTGCGCGGTACAGCGGCGCGCCGTCAACCTTTTGTAATTTAGTCGCGGCGAACGTGCACCAGCGTTAATTTTTACCGGGCATCACCGGCTGCGTCCAGGCAATTTTCCCGTTCGATTCGATTATTTTGGCGCGGACGTAAAGCTCGTCGCCGCGAAATTGATAAACCGCCGGGCTGGAAATCGCTTCGCTCAAAACGCGTCCGCCTTTGCCGATAAACTGCACGCGGTATTTGCTGGTTCTTTCTTCGTCGATGACGATGGTGATGCTTTTATCATTGACCTGATAATCTGACAACTCGACGCCAGTCGAAGCATAAAAATCGCCGCGCTCCATCGCTTCCAGAATCGCCGCGCTCGAAAGCCGTTCCGCTCTGACAAATATCCAGCCTTGACCGGGACGCGGCGCGGATTTATCCCAGGGCTTTTTGAAAACGTGCGCGTCGTCGACGGCGATTCCGTAAAGAAGCTTGCCGCTCGACAAAATCGCGTCCCACATTTCTTCGAGTCCGGGCTTGCCGCCGCCGCCGAAATTATTTACTTCCGGATGACCGTTATAGATTTCAAAAAGCTTATTATTTTCCACTTTTTTTAAATCGTCCGGCGTTATCATCCAGCCGAAATTCGGATGATTGATGTGCGGCACGCCGCGCTCGGCGCGAATCGCGTTGACGTTTCGCTGCATAACTTCGACGACGCTCGTGCCGCCCTGCGGCTTGACGACGCGCTCGACGTTCAGCCCGTTGATGTGAATCGGTTTTTTGTTGAAAGTGTCCGAAACTTCCTCGCCGCGAATAACGAGAAATTTTTCGTCCGCGCCGTGCAGCGCGTTGAGTCCTTCGACGTTGGTCAAAAAATTGTGGTCGCTCAGGACGAGAAAGTTATATTTGTGTTCGCGATACCAGCGCACGACCTCGTCCGGCGTCGAATCGCCGTCGCTGTTGACGGTGTGCGTATGCGTGTTTCCTTTATACCAGTTCAAACGCTTCGGCGTCGGCGGCAAGCCTTTCTGCTGCGCTCGATAACCCGCATCGACGGCGAAAATCGTGTAAAGAAACCACAACGAAAAAATAGCGACCAAAGATTTTTTCACGGCTTACGTCCTTCTTGTTCGGAATATTAATAAAGCAACAAATAAACTGATAGTTGATAACTGATAACTGATAGTGAAAAGAACAAAACTATCAGTTATCAGTTATCAGTTACAAAACTGTCTTGAGCGGAATCGGTTTGCCGAGTTCGGGTTTTCTGCCGATGATTAAAAAGCGCTGCAAAAGCGTCAGTTTTTCTTCCGGCTCTTTGGGAATCTCGACGTATTCGACAACGATTTTTTCGTTTTCCCCATAAATCTTAAAATAATTCAGACGAAAAGTCGGGTAATAAATTCCGGGCAGCAAACCGAAACGAACCGAAACGCGTTTCAATATTTTCAGCCACGTTCCGGTATTGATAATGACGCGCCCTTCGGGTTCTTCGACTAGAAAAGCGTCGTGCGTGTGCCCGAAAATATACGCGCAGACTTCCGGATTTTCTTTAAAAACCATCCGCGCGCGGTCGAGATAAATATTGTTTGCCTCGTCGGTCGGCGCGGATTTATACGCCGGAAAAATCTGCATCCGCGAAAGCGTGCCGCGAATGTCGCGGTAAATCAGATAGAGCGGAATCGAGATAACGAAAACAAAAAACCAGACCGTCATACTCGCCGTCAGAATCCAGCGCAGAATGTCGCCCGCTATTCCCAACGCGCGAATAAACGGATTATCGAGCAAAATATTGACATCGAAAATGCCTAAATATTTAAGCATCTGAGCGACAAGCGCAACTGCGGTGACGGTCAGTAAAAGCAGAAACGGCAGCAGAAGCCAGCGCAAAAATATGTTCATCTCGTTGTAAAAATAATTCGAGATGAGCCAGTCGGGAATCTGCCGGACATCGACCGAGCGGATGTCTTTGAGCCAGTCGCTCGCGCCGAAGACGGAATATTTGCTCGCGCCGCTGACCAGCGCTTCGGTAATAAAATATCCGAGCGGCAGCGCGTTTTTATTGCCGTAATCCTTCGCCGCGTTATACGGGTCAATCTGCTGCCCGTGTTCGACCCAGATTTTTCTGCCCTTGATTTCGCGCGCGACCGCCAGCGCCAAATCGAGCGTGATGTTGTAATTTGCCAGCATCGGCGCGAATTCGGGATAGCAAGCCAAATCGTAATCGTGATTGCCGACCATCAACGTAATTTTTATTTTTTCGCCCGACGCGCGAAACTGCTCGAAAATCCGCGTGTGATGCTTGATAATCTCTTCGAGCTGCGCCGTTCCCTCGACGCTCGTCAATTCCCAGAAGCCGAACGTATCGCCCGCGATAATCAATTCGACATCCGCCTCTCGCGCCGCAAGCTGCTGCAAAAACGCGATAAATTCTTCCGTATAATCGCAAACCTGCAATTGCCCGTCGCCGCCGAAATGCAAATCGCTGACGAAATAATATTCTTTAGATTCGCCCTTTTCCATCGTTTCGCGCTTCATAGTTTATACTTATTGTATCGCTTCGATTTCATATTTTAACAAACAATAAAAACCGATGAATGTAACAAATTTATTTTGCTCCGCCTGCGGTAAAGATTACGAGCCGAACCGGCTTTATAATCTCTGCGAAGCTTGCGGCAAGCCTTTGCTCGTCAGATACGATTTGGAAAAAGCCGCCGCGAGCCTGACGAAAGAATCTTTGCCGTCGCGCATTCCGTCGCTGTGGCGCTACGAAGAAGTTTTGCCCGTCGAGAAACAGGAAAACCGCGTCACGCTCGGCGAAGGAATGACGCCTTTGCACCGCGCGGAAAATTTAGGACGAAAACTGAATTTAAAAAATCTTTACATCAAGGACGAATCCGCCAATCCGACCGCTTCATTTAAAGCGCGCGGAATGACCGCCGCCGTTTCGATGGCGAAAGAATTAGGCGTGACGAAAGTCGCCGCGCCGTCAGCCGGAAACGCCGCCGGAGCGCTCGCCGCATACGCGGCAAAAGCCGGAATGGAAGCGTTTTTATTTATGCCGCGCGACACGCCGCGAGCGAACATCATCGAATGCGAGCAGATGGGCGCAAACGTGACGCTCGTCGACGGCTTGATTACCGACTGCGGAAAAATCGTCGCCGAAAGAAAGGCGGCGGAAGGCTGGTTCGACGTTTCGACCTTGAAAGAACCGTATCGCATCGAAGGCAAAAAAACGATGGGCTACGAGCTTGCCGAGCAGATGAATTTCGAATTGCCCGACGTGATTTTTTATCCGACTGGCGGCGGAACAGGGCTTATCGGAATGTGGAAAGCGTTTGACGAAATGGAAAAGCTCGGCTGGATTAACGCAAGGCGTCCGCGAATGGTTTCGGTTCAGGCTTCGGGCTGCGCGCCGATTGTCGAAGCCTTCGAGCGTAACTTAAATCACGGCGCGGAAATCGAAAACGCTCAAACGGTCGCTTCCGGCTTGCGCGTCCCGAAAGCCGTCGGCGATTTTCTGATGCTCGAAATCCTGCGCAAAAGCGGCGGCTCCGCCATCGCCGTGACGGACGAAGAATTGATTGCGGACGTCAGGGAAATCGGCGCGAGCGAAGGAATTTTCGCGGCGCCCGAAGGCGCCGCCTGTCTGTCCGCGCTCAAAAAAATGATTGCCGCCGGCGCAATCGAAAAAGACGCGCGAATCGTTTTATTCAACACGGGTTCGGGAATTAAATATTTAGAAGCTTTTGAAGCTGATTAGTTGTAACGACAATCCGTATCAAAATATTAAGCGAAGCATTTTTGCGTTTCAGCTATGCTTTGCCTTAAAACTTCGTTGAGCCGATTTGCGTTCCCCAGGCGCTTTCTCCCTGGGCGTTTTTTGCCTCGGCATACATGCTGTAAAACCAGACTCTCAGACTATCCGCCGGGTCGCTGCTGATGCCCGCATAATCGCCCCAGCGATTTTTGCCCGAACTATCGAGTTTGACGAAATTGGCAATTCCAGCCTTCAGCAAAGCGCTGCCTTGCAGAATGCCGGGCGGGTCAGACGCTTTACGACCCGTATAATAGATTGAAATAAATTCATTAGCTCCGGAGCGGCTAAAAACCATCGTCATATTACCGTTAGAATCGGGAGCGACCGCCGGAAAGGAATAGTGCAGTCCGTCGCTGCCGTAGATTCCCTGCTGGACGAGCGTCCCCGCCGAAGGATTAATCTGAAACCAATGAATGGCGGCGACGTTTCCGCCGCCGAAATCATGCGTGGTAGTTAAAGCGCACCACACCGAGCCGCCGCGAAAAACCGCATTCAAGACGCGCACGTCGCCTGTCTCCAGCATCGTCGCGCCGCCGCCTTTCTGAGTCGCGTTCGGCGGCAGAGAGTATGGACTGACCGTTATTGATTTCATCGTCAACTTCGCCGCGCCGGTCGGATTTGTTATCGTCCATAAAGAAAGCTGGTCGCCCTCAGGAAAAAACGAGCTGACCATGTATTGCGCTCCCGGCGCGCCGTAAGTGTGAGACGGCTGGATGGTAAAAGCGAACGTGCCGTCGATGTTTTTCATTTTTACAAAGTCTCTGAATTTCACAGCGCCGCCCGAATAAGGACCGTCCTTCGGAATCACGCGTATTTTCGCGTAGGCGAATTCGTTGTCGAATTGAAACATATTCGCCGTCACATACAAAGCCTGAGCGTCTACGCCGAGACTCGGATAATCAGCCCAATTGAAAGTCTGCTTCGCCCCGTCGACGGTCGCATCAATCTTATAGTTCCACCACTGTCCCAGCGGGTCGGAAGTTTTCGAGATTGACAGCA
>DASVWG010000103.1:0-7085 GCA_036389695.1 Pyrinomonadaceae bacterium
AGTTTGAATCGCCGCCGGCGGAAACGTTTGAAAATTACGCTCAGCCAATCGAAACGGAAGCATACGCGCCCGCGTCGCAAGAGCCTGCTTACGGCTCTTTTGAAACCGTGACGGAAACGCAGAACGGATTCGGCGAAGCGATGGAAACCGCAGGCGTTTCGCAGCCCGCGCAAGCAACCGCGCCGGTGCGGACTCGTTTCAGCGAGCGCAATGTCGATTTGCCGATTGAAGTGACGGAAGACGAGCGCCGCCTGCACAACGACGCGCGACGTTTTGCCCGCCTGCTCGTTTCGGAAATCAAGCTTTACAACGAGCAGAAAGTCAAAGAAGGACGCGAAGCAAACGACCTTTACGAGCGCCTGCGCGAAGCCATCGACCGCTCGCGCGAGATGTATGACAAACGCGTTCAGCCGTCGGTCGCCGCCAAATTCGATTATTTCCATTACGAATTAGTCAACTCTTTAGGCGACGGCGAGGAAAGCAAACTCGGCGCCAGCTATCCGGGCGCAGCCGTTTAAGACAAAAACACAGCACACGAAAAAGCCGTCTGATTTTTAAGTCAGGCGGCTTTTTGTATTGAATGCAAAACGCAAAATGCAAAGTGCAAAATGATATTTGAAAGCTTTCAAACGTGATTTGGAAGTTAACAAATTGCATTTGCAAGTTAACAAACGTCGTTTGAAAGCTTCCAAACAACGTTTGCCAGTTACCAAATCACGTTTGAAAGTAGGAAAACCGCGTTTGTAAGTTACCGAATCACGTTTGTAAGTAGGAAAATCCAATTTTCCTACTTACAAACGTGGTTTTCCTGCTTAAAAACGGCAAACTTGCATTCAATTAATACAGATGAACAAGCGAAAACCTTCTTGCAATTTTGCACTTGCCTTTTGCGTTTTGCATTTTTGACGGCTTTGCACCAGAAGTGCTTAAATTTGGCATTTTGCACCAAAGGTATCAAAAAGGCAGAAGCCCGCGCGTCCGGCTTGGGCGGAATCGAATGCAAAATGCAAAGTGCAAAATGCAAAATGAAGAAACTGATTTCCGTTTTGCATTTTGCATTTTAAATTTTGCGTTTTCTCCGCCCTTGCTCACGCGCGCGCCTTCTGCCTCGTTTGTTCTGCACCAAAACTGCTTAAAATTTCTGACTTTTGGTGCAAAGCCATTTTTGACCTATTCTACAATTTCAAACTGCACGAATTGCGTCGTGGTGCGGTGTTTTTCTTTTGCCAGATTGTCCGTGACGATGATTTGCAGAACGTAATCGCCCGGCGGCAGAGCCTTTCCGAGACTGATGGCGCCGCCCGCCGCGATTTTCTGCATATTGGTTTGTCCGGCAACGTCAAGCGCGTTTTGCTTGCCTTCGACAAGCAGTTTGCCGTCGCGGAAAACCCGCATCTGCGTCTGCGCCTGCGGCTTTTGCGCGGCATCGAGCCTGAGGTTATAGATTTCGTAGGCGTAGCGCAGAACCGTTCCGCGCTTGAAACGGCGCAGAGAAGTATCTGACGGCGGATTGCTCAGAGTCGGCGCGGCGGTTTGATTCGGATTGGTTTCCTGCGCCAGCTTTTCCCATTGCGCGGGCGTTAAATTTTCCAGAACGATGCCCGAAAGCGTTAGACGTTCTTTTTTCAGATTCGGAACTTCGATAAATTGATTTGCCGAGCCGACTTTTGCCGAATTCTGGTCGCGCAGCGCGACGCGCATCTGATATGCGCCCGCATTTTTGATTGGAAAAACAAAGCTGTAGACAAAACCTTCGCGCATCATCATCTCGTAAGTTTTGTCTTTCGCCACAATCGTGTAAGTTTTGCCGATCTGGTCGACCGCCGCGCCGTTATCGCCGAAGCTGACCGCCAGAACGTCGAAAGTCGCTTTATGGCTGCCGTCCGCTTCGTCGGTAAATTTCAAATCTTTCGCGTTGATGTGCAAAAACGAGCGGACGAAAGAACCGCTTTTCGGGTCATTGGCGAAAAGCGCGTTCAGGCGCAGGCTGATGCCGCCCGCGGCGAAAGGCGACATCAGCGCGTTTAAAATCTGCTGCGTCGGCGTCTGTTTGACCTCTGCCGCCGCCTCGTCGCTGACGCTGAAAAATCCGCTTCGATAACGGACTTTCAAATCCGGGCGCCTGACCTTGACGACGAGCTTATTAAAGCGCCGCGTTTTCGGGTCGAAAGTTTCGGCGTCCGGCTGATAACCGATAAGATAATAGCTCTGGTCATTGAGCACTCGCTGGACGCCGCCGATTAAATCGTTGTTGTTGATAATCGAAAAGCCGCCCGTCTGTCGCGCCAGGTAAATCAAGCCTTCCTGCGTGTCTATAAATTCCGAGCGGCGGTCGGACAGGCGCTGTTCCAGCTGGTCGCTGCTCAATCCGCCCGCGTCGTCTTCCGCCGTCAGACCGAGCGGCTGAAGACCGCGCGCGTCCATCGTATAAATCACGACCGAATTGCGATTTGCCAGATCAATCAAGCGCCGGAGCGAGTCTAAAATCTGCGCCGGCTCGACAAATCCCTGTTCGCTGCGCGTGAAAAGCTTGAAGCCGTCCGAAAACATCAAAACGCTTTTGCGACCGGGCAATTCGTTCATTCCGCGAATGACGTAGCTCAGCGCGCCGAGCGTTCCGCGCGCGAAAAGGTTCTGGCGGAAATTGTTAATATCGGCGTCCGCGTTATTGTTGGCAATATCATCTTCGTCCGTCGCGCCGCTCAGAGAATTGTCGGGCGGAGATTGAATCGGCGCGAAAGCTCCGATATTGCCCGTTCCGAGAGCGTTCCAGCGAACGCGCTCAATCGCGGCGTAAAGCTGTCGTTTGTCGCTGGTAAATTGCTGCAGCGCGCCGACGCCCGCGCCCGTGCGGATAATCGCCACGAGGTCGCCTTCCTGCATCTGCTCATCGACAAATTTTTTCAGCGATTGGCGAACGTAAGCCGTGCTTTGAAACGAAAGCGTCAAATCATCGACGACCAGCGCAATCGTGCGCCGGATTCTTTCGGGTTTCAGCTCGGTCGTCGGAACCGGCGGCGCGTTTTTGACGGCGGGCACCGGATTCGTCGCCGGTTTAACCCGCGCCGCGCCGGAAATAAAAGAAAAATTCGTGATGTCCTGTTTTTCGCCGTTTTCGAAAATTTCGAAATCTTCGGGTTTCAGATTCGTCACGATTTTGCCCGCTTTGTCCGTCACCGTCACGTCGAGCTGAATCAGCGCCGTGGAAATTTTTACGACGTCTTCATCGTCGGCGACCGGCTTCGGCGTGGGCGCGGCAGTCGGCGACGGCGTCTGCGCGAAAGCGGCGAGCGAAAACAGAAAAACCGGAAATAGTGAAGCAAAAAGCCTTTTCATGACCGAACTCCTAGAAAAAATCCGTTTGATGCGGTTATCATATATTAAAATTGCCCGGCGCAAAAGATTAATTCCGATATAAACCGCAAAATCACAATTCGCATCAAAGGCATTTGATGAAAGGAAACAAAACATTGATTCGCAAAGTATTTCAGCTAAATTCACATTCGTTTTTCAGTTTCGTTCTGATTTCGCTCGTATTTTTAAGCGTGCCGTTCGCCGTCAGCTGCCAGCGTATGACGGAAGAACAGGCTCTGCAGGCGATTCGCCAGTTGACGAAAGACGGAAAACTGCCGTCCGAATCGGTCGTCGCCGATTTCGATTCGCGCTTCGCCAATACGCGAACCGGCGCGCTCGCCAAGCTTCTGCGCGGGCGGATTCGCCTGGAAAACGGCGACGCGAACGGCGCGGCGGAAATTTTAAATTCAAATGTTTTCAAGCAAAAAACGAATCTTGGCGATTACGCTTTGTGGCTGCGCGGCAAGGCTCTTTTGCAGGCGCAAAAGCCTGCGGAAGCGATGAGCGTCATTCAGCAGCTTGCCGCCGAGTTTCCGAATTCCCTGCGCGTCAGGGAAGCAAAACTGCTCTGGACGGAAGCCGCTCTGCAATCGGGATTGGCGCGAGAAGTTCCCGTTTTTTTGCAGGATTTGATTGATAAATCGGACGCGAGCGCGTTTCTGGCAGTCGCCCGTGCTTACGAGCAGCAGCAAAATCAGGCGCAGGCAATCAATTTTTATCGAAAGGCTTATTTCTACGGCGCGGGCGCGGAAGCTGGCAAGCAAGCCGAAATAAAATTGACCGAGCTGGCGCAAAGCCTGTCGCCGCAGACGGCGGAAGAAGCAATCTCACGCGCCGACCGGCTTTACGACGCGAAAAATTACCCGGAAGCGGCAAATGCTTACACGACGGCGCTGGCGAGCTTTCCGAATCTTTCGACGCCGCAGACGAATCTGCGCCGGTTGACGGCGCTGGCGAATTTGCGGCGCGGCTCGGAAGCGCAGGGCGCGTTTAATTTAATTCCGGCGACGGCGCGGGAAAAAGAAGAAGCTTATTATCAACTCGCCCGCGCTTATGCCGGAGCGCGCGCATGGGAACAGGCGCGGCAAATCACGGACGAAATGCGCCAGAAATTTCCGTCCGGCGCGTGGACGCCGAAAGCTTTAATTGCCGCCGGAATGACGGCGCGCGACGCGAAAAACAAACTGGAGGAAACTTATTTCCTGCGCTCTGCCGTCACGTCTTATCCGAACGCGGTGGAAGTCGCTTCGGCGCAGTTCGAGCTGGCGTGGCTCGAACATGAAAACAATAATTTTTCCTCTTCGTCGCAGATGCTGACCGAGCATCTGGCGCGTTATGCCAGCAAGGACACGACCAATCGCGGCAAAGCCGGTTACTGGTCGGCGCGAGATTCGGAACGCGCGGGGAAAATCAACGAGGCGTGCGCGCTTTACGAAGCGGTCAACTATCGCTACGGCGCGAATTGGTATGGCTATATGGCGACGCAGAGAATGGCGAATCTGCGCTCGCAGGGCAGATGCAATGCGCCGCAGAACTTCGCGAAAGATTCGCTGGTCGGGCGTGCCGTCGCCAATCTGAAAACCGTCACCGTCGCTGCCGAAACCGCGACGGAAAAAGAAAATGAACGACTCGTTCGCGCCGAACAGCTCGGCATCGTCGGGCTTTTCGACTGGGCGTTTAACGAAGTCACAGACGCCGCGCGAACCGCGCCGAACAGCCCGAAAGTCAATATGACGCTTGCCAAATATTATCGCCTGCGCGATGATAACGTCAACGCTCTATTGAGTTTAGCGCGAAGCTATCCTGATTACCCGCAAATGTTTCCCGAAGAAATGGGACGCGAAGAATGGGATATTTTTTATCCTTTGACTAACTGGCAGCACATCAAGCTCTGGGCGAAAGAGCGCGGGCTCGACCCGTATCAGGTCGCGGGTTTGATTCGACAGGAATCGGTTTTCAATCCGCGCGCCAAGTCCGGCGCGAACGCTTACGGCTTGATGCAGCTCCTTATTCCGACCGCCCGCGCAACGGCGCGAAAATACGGAAATACGGCGACTATTACGGGCGAGACGCTTTTTGAACCGGCGCTCAATATCGAGCTCGGTACGGCTTATATGCGCGACCAGTTCGATAAATTCGGGCGCATCGAATACGTCGCCATCGCCTATAACGCCGGACCGGGACGCGTCGCGCCGTGGCGCGCCAGCCTGCCGCTCGAATTGGACGAATTCGTCGAAGAAATTCCTTTTAAAGAGACCAAAGGCTACGTGCAGGGCGTCATTCGCAACTCGGCGCAGTATCGCCGTTTGTATGACGAAAACGGAAACTTCAAATCAAACGTCGGCACCAAACCGATTAGAAATGTGCTGGATTCGCAGACGCGCGAAAGAATCGCCGAAGAACTGCCCGAAGTTAAGATTGACGAAAACAGGCAGGCGGAAGAGTAAATCTGTGTTTTGAAAGTGTTTTTGTCTAATATAATTTTATGAAAAAGCCAATTGTGACATCTTCAAAAGACGTAATGGGCGGAACTCCTGTTTTTGCCGGAACTCGCGTGCCGATTCAAACATTGATTGATTACCTGACGGCGGGCGAAACGATTGATGATTTTCTGGAAGGTTTCCCGACCGTTAACCGCGAACAGGTCGTAGAATTTTTGCGGGAAGCCGAAAAACAGATGGAGCAAAAAGCAGCGTGAAGATTTTGCTTGATGAATGTATTGACCGACGCTTCGCCCGCGAATTAATCGATTATGAAGTTAAAACCGTTCCGCAGATGAGCTGGGCAGCCAAAAAGAACGGCGAATTAATGCTTCTGGCTGAAGCGGAATTTGATGTTTTTATTACAGTTGACCGAAATCTTTCTTTTCAACAAAATCTGCCGAAATATGATATTGCCGTAGTAGTGTTGCGAGCAAAATCAAATCGTCTTATTGATTTACAGCCTTTCGCGGCGAAAATTATTGAAGCTTTGCCTGATTTACAAAAAGGGAAAGCTGAAATTATTGCGCTGTAGGAATTTTAAACTTCAAACAAAATATCGATTTCGACGCGGCGTTTGGCGTCGTCGAGAAATTTTTCGATTTCTTCTTCGACTTTTCGTTCGGTCAGAATTTGATTGATGCGCGGGCGGACTTCTGCCAGCGTCGGAACGAGCGTGCCCGGATTGCGGCGGCGAAAGTCGGGCGTGAAAACGTCGCGGAAATATCGTTCTTCGTCCTGCGGCGTGATGATGACGAACGAGCGAAAGCGAAAATCCAGATATTTTTCGATGGCGACGCGCTGCTGCATTATGCGCAGGAAATTTTCGTCGGCGACCGATGTAAAACCGACCGAGCGCAGGCGTCTTTCAAATTCGGCGGTCGAAGGGAAAAGCGCCAGAACTCTTTTGATTTCCGCATTTACTTCCGCTTCGGTCGGGGCGTTGCGCGGCAGGCGCTTGGCTTCGAGCGCGAAAAGACGCTGGTTGATAAGAAGCTGCAAGACTTTGTTCAGGTCATCGGAATTCGGCGGATTGAGCGGCGCTTCGGGGATGAGCGCCAGCTGCCAGAGCAAATCGGAATACGTTATCAGCTCGGAGCTGGAAACGCCGTCGCTGATGGTCGCGACCGTTTTATCGACTATTTGCTGCGCGTCCGATTTTATCGCCGAAGCGAAGACGAGCAAGCCGACGGCGACAATCAAGAGAGCCTTTCGTAGATGATTAAAGCGCGCAGTTTTCATAACCTGACA
>DASVWG010000104.1:0-6797 GCA_036389695.1 Pyrinomonadaceae bacterium
TTTTTCAGAAACCGCTCTCGCGATTGCCAGAGAAAATTCAGCGAAAACAAATAATTCCGTTAAATATTATTGCCAATCCGTATTTGATTTCGACTATTCCGGTAAACACTATGATTTTATATATGATTCGGGTTGTTTTCATCATATAGCGCCTCATCGAAGACCGGATTTTCTTTCAATTATCCGGCGCACGCTTAAACCCGGCGGAACTTTTGCAATGGTTTGCTTTGCTCCGGGCGGCGGTTCGGATTATTCGGATTTAGAAGTTTACGAAAAAAGAAGCCTGGGCGGAGGCTTGAGTTTTACGGAAGAATCTTTGGAAAAAATCTTTTCCAGTCAATTTCATAATATTCAAATCCGCAGAATGAAAGAGCTTCCGGAAAGCAGCAAAGTATTCGGAAAAGATTTTCTTTGGGCAGTTAAGATGGAAAAAAAATAACAAAATATTTTATGGCTTAAAAATATCCGTTAAAAGGAAATATTATGTTTGTATCCAAATCAACCACGTCATTTTTGGTTCTTTTCATTTTGTTTTGCGGCTGCGCGGCGATAAACGCGCAGCAAGCGCCGGATTCCGAAATGACAAAAGTGCGCCGGGCGATTGATGCCGGTAATGCCGTCTGGGTCGCGGCGTGGGCAAAAGGCGACGCCGCGATGCTGCCCGACACATTCACGCCGGACGGAAAGGAATTCGTCGCGGGCGGGAAAATTTATAAAGGGCGCAAAGAAATTCTCGCCCTGATGCGCGATTCGATGCAAAAGCGCGGCGGGAAAGCGAAGCTCACGGTGACGACGACCGATGTTTGGCTCGACGGCGACAACACGGCTTACGAAACAGGCACGGCGGTTTATGAATTTACAATCGGCGGTCAGCCGCAAACATTGGAGCGGCGATATTTTACCGTTTGGAAAAGACAGTCAAAACGCGGCGCGTGGAAAATCTACTTAAACACGGGCGTCGCCAAACAGTGAATGACGCGGTTCGGGAAGAAATTAATACCTTGAAAAGATTGGAATCTAATTTCTAACCCGCGGGCTGTCAAATTATTCCCGAACAAATATTAATCTTTAATTCGCGTGTCGGTCGCAATCCAGTTTACTTCCCAGGTCTTGCCGCCGTCATCCGAAAACGCCTGTTCAAAACGGCAGGAATCCGGAGTGATGTCCGAGATGACGAATCGAACCAGAATGGCTCGCCCGTTTAATGTTTCCCGGTTGTAAAACTCGCCGCGCCCGTTTTTAAACTCGCCGATTGTCGGCACAGCCATCACGCCGCTTTTGATGTTGGCAAAATTAAGACTCCATTGCCGGGATTCGGGATTATATAAACGCAAGCTCAAGGCTTTGATGCTGCCTGCCGAACCGGAAACGTCGAGTTCCACGAGATTGGCATTTCCGTCCCAAACCTTTCTGACAACCGTCGTTCCTTCATACTCGACCCATTTTGTCGAGCCGGTTAAAGGATTCAGAAGCCTCTTCAGGCGAGTTTTCCAGGTGCCGATTTCAAAGTCAAAATCACGTTGTCCATCCCTCGCGGGTGAAACTTGAGAGATATTTTTTGCCGCGTCTGATTTTTGCTGCGCAATTGCCGGAAACGGCACCAGCAGGACGACGACCAAAATACTAACCGGCAGCGAAACGATTGTCTTTAATAAAATTGTTTTTCTCATAATTAAATGTCGTTGATTGTTTTGGCAACATCCTTATTTTTTCGGCAGCAAAAAGGATTTCCCGGTCGGATAAATAACGATGAAAAAATTTCTCTTTCCGATAACTAAAATACGAACAATTTTATAGCTAAACAGGCTCGCTTCAAGTGCCAGTTTAAAACGAAACTACCAGACCATTCAGCCCGTTAGTTTATGAACGAAATCAGCAGCAATAAGTTGAAGCCGTAAGTCTTTGATTTCAGGTAAAAGCCAATGACAATTTATGCGCGAATTCACATCGATATTGTCAATTAACCCATAAGCTGTCATCGTGGATGAAAATTAATGCCTAAAGTGAAATTCTTAACGCATAAAATGAAAATTGGAAGGGATATACAATTATGAAAGTGAGGATGTGCGCGATAATAAACCCGTCTGTCTTTCCTGACGCCCGACTTTTGAGCGATAGCCGATTACCCGATGTCCGCTCTCTTTTTTATACCGGAAACTTTTAATTTACGGATTTGCGAGACCGGACGAATAGTTATTTACTTTGATTATTACCGGTTTTGTAGGTAAATATACTCTGAGTAAGTATGCCGCATAAAAAAATTCGAATCATTCCACTGACAATTCTGCTGCTGCTGGCGACGTTTGTCCCGCTGCCGGCGCAGGACCGGCAGCCTTTGCTTTTGACGGCAGACGACGTGGCGAACGGTAAACAAGTCTCGCTCGACAAAATGCCGTGGAAATATCAGCCGGGCGACGCCGCCGCCTTTGCGGAAAAGGATTTTGACGACAGCAGCTGGAAAGAAGTCGCCAACGACGAAATAAACGGCGACCCCGCCGAAACACTGGATAACTGGGACGGGCGGGCGTGGTTTCGGCTGCAGCTGCACGTTGACGAATCGCTCGTCGGAAAACCGCTGGCGGCGCGGACGTGGCATTGGGGCGCGTCGGAAATTTATTTAAACGGAAAGCTCGTCCAATCCTTCGGCGTGATAAACGCCGACGGCGGCGATACGGAATACAATCCGCGCGGGCTTTTTTTTCCAATCGTGTTTGAAAACGCCGGGGCGCAGACGTTTGCCGTGCGCTACTCGTTTCAGGCGATGAGCGATTTAACGAGCGGGCAGGCGGCTTGGCTGCTGCGCGGCGGGACTCGCCCGGGTTTTCTCATTTCGCTGAGCGACGCGCGCGACCTGTCGCTCAGACAGGAAATCCGCACTCAATCCGAACGTAAGGAATATATTTTCATAGGGCTGCTCTGGTCGCTCGCGCTCGTCCATTTTCTGCTGTTTATTTTTTACCGCGAGGCGCGCGGCAATCTTTTTTACAGTTTGTTCGTCCTCGGTCTCGGTCTGACCATCTGGCTGACGAATCTGGGAAATACGGCGCATTTCGGAGCAGTTCTCTATCTGCTGCGCGACATTTTGAGAATCAACGTGCAGTCGCTGGCGATTCTGGCTCTCGTCGCGTTTCTCTACGTCGAATTCATGACGCGCTTTTCCCGAATTTTCTGGATTTTGTGCGCGTTGTGGGCGGTCGTCATCGTATTGCAATGGGCGAGATTCCGGACGGACTTTGACTACACTTTGCTGATGCTCGTCGTTTCGCTCGCCGAAGCGCTGCGAATAATGATTATTGCCTTGCGGCGGCGACACGACGGAGCCTGGATAATTGCGGCGGGCATCGCGTTTCTCGCCGTCGGAATCATCTTTAACATCGCCGCCGAGCGAAAGTTTCTGCTGGTTTCGCGCTGGGTTTACGATTTGAATTTATACTCGGCGGTCTTGAGCGTGCCGCTGACGGTCTCGCTCTATCTGGCGCGAAATTTTGCGCGCACGAATCGGCATCTGAAGGCACAGCTCACGCAGGTGCAGGAATTATCCGCCAAACAATTGGAACAGGAACGCGCCGCCGCCGAATTGCAGCTGGCGCACGAGCGCGAAAAAGCGGAGAACGAACGCCGCGCCAAAGAACTGGAAGAAGCGCGACAGTTACAGCTTTCAATGCTGCCGAAAAAGCTGCCTCGACTGCCGAATCTGGAAATCGCCGCGTATATGAAACCGGCGACCGAGGTCGGCGGCGATTATTACGATTTTCACGTCTCGGAAGACGGCGCTTTAACCATTGCGGTCGGCGACGCGACCGGGCACGGTTTAAAAGCCGGTTCGGTCGTCACGGCGACGAAAAGCCTTTTTAACGCTTTTGCCGACGAGCCGGACATCACGCGCATTTTCCAGAAGACCTCCGCCGCGCTGAAAAAGATGAATCTGCGCGGATTGTTTATGGCGATGGCGATGCTGAAAATCAAGGAGCAGCGCGCGGAAATCGGCATCGCCGGAATGCCGCCGGTTTTGATTTACCGGAGCGAAACGAAACGCGTCGAAGAAATCGGCATCAAGGCGTTACCGCTCGGCGCGATGGCGAAATTCGTCTATCAAAAACAGGAGATACTGCTTTCAAAAGGCGACTGTCTGTTGATGCTGAGCGACGGTTTTCCCGAAATGTTTAACCCGGCGGGCGAAATGCTCGGTTTTGAAAAAGCCGCTGAAATCCTGCCGCAAATCTTCAATGCCGCGCCGCAGGAAATTATCGATTATCTGGTTAAATCCGGCGAAAGCTGGGCGAACGGCAGACCGCCCGACGACGACGTGACTTTTGTCGTCGTCAAAGTCGTCGAAACACTGGATTGAAAACTTCACAGGTATGAAAATAAACCGGATGAAAAAATAAACCGAATGAAAAATTATTTCCTGCCGCAAATTATCCTTGTATTTGTAATTCTTGCGCTCGCGCCGGTTTTCACCGCCGTTCAGCAGCAGCAGACCGGCGCAGCCGAGCCTCTGGTCATCACCAAAGACAGTTTCAACAACAATCAAAGCGTCACGATTGACCAGCGCAAATGGAAATACCGCGCGGGCGACGATTTTGAATGGGCGGCGGCTGAGCTGGACGATTCGAGCTGGGACGAGCTGGAAAATTCAAGTATCAACCGGCAGTCTCCGCCGCCGAGCGGCTGGAACGGACGCGGTTGGTTCAGGCTTCATTTTCGAGTTGACGAAGCGATGGCGGGCAAACCCGTAGCGCTCGAAGGCAGGCAATTCGGCGCGTCGGAAGTTTATTTAAACGGGCAGCTCGTCGCGAAATTCGGCGAAATCAAAGAACAGGGCGAAATCGAATACAATCCGGCTTACATTCCGGTTCCGGTCGAATTTCGCGCGGGCGAAAATGTGCTGGCAGTCAGATACTCGGCGCAGGTTTTGGCGGAAACCGGCACCGTGCGCGGCGCGTGGCTGCGAAACGGCGACATCAGACCGGCTTTTTCTTTTCAGTTTGACGACATCGAAGACTTTAAAACTACAATCGAAAATTACAGCGACGCCGTCGCCAGGCGCCCGACAATATTTTATACCGGCGTGCTGATGGCTCTCGGGCTGCTGCATCTGTTGATGTTTTTGTTTTACCGGGTCGAGCGCGCCAATTTGTTTTACAGCATTCACGCTTTCGCTTTCGGCTGTCACTTGATTTGCGTCAATAATTTTTCGTTCGGTCATTGGGGAACGATTCCGAACATCATCCTTATGCTGCTCAATATGCTGATGCTGGGAGCATTGTTCGTCGCCCTGCTCGCCTTTCTTCACGTCGCTTTTGAGCGACGGCTCGGCACGGCTTTCTGGCTGGTTTTCGGTTTGTGGGCGGCGGCTGTCGCAGTCAATATTATTCTCCTGCGCCGCTTTAGCTGGCTGCCGTTTCTGACCAGCGCCGCCACTTTCGCCACCTTTTCTTTCAGCATTTATCTGCTCGTGCAGGCGCTGCGCGAAAAACGTCCCGGCGCGCGGATTCTGATGGGCGGCGTCCAGCTTTTCGCCGTCGCGCTTTTCATTGTTCTGCTGCGTATCGCAAACGTTTTAAATTTTTCATTTGCATATTATTTTTTCATCGAGATTTTTATTGTGCTCTCGATTCCGGTGGCAGTTTCGATTTTTCTCGCCCTCAATTTTGCGCGCACCAGCCGGAATCTAAACGAGCGTTTAGAGGAAGTCAGGCAACTTTCCGCCCGGCAAATCGAGCAGCAGCGGCGTGAAGCGGAACTGCGCGCCGAAAACGAGCGGCGCACCAAAGAGCTGGAAGAAGCCAGGCAGCTTCAGCTTTCGATGCTGCCCTCAAAACTGCCTAGGCTGCCGAATCTGGAAATAGCGGCGTATATGAAGCCCGCCACGGAAGTCGGCGGCGATTACTATGATTTTCACGTTTCCGAGGACGGAACTTTAACTTTGGCGGTCGGCGACGCGACCGGACACGGGCTCAAAGCCGGAACGCTGGTTTCCGTAACGAAAGGGCTTTTTAACAATCTGGCGTCCGCGCCGGATATTTCCGCGACGCTCAATCAGATGTCGCGCTCGCTCAAGATGATGAATCTGCGCGGGCTGTTTATGGCGCTCACGCTGCTCAAATTCAAGGACAACGATTTGCTGGTTTCCGCCGCCGGAATGCCTTCGGTTTTAATTTATCGCGCGGAAAGCGGCGCGGTTCAGGAAATCAGCCTTCGCGCGCTGCCGCTCGGCAGCGTGACCAGATTCCGATACAGCGAACAACAATTCTCGCTGGCTTCGGGCGACGTCGTGCTGCTGATGAGCGACGGTTTTCCCGAGATGTTCAACCCGGCGGGCGAAATGCTCGGTTTTGAAAAAGCCGCCGAAATCCTGCCGGAAATCGCCGCCGGCGCGCCGAACGAAATCATCGACCGGCTCGTCCGCATCGGTCACGAGTGGGCTGGCTCAAGACCGGCAGACGACGATGTAACTTTCGTCGTTTTGAAAATCGTTTGAAAATGCGGGCGGCAAATTTGTAATTCGTCGGCTTTATTCGCAAAATAAACTAAATTCGACTTTTTCGAGGGAGATAAAAACTTTTTATGCCAAATCCATTTTCGGTAGCGACTGCTCTGGAAGACGATTTCGCCGTCATCCGGCTCGACGGCGCGGTTGATGCCCACACCGCGCCGCAGTTTGAAGAAGCCGTCCAGCAGGTCATCGACGAAGGGCGAAATAATATCGTCGTCGATTGCGCGCGGCTGACCTATATTTCATCCGCCGGTCTGGGCGTTTTTATGGGTTTTGTCGAAGAAGTGCGCGAAGCGGG
>DASVWG010000105.1:0-8965 GCA_036389695.1 Pyrinomonadaceae bacterium
TTATGGAGCATGTTCTTTAAGTTGAGAAACACGCTCAATAACTGTCGCGTTTCCGCCCTGAGCGAGGCATTTTCGTTTTCCATTCAAATCGGCTAACATAAAATTATGGATGAAGTTGAAGATTTGACGATGCAGGTCGGAGAAGCCGAGGGCGGCGAGCCGCAGCTGCAAATTCCCTCTGAATTGCCGGTTTTGCCGCTGCGCGACATCGTGATTTACCCGTTTATGATTGTGCCGCTTTTCGTTTCGCGCGACCGTTCGATTAAGGCGGTGGACGAGGCTTTGAGCCAGAACCGGATGATTCTGCTCGTCTCGCAAAAAGACGTGGACAAGGAAGAGCCGTCGCAGGAAGACCTTTACAAAGTCGGTACGGTCGCCGTGATTATGCGGATGCTCAAATTGCCTGACGGTCGCATTCGCATCCTGATTCAAGGGCTTTCGCGGGCGGAAGTCGATTCGGTCAGCGTCGGCAGCGATTACATCAAAGCAAAAGTGACGCCGATTAACGAGCCGATGATTGTTTCCAACACGCTGGAAGTCGAAGCTCTGGTCAGAAACGTGCGCGCTTCGATGGAACGCGCCGCGAGTTTGGGCAAAAACATCTCGCCCGAAGTTCTGGCGATAATCGCCAATCTGGAAGACGCCGGACGCCTGGGCGATTTATCGGCGTCGAATCTGGAATTGAAGGTCGAAGACGCGCAGAGCGTTCTGGACATTTCCGACCCGATTCCGCGCCTGCGCCGCGTCAACGAGCTTTTGAGCAAGGAAATCGACGTTCTGACCGTGCAGCAGGAAATCAACACGCAGGCGCGCGCCGACATCGACCGCTCGCAGCGCGAATATTTTCTGCGCCAGCAGCTCAAAGCGATTCAGGGCGAGCTCGGCGAGGGAAACGAGCTTTACGAGGAAATCGAGCAGTATCGCGACAAGATTCTGAAAGCCGAAATGCCGCAGCCGGCGGAAGAAGAAGCCCTGCGCCAGCTGAAAAAGCTGGAAAGAATGCACCCCGACACCGCCGAAACCGCGACCTTGCGAAACTGGCTGGACATTATGACCGATTTGCCGTGGTCGCGCGCGTCGAAGGACAATCTGGATTTGAAAAAAGCCCAGAAAATTCTCGACGAAGACCATTATGGCTTGGAAAGAGTCAAAGAACGCATTATAGAAGCGCTGGCGGTGCGGAAATTGAAGGAAAAACCGAAAGGCTCGATTTTGTGTCTGGTCGGACCTCCGGGCGTCGGTAAAACCTCGCTCGGACGCTCGATTGCGCGCGCTTTAGGACGCAAATTCGTGCGCTTGTCTTTGGGCGGATTGCACGACGAAGCGGAAATTCGCGGTCACCGGCGCACGTATGTCGGCGCGATGCCGGGCAGAATTATACAGGGCATCCAGCAGGCGGGAACGAACAATCCGCTCGTGATTCTGGACGAGATTGACAAAGTCGGCGCGGATTTTCGCGGCGACCCTTCGTCGGCGCTTCTGGAAGTGCTCGACCCGGAACAAAACAGCAGTTTCAGGGACAATTATCTGGGCGTGACGTTCGATTTGTCGAACGTGATGTTTATGACGACGGCGAACGTTCTGGACACGATTCAGCCGCCTTTGCGCGATAGAATGGAGATTATCTCGCTTTCCGGCTACACCGAGGAAGAAAAGCTGGAAATCGCGCGTCGGCATCTTTTGCCGAAACAACTGGAAGAAAACGGGCTGGAAAAAACGGACGTTTCATTCGCCAAAACCGCGATTGCCGGAATTATCGGACAATACACGCAGGAAGCGGGCTTGCGCCAGCTTGAGCGCGAAATCGGTAAAGTCTGCCGCAAAGTCGCGCGCAAAAAAGCCGAGCTTGACGACGATTTTCAGCCGGTCAAAGTCACGCGGGAAAATCTGCACGAATTTTTGCGCGCGCCGAAGATTTTTCCCGAAATGGCTCTCAAAAAAGACCAAATCGGCACCGTCACGGGCTTGGCGTGGACGGCGGCGGGCGGCGATATTCTGTTTATCGAAGCCATCCGGATGCGCGGCAAGGGAAATCTCGTTTTGACCGGGCAATTGGGCGAAGTAATGCAGGAATCGGCGCGCGCCGCGTTCTCTTATGCCAAGGCGCGCGCTTCGGAGCTGGAAATCCCCGAAGACGACTTCGAGAAATACGATATTCACCTGCATATTCCCGAAGGCGCGATTCCGAAAGACGGACCTTCCGCCGGTATTACGATGGCGACGGCGATGGTTTCGGTGCTGTCTCGCCGAGCGGTTAGAAAAGACTTTGCGATGACCGGCGAGATAACATTAAGGGGCAACGTTTTGCCTGTCGGAGGCGTCAAAGAAAAGATTCTAGCAGCCCGACGCGCGAGAGTGAAAAAAGTTATTCTCCCGGAACCAAACAAACGCGATTTAGAGGATTTACCTCAGGAAGTTTTGCGCGATTTGACATTTATATTCGTAGATAACGTGCGGCAGGTTTTCCGCGAGGCACTCGTGGAAAAAGAACCGCAGGTTGAAAAATCAAAACGCGCTTCCGCCAGACAGTCTTAATCAAACGATGATTAAAACGCGCTTTTTGGACAAGCAATTTTCATAAGAGCCAGATTTTACCGGCTTTCCAAAAATTGACACGGCTGGCTTTGTATGTTACGGTTGAAATTCCGATTCCTGGCAGGATTCGCAAATTAATCCGCAAAAAAGGAACTTTTTCAACCGCACGGCGTTAAACTTTAAACACGCTGTGAAGTTTTGGGACGTTTCACTGATTCGCCCTAACCCTGAAGAAAGAAATTCTACAGTAAGGAGTATAGACGAACTTGATGAAAACTAACCTTTTCAAGGTTTTCAGTTTAACCGCAATCATAATCTTAAATTTATCTTCTTTTGTTAATGCTCAAGTCAACGGCTCGGGACTCAGAAACGTTCCGATTGACAACACGGCAGAAACGAAATTCAACCAGATTTCATCAGATGCAGGCAGATATTTTAAAGAAGCGATGCTGCATTTTCGCGATAACGAGCGCAGCCGCGCCCGCGAAAAATTTGATAAATCGGTGGAAGTCTTCCTGATGTCGGGCGTCAACGTCCGCGCCAGCAAAAATCTGAACGACTGCTACAATCAACTGATTGAAACGGTTTACCGCATCGAGTTTCCGTCGAATCAGCAGCCGCAAATCCGCAGCCTTTCGGCGACGTGCACGTGGAATATCGACAATAAATTAGCCGACGAAGTGGTTGCCAAACTCGCGCAGCCCGCGCCGCAGAACAACGCGCAGACTGATAAAAGCCTGGTGACGGCGGTCGTCGATAACAAAACTCAGACGACTCAGCCGCAAGCCGGATTCAGCGAGCAGGGCTTTGAAGTTTCGCCGCTCGACGAACTGGCGAAACTCGAACTGACGCCGCAGGAAAAGGATGTCGAAAGCAATCCGGAAGTCCAGCAGCAATACGAGCTGGTCAAAGTCGCGGTCGCTAATAAATCGCTCGGATTTACCTTTCAGGTTCATCCGATGATTCAGCAATACATCAATTATTATCAGGGACGCGGACGCCAGACGATGGAAATCGGATTGTATCGCTCCGGAATGTTTATGCGCATGGCGCGCCAGATTTTCCGCGAGGAAGGCGTTCCCGAAAACGTCGCGTGGCTCGGACAGGTTGAAAGCTCATGGAAGCCTTCGGCTCTGTCGTGGGCGGCGGCTTCCGGTTTGTGGCAGTTTATTCCCGGCACGGGCGCGCGCTACGGTCTGCGCCGCACGGCTTACGTCGACGAAAGAAACGGTTTTGAAAAAGCGACCAAAGCTTCGGCTCAATACTTGAAATTTCTGGCGAACCGCTACAACGGAAACTGGGAGCTCGCGATGGCGGCTTACAATTCCGGCGAAGGAAACGTCGACCGCGCCATTCGCCGCGCCGGCGTCGCCGATTTCTGGGTCGCTTATCAATATCTGCCGCAGGAAACGCGCAATTACGTGCCGAACATTCTGGCGACGATTTTGATTGCGAATAACCCGCAGCGTTACGGTTTCGGACACGTTCGTCCGGCTCCGGCGCTGAATTACGCGCAGATTCGCGTTCCGCCTTCGACCAGTCTCGGACTGCTCGCGCAGGCGGCTGACACGAGCGTCGAATATCTTCGCTATCTGAATCCCGAGCTTCGCTCGAATATGTCGCCGCCCGAGCCGTATAACATTCGCGTTCCGGCTGGCAAGGCAAACGAAGTTTTCGCGGTTTTAAGACGCGTTCCGTCGTCGAATCGCAATAACGCGACCGTCGCCAAGGTCGTCGCGGGCGAAACCCTCGAAAACGTCTCGCGTCGCACGGGCGTTCCGGTCGAGCAGTTGCAGGCGGTCAACGGCAGCGTGATTCCGCAAAACGGAAAAATCGTCGTCCCGAATGGCAACAACGTGCGCAAAACCAACTGGCAGCGCCCGACCACGCCGACCACGACCGCGCCGACCGGCGGCGTAAAAGTCGTCAAAGCGCAGAGCGGCGACACGGTGGCGAAAGTCGCTGCCCGTTACGGCGCTTCGGCAATCGAAGTAGCTAAATTTAACGGCTTACTGCCCGAGCAGCAGCTTCCGGCAGGACGCGAAATTCGTATTCCGTCGCGTTAAATTTCAGCTTAATTTAATAGCTTAGAGGCGGGCTTCTTGCCCGCCTTTTTATTTTGGAGAAGCTGAAAAGCCCGCGCTTCAGCAAGGGCGGAGAAAGCGCAGTAAAAATGAGACGTTTAACGCACTTATTACTATTGTTCGGACTAATTCTCAATTTAGGAATTATGCCGGAGGCTATTGTTGCCCAACGTGAAGGCGCGAAATCCCTGACGAGGAGTGATGTCATTTTGGATTCTTCCCGCCCTTCGATTTTTTCGTGTTTCGACGAAGTAACCCCGAACCTTGACCGGTCGTCGAGTATATGGGTTCGGATAACCAATAATTCCATATGGACGTTACAATTTCCCGCGCATGAGAGAGGATCGTCTCACACTGTGCAAAAGCTCTCCGACGGACGAGAAGTAGCAATGTTGTTGAAAGGCGCAATCTTTCATCCTGGTTATGGACTGATTTCTGATTCCGGTCGTCAAGTCATTACTCAGATTTCCATTCATCTTGGAACCGTCAGCTTCTTACCGTCAAACAGCTACGCTATATTCTCGGTTCAGAGAAGAAAGTCGAAGAAAGGTCGTCTATATCTGGATTTTAACTACGAATGGGAACTAAACACGGTTTATCAGGCGACACCTACTCATCGTCTCTACATCGAGCTTAACGAAAAGCGCCGCGAACAAAATCTATGCGCTAACGTCGATAAAAGGTAAATTTAATTTTAGATTTTCGATTGAAGATTTTAGATTTGCCTTTAATGAGCGTCCAATCTGAACTCTCAAATCTGAAATCAACAATCTTTCCACACTCTTGCTGTCGCGCGCTTTCTGCCTTTTTACGTTCACGACAAATCAAACGCGGCTTTCTTTCTTGAAAAATAACTCGTTTAATGATAAAAAAGCGGAATTCACTTAACTTAAAATGTTAAGCCCATAAATTATGCTGTTTCGCACTCTCTCAGCCGCCGTCTACGGAATTGACGCCGACCTCGTCGAAATCGAAGTCAATTTAACGCCCGTGCGCGGCGAAGCCGATAACGTTTCGCCCGTCATTATCGTCGGCTTGCCCGATTTAGCCGTGCGCGAATCCAGAGAAAGAATCCGCGCCGCGATTACGAACAGCTCTTACTTTTTCCCGTTTCACAAGACGACGATAAATCTCGCGCCCGCCGACGTGCGCAAGGAAGGCGCGAGCTTTGATTTGCCGATTGCGCTCGGAATTTTGGGCGCGAACGGCGATTTGGGCGGCGTCGAGCAGTTAAGCGAGACGATGAGCGTCGGCGAGCTTTCGCTCGACGGGCGGATTCGCGCGATTCGCGGCGCGCTTTCGATTGCGCTCCTGGCGCGCGAGAAAGGCGTCAAAAATCTGCTTCTGCCCGAAGAGAATGCGCGCGAAGCCGCCGTCGTCAAGGAAATAAACGTCTATCCGGTAAAAAATCTGCGCGAGGCGGTCGAGTCGATTCTGGATTTACAAAGCGGAAAGCCGACGCGCGTCGCGCCGGTCAAAATCGAGATTTCCGATTTGAGCGCGGGCGAAAATCGTTATCAGGTCGATTTTGCGGAAGTTCGCGGTCAGCATCAGGCAAAACGCGCGCTCGAAGTCGCCAGCGCGGGCGGGCATAACATTCTGATGATTGGCTCGCCCGGTTCGGGCAAAACGATGCTGGCGAAGCGCCTGCCGACGATTCTGCCGCCGCTCGAATTTGAAGAAGCGCTGGAAATCACGAAAGTTCATTCGGTCGCCGGTCTGACGGGAAAATCCGGTTTGGTTGTCGAGCGCCCGTTTCGCAATCCGCATCACACGGTTTCCGACGCCGGTCTGATTGGCGGCTAAGATTTACAAAAGTGAATGAGAATTTACAAAAGTCATTGAGAATCCACAAAAGTTGTTGAGAATTTTATCTTGTCGATTCTGTTTTTCTGTTCTCGCAAAAATAATATTGCAATTTTTAGGGCAATCTAATTTTATATTAATTGGGGCTTTTATACTCTTAATATCCTGCGAGGTTACCACATCACTTGAGAAAACCCTATTTCCTAATCGTTAGGGAGATTGCTGAACTCAGTAATAAATACCACTACTGGAAAGTCCATTTAATAGGAGATTTATCCATCAACAGCAAAACGCGTGAAATGCTGGTTGATATTTGGGTCGTGCCGTTAAATAAGCCGCAGCTATACGAAACGCGAGGAACACATCACCGTTTAGTCAATAACTATTATTTCGATTTCTCAGAAGTTGAAAGTCGTAGAATAAAAATCGGAGTCGGACAGTTACCGGTTCTTTTACACGGAACTGTTTTATGGGATGGATGTCCAGTCGCGCCTCCGCGTTATGTAACGCGTAGATTTGAGATTACGCCAACCGAACTAAATCAAAAGATAATCTCCAGCGGCGATTCATGGGGCAAATGGAACGGTAAAACACGATACTATATTCCATCAAACCAATTTCAGATTTTTCAGAAATCATCTGATGATTCATCATTTGCGCTGCAAACTCCTTACCCGGCTAAATTTTTAGTGGTTGAGTTCGCAGAAAATGAAAAACCGCAGGAATCTCTCAATAATTATCCTCTTAATCAGCAAAGGTGGTTTAGCGAGCGCGGTATCAAGGCAGAAAATAACCAGAAGCCGATAGAAGGTACAGCCCCGGTTCAGGGGGTTATATTTCCGTGCTTAGAGCTTATCAGGTTTTATATGACATATTCGTCTCAATCTTGGCAGGAGATATTGTCTGACGGTCTTGCCGGAATTCCTAATCGGTTTTTTAATGTGGAAAAGACCGTCAAACCGGCATTGGATGGGACCGGTGGAATGGTCATGTTGAGTAAATATATAACCGACGACGACCGGCAAATTGTCTGTCGCCCGGCTTTCGACGACTACGCTCTTTCTGAATTTCGGCGTCCTTATATGTCGGCTTTTAACAATAAACTAAAGGGAGGAAGTTTTCTGCCTGAAGCTAGATTCCCCTTTAAAAATCAGAAAACTAAGCTCACTGTTCATGGAACCTATTTACAAACCGGCAACCGAATTTACTTTTTGGTTTACTGGATAAGTTATTGCACGGCGGAATTTCCTTATCGGAAAGCCGCGTTCTTCAGGGAAAATCCGGGAACTAAGACTGCGCCGCAAACAGAGGTCGATGTTTCACAATCAACGACCGTAATTGATAATGAAATGGATAATGTAATAGGCGAAAAATTCGACTATGAGGCTGATGAGGTAAAGCATCTGACGCTTCGCTCTACCGAAGGAGGTGAAGCGCAAAGTGATGAGCCGCCTTCAAAATATCGCGGCAAAATGATGTTGTCACTAAATTTTGAGGATCGTTTCGAGTATCCCAAAAATTATCCTTTGAATGAGGAACAGCCTAAAACCGATCAGGAAATACGCGGCACGAAAAAGTCAGTTAATCCGCAGTTCAGCACAATTGCCGAAAGCCAGGAGACTGTTGCAACAGCGCCGGCTTCCGGCAGCGAGTCTGTTACTCCTGTGGCACTTATTCCGAAAACGGAGAAAACAACAGATTCTCCCTTAGTGGGCGACTGGAAAATTCGCGAAATAGCAAATCCTGATGAAAAAACGAAAAAAGCGGAGAATGACAATAATCAGAAAGAAGCAGTAAAAGAGACGAATGAGAATCAGTTTGTAGAAGATGAAACCGGAAACGTAGGGCTAGAAATTAAGAACGAAAAAAAACAAGAGAAAAATAAATCAAATGCTGTCAAACGTCAAAATTTACCGGTTGATAGTTATGTTTTCAAACAAATCCTTTTGGAGTTGTCTCGTCTCAATAAATCCATCGAGGGTAGAATGATTGCCCTTCCTGCAACAGGAGATTACTTGCCGACCGCGACGGCAACCTTATTTCCGTCACTTCTAGTCTATTCCGGTCAAGTCGATGAAGAGGAAAAAGGTGAGGGCAGGTTGAGAGCAAGCAGGCGAACTCGTGAACTGCCGGATGAGCTTTTTATTGCCGAAATTAGAACTGCGGACGGACACTTCGCCTATATAATGGATATAGAGGCAACAATGACTCAATCCGGTAACGTCGCCCGCAGTTTCCAAATGCTTCTATATTTTGACAGAGAAAGGAATCAAAAGCTGACTGGCGACGATTTACGTGCGATCATTAGCAAATGTGAAGAAAATAAAGGTAAATGGGTTGGCTTCGATAGTGACTCCAATGAGTTACCAGAAGACCCAAAAAATGAAATGCCGACTAAAAACCCAATGGTAGGTTGTGTTTTCAAACATAATATGGAGTCGGCAGAAAAATACGCAGCGAGAATCTTGTTTACTCTGACCCAACTTGGATGGTTTAATTAAATTTGGCTGGAGGACGATTGCGTAACAATTGTCGGCAGG
>DASVWG010000106.1:0-24855 GCA_036389695.1 Pyrinomonadaceae bacterium
GTTTTTGCGCCGCCTCGGTGCGCAAAAGCGCATCGACCGAAGGCAGAAGCCGCAGCGCTTCGGTGTGATTTTTCGTTTCCCGATTTTCCATAAGCGCATTTTAACTTATTTTGGAATTCGAACGTGAAAAGAAAATTTTTCGCGGAATAAACTGCCGTTTAGAGATTTTATATATTTGGAGAGAATTTTCTCCAATCATCTCCAAGCTTCCTGAAATCACACTAAAAAGGTTCTGAAAATGGCATTTACAATCGACAAATTATCAAAGCAGGGACAGGCTAAAATCGACGAAGCGACCGCGCTTGAGCAGCAAATGGTGCGTCTGGAAGAAGACATCCGAAGGCTGAAGATAGATTTCGACATCTTTTTCAACGGCGGCACGAAACGCGCTCCGCACGAAGCGCGAGGTCGCGTCGAGGCAACCATCAAACGCATCGCCGACGACCGGAATCTGACCTACGCGCAGCGTTATCATTTCAATACGCTCGTCGCGCGCTTTACGTCTTACCGCGAGCTCTGGCGCCGAATGCTGAAACAGCGCAACGAGCCGGGATTCTAGGAATCGTGAATCGTAAATCGTGAATCGTAAAAACGAAAGGTTCTTGATTTTTCCCTATTTCCTATTCACGATTTACGATTCACGATTTACGAAGAAAAAGGCAAAAGCTCGAAGGTAAAAGCCCTAAAAACTTTTGCCTTTTTACTTTTGCCTTTTGCCTTATGAAACGCTTCGGCTCCAAAAAAACCGATAGCCGTCAAAAAATTTAATTTCCGCTAGACACGATTGACGTTTTCCGCCTGCGGACCTTTCGGTCCGTTGATGACTTCAAACTCGACTTCCTGTCCCTGAATCAAAGTTTTATAACCGTCGCCGGAAATCGCGCTGTAATGCACGAAAATATCCTGTTCGCCGGGTTGTTCGATAAAACCGTAACCCTTCGCATTGTTAAACCATTTGACCTTACCGAGTGCTTTTGACATTTCTTGTAACTCCTCCTACAAACTTCAGTGAATTTAAAATAATAAACACTTGCAAAACGCGAGTGTTTTCAAAAAAAAGTTTTGAGCCGAAAGCATTTCCCAAATGAAACACGGGCAAAAAACAAAATCTACGCCTCCGAGCAAGACTTCGAACAGTCCAACTCATCGACGCAGATTAAACGAAATTCTAATACAACTCATTTCCTAACGAAAAGAAAATCTTAAACTGCAAGATTATTGGGATTTAGTGTGTTGTCTTTTGATAGAACGACGGAAAATTTATCTGATTTATCGGGCGCTGTCAAGACCTTTTTGACGTTTTTTGTAAAATTGTGCCAATTACAAAGCAAAATTGACACGGAATGCATAAAAAACGAAGATAAGACAATCCTTCTACGGTTTTCAAAACTATGAGCGAATACGGAAAAAACGCGCCGCTTTCATACAATAAATATCTGAAAGTGCCGGAATTGATTCGGCTGCAGGAAACTTTGTCCGAGCCGCAAAGCCACGACGAGATGCTTTTTATCATCATTCATCAAACGTATGAATTATGGTTTAAGCAAATCCTGCACGAATTGGACGCGACTATCAAGTGGCTCGACGAGAAACGCACGTTTCGCGCCAATCACAGTTTGCGCGCGGTGGTCGCGGTCGAAAAAGTCATCGTTTCGCAGATTCACATTCTGGAAACGATGGCGCAAATCGGTTTTCTCGAATTTCGCGATAAATTAAATCCGGCGAGCGGCTTTCAGTCGATGCAGTTTCGCGAGCTCGAATTCGTCTCCGGCGCGAAAGACGAAAATATTCTCAAACATTTCTCGAAAGACGAATTCGCTTTTCAGCGATTGACCGAAAGATTCAACGCGCCGAGCCTCGCCGACGCGTTCTGGCAGCTTTTGCAAAAAAACGGATTGAAGGTTGAAACAAATGACGAGAGAGTCGCGTCAATCGTCGAAATCCTGACGCATCCCGAAAAATACGCCGATTTTTTCAATATGCAGGATTTGCTCATCGAACACGACGAAAACATCGCGCTCTGGCGCTATCATCACGTTTTGATGGTCGAAAGAATGCTCGGCATGAAACCCGGCACCGGCGGCTCCGAAGGCGCAGGCTACCTGCGCAAAACCCTAGACAAAAAATTCATGCCCGAACTCTGGGAAGCGCGCACGCATTTGAAAGTATAAAAATTGCTGGAAAAGACAAAGCATTTGAGTTAATTTAACTGTATGACAACGGCGACCAGTTACGAGCACATTGTTTTGAATCAATCCGGCGCTGCCATTATCGAAGGAACAAACACGAAAATCGTCGAAATCGTTCTGGAAATGAAGGCTTACGGCTGGAGTCCGGAAGAAATCCACTTTCAGCATCCTTATCTTTCGCTCGGACAAATTCATTCGGCTCTGGCTTATTATTGGGACAATGCCGACGAAATAAATCGCGATATTAAAGAAAGATTAAACCGCATCGAAGAAATTCGATTAAACCTGACAAAATTGTAAATCGTACCGAATTTCTCCCGTTTTAATTGACCTTACTTTCGTTACCTAACCTATCGACGCTCGTCACGATGATTTTTTCGATTTTCCGGTCGGCGGAAAGCGCGATGTTTTTTTGCGAGTTCGGCAGAATCGAATAATTCCAGCCGTTTTTGTCTTTGGCGTAAACGACGAACCAGAACGCTTTTCGCGCGCCTTGTTCCGTCCAGACGGCGCGGACGAGATTTTTGTCGCGTGTGATTTTCACTCGCGGCGCGAGCGGTTTTCGCGTTTTTATCCAATTTGACGGCGGAATCAGCGCGTCGTTGGTGTAGATGTTTTCGCGCAGCGTTTTTTGGATTCCGCCCAAATCGTTGCGCAGCGAGCGGAAGCTGAAATGAATCGCGCCGAGCGTTTGGGGCGAGTTGCGGGTTAATTTTATCTGATTTGAAATTTCGGCGGCGGTGAAATTCGGGTTCGAGCCGATGCGATAAGGCGCAATGCCCGACCAGATGTGACGATTTTTAACGTTTTCCCATTTCCACCAATCGAGCACGACCGGAAAGCTCTGACCTTGCCGCGCGGTTTCCCAGTAAATCTGCGGCGCGAGATAATCGACCGTGCCGTCGCGCAGCCATTTTCGCGCGTCGGCGTAAAGCTCAGCGTAGGAATTAAAACCCTCGATTCCCTTTTCGGGCGCGGGCTGCCAGATGGCGAAAGGCGAAACGCCGTAGAGAACATCGGGTTTTATTTTTTTGATTTCGCGACCGACCGATTCGATAAATTGATTGACGTTCGCCCGTCGCCAATCGTCGCGTTTTAAAGGAATTCGCCGCGCTCTGGGGCGATTATATCGCGGGGTTGTTCGCATATATTCGTCGAGTCGCGCGGCTGTTCGCAGATATTCCTGCCAGTTTTCGTCGTCGGGAAATTCGATTTTATTTCCGTCTGTGTCTTTTTCGGGATACGGGTAGAAATAATCGTCAAAGTGTATGCCGTCCACGTCGTAACGCCGGACGACATCCAGCACGACGCTCAAAGAATAATTCTGAACTTCCTTTTCGCTCGGGTCGAGCCACAAATATTTGCCGTATTTTCGCACCAAGTCCGGTCGGCGCTTGGAGATGTGATTTTCCGAGACGGTTTTCGCCGCCGGATGATAGGCGCGATACGGATTGAACCAGGCGTGAACCAGAATTCCGCGCCGGTGCGCTTCCGCAATCAAAAAACGCAAAGGGTCGAAGGCTTGCGATTTTCCCATTTTGCCGGTCAGAAATTCCGACCACGGCTCGATTTTCGATTCGTAAACGGCATCGCACATCGGGCGCACCTGAAAAATGACGGCGTTTAATTTTAGTTCTTTCGCCAGTTCCAGATTTCGCAAAAGCTCCGATTTTTGTTCTTCGACGGAAAGCGTTTTCTTTGTCGGAAAGTCGATGTTGTCAACCGTCGCCATCCAGACGGCGCGAAACTCGCGTTCGGGCTGCGGCGGCGTTTCGGCGCGGGCGGCGGCAAACATAAAAAAGAAAAGAAAAATTATAAAAATGCGCATCGATATTTTCCCGGTTTGTCTCGTGCTCAAGTTTTGCAAAATAAGTATAATCAATTTGAAATTTTTAAGGGAGAATCGTCAATGCATCTTTTTCGCTCAAATCTTTTGTTTTTAATCGCTTTTCTGCTCGTTTCGCCGGCGGTTCCGGCACAGCAAATTTCGGATTGTCTGGTCAACGTGACGTTTCTGCACGTCAACGACGTTTATCAATTCGCGCCGGTCGACGGCGGGACGCGCGGCGGGCTGGCGCGGATTCTGGCTTTGAAAAAGCAATTCAAAGCGCAAAATCCGAACACGATTTTCACGATGGGCGGCGACACGATTTCGCCTTCGGTCGAATCCCGAACCTTCAAAGGCGCGCAGATGATTGACGCCTGGAACGCCGTCGGGATAGATTACGCCGTTTTCGGCAATCACGAATTCGACGTGAAAACCGACGTTTTGCTCCAGCGGATGAAAGAATCGAAATTCCAGTGGCTCGGCGCGAACGTTTTCGATAAAAAAACGCAGAAAATTTTCGCCGACACGCCGCCGTTCGTGATTCGCGAATTCGAAGGCGTGAAGGTCGGCATCATCGGCTTTCTGCTGCCCGAAACCAAGCAGACTTCTTCGATGGAAGAAAATCTGGAAGTGCTGGATTTCTGCCAGACAGCCAAAAATTTCGTGCCGAAAATGCGCGAGGCGGGCGCGAAAACGGTCGTCGCGCTGACGCATCTTTCGATGGAGCAGGACAAGCAGCTGGCGAAATGCGCCGATTTCGATTTAATCTTAGGCGGGCACGAACACACGCTTTTACAGTCTTCATCGAACGGCACGCCGATTTTTAAAATGACCGCCGACGCGCGCGAGCTTGGCAGATTCAATCTGCACATCAACAAAAAAACCGGCGAAGTCGAGAATATGGATTGGGAAATTATTCCCGTCACGGACGCCATCGACAAAACCGCCGAATTTAAAGAAACAGCCGCCGAATTCAGCAAAGCCGTCGCCAAATACGACACGCTCTTGCAGGAGCTGGCAAAACCGGTCGGCGCGACGAGCGAGACGCTGGACGCGCTTTCTTTTTCGAATCGCAACAAGGAAACGAACATCGGAAATTTTATCGCGGATGCTTATCGAAGCGCGGTCGGCGCGGATGTGGCGCTGGTCAACGGCGGCTCGATTCGCGCGGATTTGACATACAATCCGGGCGTTTTGACCAAGCGCGACGTGCTTTCGATTCTGCCGTTCAATAATCCGATTGTGAAGGTCGAAGTTTCCGGCAAGCTTCTGCGCGCAGCTCTCGAACACGGCGTCGCCCGCAGCGCGGAAGACAACGAGCCGGGACGCTTTCCGCAGATTTCGGGAATGAGCTTTAAATTCGACGTGTCCAAACCGGCGGGCAATCGCGTGACGGAGATTCTGGTCGGCGGCAAGCCCGTGGACGAAAAGAAAATTTACACGCTGGCGACCTCGGATTTTCTCGTCGCGCGCGGCGGCGACGGCTACACGATGTTCGCGCAGGCGAAAACTTTGACGAAAGCCGAAGACGCGCCGAAGGATTCGGACGTGCTGGAAAAAGCGATTTCCGGCGCGCCGAACAAAACGATTGCGCCGAAACTGGAAAACCGCATCGTCAAAATCGGCGCGACAGGCGGCAAAGCGAAAGCAAGCTGTCCGTGAGAGATTGAAAGACAAGGGCGGAAACCATTGTAGAGCCAAAGAATAGCCACGAAAGAGCAAGAAAAAACACGAAAAACAAATAAAAAATATTTCGTGTCTTTTTCGTGTTCTTTCGTGGCTATTTTCTTAAACGATTATTCGCTATCGCTCATTGGGCAGGCACGCGGGCGTGCCCCTACATTTCTTTTTTAGCGCGACATCTTTTCTTTTACATATCCAAAAGAAAAGGAACGACCAATCAGCCGTTCCTTTTCTTTTTCTCATTCGACCGAGCGTTTATTTCAGCGAAGCATCATCGACGCGGAAAGTCGTCGCCAGCGAAGAGTCGGTGGTCGAACGGAACTGAACGCGTACCGTCTGACCTTTGTATGCCGACAAATTCAGCGATTTTTGCGAGTAAACTCCGGCACTGCCGCCGTTTAAGTTGCTGTAGGTCGCCGCTGTCGCCAGAAGCGTTCCCGCCGTGTTGCGGACTTCGACAAACAATTTATCGTATTGCGTCGTGGTCGTCGTTTCACTCGTCGTCACGTTGAGCCAGAACGTCAAAGTTCCGCACGCCGTCGACGGAATCGTCACCTGCTGGTAGGACTGACCGGAAACGCTGTTGTTCACGCCGAAGTAGATGTAGCCGGTTCCGCCGTGCGGGTAATTGCCCGGATTGACGTAGAAGTAACCCGTGCCCGAACCGACCCACGGCGACGCGCTGCCTTCAAAACCGCCGTTGGTCAGCAGTTCGGTCGTGCAGCCGCTCGGCGTCGGAGTCGGCGTTCCGCCCACGCAAGAACCGACACCAACCGCGCACCAAGCCTGCGCCGTCGAATTATACTGCGCGCTGCCGGAGCCGAAGATTGCCGTCGCGGCGTTCAAAGTCGCCGTTCTCGCGCCCGCATAGTTCGTGCCCGAAGTCATATAGTTGGCGTTCGCGCTGTACCAGATGCGCGCCGCGTCGGTCGTTCCCATGCCGGTCACGGTAACGCCGCTCAAATGATGCGTGCCGCCGGCAGCCGCCAGATAAAACGCGTGATTGCCGATGCCGGAATTGATGTGCACGCCGCCCGAATCAGCCGTTCCGGTATAACGTTCCGAATAGTGGTCGGGGTCGTCGTTTGACGTGAAACCGCTGTTGGCGGCTAAATGCGGGTTGTTCATGTAGCGAAGCGCGTCGCCGGCAGTTCCGGGCGTGTAAGCGTCTTCACCGATTTTCCACGTATCAGCCGAAACCACGCCGCCGTCGGCGTAAAGCTCAACCATCGCGCCGAAAACGTCGGACATTGATTCGTTCAATGCGCCCGATTCGCCGGAATACGTCAGGTTGGATTCATTTTCCGTCACGCCGTGCGTCATTTCGTGACCGCAGATGTCGATCGTCGTCAGCGGCGTGTAGTTGACGCCGTCGCCGTCGCCGTAAGACATACGATTGTTGTACCAGAAAGCGTTGTTGTAGCGACCGCTGGTTCCGAAGTGAACGCGCGAAGTGATTAAGCTAATCGAGCTGTTTGCCGCCGCCGCCGTCACGCCGGGACCGCCTGCGCCGTTGATGCCGTTGCGGCTGTGCACGTTCAGGTAATAATCGTAGGTTTTCGCCGCGCCGTAATGAGCGTCGACTCCGGCACGCTGAATCGTCGTGTTCCAAACGTCGTCCGCATCGGTGAAGCGCGACTGCGTGCCGCCCGTGCCGAAGGTTTCGTCGCCGGTCGAGTTCATATTGAAAGTGCCCATTTTGCGGGTTAAATCTTCCATATAGAACGTGCCGCCGGTGGAGCTGGTGTCGATGGTCACCGTGCCGTTGTAAAGCGACGAGCCGGTTCCGGTTTGCAAATTGTTGTAGGTGAAAACTCTTTCGCCCGTGTGCGCGTCGATGAAATCGACCGGCACAGACGGTTCCTTCGATTCATCGATGCGCGGCGTTTCGATGCGCCACGTTAAATGGTCGCGGTCTGTGCCGCGATAAATCCACAGCTTGGCTTTCGGTTTTTCGCTTTCCTGCGCCGCGCCGTTATACAGGCTGTTGGCGATGGCGATGGCGTCGCCAGCCGATAAAGTCGGTTTCGTGTCGACCGAGATGTTTTCTTTTAAATCGTCAGTAATGGTTGAGAGTTTGCCGTCGGATTTTAGGTGAACGATGGCTTCGCCTTCCCAGACGGGAACGCCGCCGACAGATTGACGAAAGCGGGTATGCGCCATTTTTAACTCGTCAATGCGGACTTTCTGTACTTCAAATTCATCGGAGTTGGCGATGCCGCGCTGAAGCGAGCGACCGCGTAGAACTTCGATACTGATTTGTTTTGCTCTTTCGAGCTCGTCTTGCGAACCGGTGTTGAATACGGTTTTGTTTGCATCAACGCTGTTCGCGACCCAGCCAAATATGAGAAGCCCGACGAAAAGCGTCGCGGCTATAATACCTAGAAATTTTTTCACGCTCTATTACTCCTTAGCCTTAAATTTGGAAATTGCCGATATAGTATTATCAAGCCGTATTAATAAAATAAGCGCTAACATGGGCGCGGAGATATAAGTTTTTCCAAATGTTTTTTGTAGAGTAAACAGACTTGTTTCCGTACACTTTCGTCGGAGAATTACAAAAACAAGAAGGTGAAAGTTACTATAAACTTTTCTTATTCGGGGTGTCAAGGAAGATTGTGGGTGAGTTCGCAAAAAAAATCTGAAGGTGCGCGCGTCTGAGATTCGCGTTTAAAATACACGGATGTCTTTTCTAAAAAAAGCTCGACCGGGCGATGTTTTTTCGTGGAACGAGGTCTCGGAAATTCACCGCATTCGCAACGGAATTTACCAGCGCGGCGGAAAGTTGATTTCGCTTCTGACCGATTTCGGCAAAATCAATCCGTGCTACCCGGATTTTCACGGCGACTCAGCGGACACGGTTTTCTACACCGGCGCGGGCAGGCGCGGCGACCAGCGGCTCGATTCATTCAATCAGGCGATGTTTAAAGCCATCGAGCTCGAACACGCCGTGCCGCTATTTAATAAGCTGAAAGTCGGGTGTTGGCAATTTACGGGTTTCTGGAAAGTCGCGGAAGGAAAATATATTTTTGACGCTAAGCAGGATAGAATGGTCTGGCTGTTTACTTTAAAGAGAGTTCATCAAAATGAGCGTCAGTAGCCCAAGCGTCAGCGCGGGCTTTCGCTACGAATGAAGTCTTTACGCCAAAGATGAAGCCCTCCCTGACGGTCGGGCTACTGACACAATTTGTAAAATGCTTGAGATAAGAAAAGCCGTCGAAGCGGACAAACCCGAAATCTGGAAAATCATCAAAGCCGTCCTCGCCACCGGCGACACATACGTTTTTTATCCCGACACGCCGCGCGAAAAAATGCTCGCTTACTGGTTTGCCGCCGACAAGCACACTTACGTCGCGCTCTGGGAAAACAAAATCGTCGGCACGTTTTTTCTCAAAGACAATCAACCGGATTTAGGCTCGCACATCGCCAACGCCGGATATATGGTCGCGCCCGCAGCCAAAGGCAAACGCGTCGGCAGAGCGATGGCGGAATTTTCGCTGGAAGAAGCTCGGCAATTAGGTTATAAAGCGATGCAGTTTAATTTCGTGGTTAAAACGAACGAAATCGCCGTCCGTCTATGGCAAAATCTCGGCTTCGAAATCATCGGCGAAATTCCCGAAGCCTTTCAGCACGCGCGCGACGGTTTGACGAACGCTTTGATAATGTATCGAAAGCTGTAAGTTTATTTCTTTCCTTCAATTTTGCTAAGTCCGGAAAATGAACTCAGCTTAGATAACGTATCGAAAACTGTAAGTTTATTTCTTTTCGCCGAGCGCGACGGCGCGCGTGTAAGCGGCGTAGACGGCTTTCGATAAAACGGTTCTTAAACTGCCTTTTTCCATTTGATAAATCGCTTCGGCGCTCGTGCCGCCGGGCGAGGTGACCATATTTCTGAGCTCCGCCGGATGCTTGTGCGATTCCATCGCGAAAAGAACCGCGCCGAGCATCGTTTCCTGCACCAGTTCCTTTGAGACTTCGCGCGAAAAACCCATATGCACGCCCGCGTCGGTCAAAGCTTCCATCACCATAAAAATATATGTCGGACCGGTCGCGCTTAAAGAAGTCGCCATATCAATCATATTTTCCGTTTCGACGAAAAGCTCCTTTCCGAGCGCCGTCAAAAGGGCTTTGACGCGCGTTTTTTCGGCTTCGGAAATTTCTTCCGTGCAAGTCCACGCCGTCATTCCCGCGCCGATTTGCGAAGGCGTATTCGGCATCGCGCGAATGATTCTTTGATTGCCTAAAACGTCGGAAATCGCTTCGACGCGCGCGCCCGCGATGATTGAAAGAACAGTCTGTTCGGGCGCGACGACGCCTTTCAATTCCTGCAAAACGCCTTTCAAACGCTGCGGTTTGACGCACAAAGCGACGATTGAATCCGCGCTCGCTCTCACGCTTTCGACCGCCTCGCTGTTTTTCTCGAAAACCTGAATATTATATTTTTCGTTTAGTTCCTGACGCCGACCGGCGCGCGGATGACTGCCGACAATCTGCCGCGCGCCGACCAGATTTTTACGCAGCAAGCCCGCGATAATCGCTTCCGCCATCACGCCGCAGCCGATAAATGCGAGTTTCGTGTTTGATAAATTGTTTTCCATAAATTTGTGAATCGTAAATCGTGAATCGTAAATCGTGAAAATGCAAGTTTGGTATTTATCATTCTTGTTTTATATTCTGAAAGAACGTTTTTCTATTAACGATTTACCATTTACGATTCACGATTGACGATTGACGAAAAAATGACCATAGACGAACAAATCGAATTTATCAAAAAAGGCGCGGTCGATTTAATCCGCGAGGAAGATTTAAAGGCAAAGCTCGAAAAAAGCGCGCGCGCGGGAAATCCCTTGCTCATCAAATACGGCGCTGACCCGACCGCGCCCGACATACATCTCGGACACACGGTCGTCATCCGCAAGCTCAAAGCTTTTCAACAATTAGGACACATCGCCATTTTTCTCATCGGCGATTTTACGGGAATGATCGGCGACCCGTCGGGAAAATCGGCGACGCGCCCGATGCTGACGCGCGAAGAAATCCTGGCAAACGCCGAAACGTATAAAAAACAGATTTTTAAACTGCTCGACCCCGAACTGACGGACATTCGCTTTAATTCCGAATGGATGGAAAAATTCGGCGCGGCGGATTTCGTCAAATTGGCGGCGAAAACGACCGTCGCGCAGATTCTCGAACGTGACGATTTTGAAAAGCGTATGACGGAAGCGAAACCGATTGCGCTGCACGAATTGCTTTACCCGCTCGTGCAGGGCTACGATTCGGTCGCGCTGGAAGCGGACGTCGAGCTTGGCGGAACCGACCAGAAGTTTAATCTTCTGATGGGCAGAAATTTGCAGCGCGAATATGAACAGGAAGCGCAGATTATCTTAACGATGCCGCTTTTGAAAGGCTTGGACGGCGTGCAGAAAATGTCGAAGTCTTTGAACAATTACATCGGCATCGACGAAGCGCCGAACGAAATGTTCGGCAAGGTAATGTCGATTTCCGACGCGCTGATGTGGGAATGGTATGAGCTTTTAACCGATTTAACGCCCGCCGAAATCGGCAGCCTGCGCTCGCGCTGTGCGAACGGCGAAGAAAATCCGCGCAATGTGAAAGTAAATCTGGCAAAGTCGATTATCAAAGATTTTCACTCAAACGAAGCCGCCCGCGAAGCCGAAGAAGAATTCAATCGCCGTTTCGTCAAAAAGGAAATTCCCGACGAGATTGAAGAAAAACAATTTGCGGCGGGCAGTTACAATCTGGCGGAAATGCTCGTCGAAACGAATCTCGTCGCCTCGAAAGGCGAAGCCCGACGCCTTATCGAACAAGGCGGCGTGAAAATCAACGGCGAAAAAGCAACGGACGCGAAAGCCTCGCTCGATTTGAAAGACGAAATTTTATTACAGGTCGGCAAGCGCAGGTTTTTGAAAGTTAAAGGAATTTAAATGAAATGCTCTTACGGTTTTCAGAACAAAAAAAGCTTTGCGGCGGTCGTTCTGGTTTTTCTGCTGGTCGTCACAGCCTGCGACGGAGCGACGAGCGTGGACGGCAATATCACGGACGAAGACGGAAATCCGGTCGCGGACGCGATTGTCGTGCTCGAAGCCGACGGAATAAAAGATGAACACAAAAGCAGCGCCGCAGGCTTTTATCAGGTCGGCGCGACTCATTCGCCTTTTAAAGTAAAAATAAAACTGGCGGTCAGTAAAACCGGTTACGAAACTTACGTGCAGGAATTTGATTCAAAGGAAAAACTCGGACGCCGGCGTGATATTATTCTGATTAAAGCTGAAAACTGAAATGTCGCAGCAAATCATCGAAACCGAAGAAACTTTAATTATCGAAACGCCGGAGCGCGTGCCGCTGGCGTTTGCGCTGGCGTCAATCGGCAATCGTTTTCTGGCTGTCGCCATCGACCATTTTATTCAATATTTTACGATTTTCGTCGTGTTTTGGGCTTTTATGAGCATTTCCGGTCTGGGCGAAACGCTCGACCGCGAAGGCGCATACGTTTTATTTCAGGAAATGCCGAAATGGACAATCGCGCTGATGATAATTTTGCTTTTCCTGATTTTCGCCGGTTATTTTATCTTTTTTGAATGGCTCTGGAACGGGCAGACGCCCGGCAAAAGATTGCTGAAACTGCGCGTGATTCGCGAAGACGGACGCCCGATTACGCTCTGGGAAGCGATGGCGCGAAATCTTCTGCGGCTTTTCGACACGTTTCCCGGTTTTATTTTCCCGATTTATTCCATCGGCTTGATAACGATTTTTATGAGCCGTCGCGACCAGCGCGTCGGCGACGTGTTTGCCGGAACGGTCGTCATCCGCGAGCGCTCGGACGAAGCGCCGAAATTTTCGGACGTCTTTTCGACGCGCGTGACCGACGCGGCTTTGCGCCGCCTGCAAAAACAAACTTTTTTCACGGCGGATTTGCGCAGCGTGACCGAAGCCGAGATTGAAGTCGTCGAAAGCTTTCTCCGCCGGCGCGACGATTTGTCCGAACGCCAGAGGCTCTGGATGGCTTGGCGCGTGGCGCTGCCGATTATGTATAAAATCAAGCCCGCCTACGATATGCAGACTTTTACTTATGAAGGATTTTTAGAAGAGCTCGTCCACCGCTATCATTCGCGCAATCGCTTTATAAACTAAGCGAAAAGGCAGAAACGCGACAGTCATGGAGCGTGTCTCAACATAAACCACTCGACATATGAATTTCAATCAGCGTGTCTCACTTCTAAACCTGAACACGCTCCATGACTGTCGCGTTTCTGCCTTTTAAGACGCGTTTTTGCTAAAGCCCCGTAAAATATGCTATCTTGCTTTTTCTGAAAGATTTCCAGTCTTTTGCAAGTCAAGTTGTGAATAAGCAAAAAAATATACTCGTTACGGGCGGAGCGGGATTTATCGGTTCGCATCTGGTTGACAATCTGCTGGCTGAAAGCGGTCAGCAGGTGACGGTCGTCGATAATTTCAATGAATTTTATTCGCCGGAAATAAAGCGCCATAATATTTCGAGCCACGCCGGTAATCCGCAGTTTCGATTATACAAAGTCGATATTTGCGACCGCGAAGCTTTGGGCGAAGTTTTTCGGGAAAATCGGTTTGACGCCATCGTGCATCTGGCGGCGTGGGCTGGCGTCAGACCGTCGCTGCTGAATCCGAAGCTTTACACCGAGGTCAACGTCAGCGGCACTTTAAACCTGCTCGAACTGGCGAAAGAATTCGCGGTCAAACAATTCGTTTTCGGCTCGTCTTCGAGCGTCTACGGCATCAACTGCAAAATTCCTTTTTCGGAAGACGACAAAATTTCCAAACCGATTTCGCCGTATGCCGCGACCAAAGCGGCGGGCGAGCTTTTGTGTCACACCTTCTCGCATCTCTACGACCTGCGCACCGTCTGCCTGAGATTTTTCACGGTTTACGGCGCGCGCCAGCGACCTGATTTGGCGATTCATAAATTCTCGAAACAGATTTGGTCGGGCGAGCCGATTCAGATGTTCGGCGACGGCACGACCCGGCGCGATTACACGTATATCGACGATATTATTCAAGGCGTCCGCGCGGCGATTGATTACGAAAAATCGAATCACGAAATTTTCAATCTCGGCGAATCGCAAACGATTGAACTGACCGAATTGATTGCGCTGCTGGAAAAAAATCTCGGCAGAAGCGCGATTATCCAGCGCCAGCCGATGCAGCCGGGCGACGTTCCCCTCACCTTCGCCGACATTTCAAAAGCGCGCGAATTACTAAACTACAACCCGCAGACGAAAATCGAAGACGGCATCCCGAAATTTACCGAATGGTTTGTCGAAAGTGCAAAATGCAAAATGCAAAATGCAAAATATTAGGATTCGGAATTTAAGATTCAGGATTAAATATTTTCTTTAATTTTGCATTTTGCACTTTGCATTTTGCATTTAATACAGTCCTTTTTCGCCTTTCGGTCGCGTATTCCAGCGTTTGTGAATCCAGAGCCATTGTTCGGGATACGCGCGGACGTATTTTTCCACCACGTTTGTAATTTTCTGCGTTAAATCCCGAATGTCTTTTTCGGAATCTTCCGTTTTTTCATATTCAACCGGCGGTTCGAGATAGACGACGTATTTTGCCCGCGCTTCTTCCCACACGGCGAAAGCGGGCAAAACAAACGCGTTAGTGCTTAAAGCGAGCTTGGCGATACTCGCCGTCGTCGAAGCCGGAATGCCGAAAAAATCGACGAAAACGCCTTCGCGCTCCTGCACGTTTAAATCCGCCAGAATTCCCAGAAGCTCGCCGTTTTCCAGCACGCGAAACATCTTGCGCGCCGATTGTTTTTTATCCAAAGTGACGCAGCCGAGACGCGTCCGCAGGCTGTCCACGTAATTTTCCACTAATGGATTATCGATGCGGCGCACCAGAATATTCATCGTCTGGTCAAAGGCGGGCGGCAAGAGATTAAAAATCTCCCAACTGCCGAAATGCCCTGTAAAAAACAAAATTCCGCGACCGGTCGCGTGCGCTTTATCGAAATTTTCCTTGCCGACGACTTCGACCAGCTCGCGCACCTTTTCCGGCGAAAATTCTTTAAAATGCGAGACGAAACCGAGCTGACGACCGAGCGATTCGAACGTGCCGCTCAGGATTTTTTCCTTTTCCTCAAAGGGCAAGTCCGGCAGTGCGATTTCCAGATTGCGGCGACCGGTTTTTTTGAGCTTCGGAAAAAGGCTGACGATTGTTTTTCCCAAAGATTTCCCCGCTTTCATCGAGGTTTTCAAAGGCAATAAACCAATCGCGCCAAGCAAGGCGCGAACAGCGAAATATTCGGCTTTTGTTTGAAAATTACTGCGTTTTTTCGGCATCAGAAGATTTTAGATTTTAGATTTTAGATTTTAGCTTGGATAAGGAATTATTTTTTAAATTTATCCGGCGCGAGCCGAATTCCGCTTCCAATCGCCAATCTAAAATCTAAAATCTAAAATAAAACTAGCTCCACTTGAAAAATGTTCTGGTAATCGGCAATAAGCGATGTTTCGCAACCGTCTGGCGAAAGAAATCTTCGTGTTCGGCTTCGACGCGCGACATTTCCATCATTTCTTCAGAACATTCGTGCATTTCCAGTTCTTTCGCCAATCCCGCCGCGTCGACGTATTCCTGCGCGTTTCCGCTTTCGAGTCTTCCGGCAAAATACATCGGCAAAAACCAGCCCGAAACGCGGCAGGTCAAGCCCAGACTGCGACCGATTGTCCAGAAGACGGCTTCTCTTAATTTTCGGGGCTTCGCGCCCAACGCTGCCAGCCAGCGCGCGACATTCGCGCGATGCGTCCATTCTTCGGCTTCGATTTTTTTGATGTGCGTTTTTTCGCCGGATTCTTTGAGCGATTTCCAATGCCCGCGATACGCGTATGCGGCGGCAAGCTCGCCCGAATAAGCATTCTGGAGAATACGAATCAAATTTTTACGGGCATCGCTCATGTAGAGTAAAGCTGTTTCGGAATCGCGGTCATTTTCTTTCGCCAATCCAACGCTTTGTTTCGACTATTTCGTCAATTTTGTTTTCCAGTCCGGTTAATCGCGCCGGAAAAATTTCGGCGTCTTTTCCCTTACAACCTAAGTAATGATGAACGGTTTTCTTTTTGCCGTTGATTTGAATAGAAGTATAGGCATCCGGTCGGTCGGTCGTCGTTGAAGGGCAATTTTCATGGTCGTATGAATTTTCTAAATTGAAATAATCCGCTTTTCGAAATTCCGCAATCAGCTGCTTTACTTTTTCAGCGCTTATTTTATCTTCAACTATTCCTTTTACTTCCGTGACGTCTATTCCTTCGAAAACGACCGCGCCGTCCGATTTAACCGTCAATTCATAAGTCGGGCAAGCATTCCTCGTCGCAAAACAGCCGGTTCTTTTAAGCGTAATCGTCAAATCTTCGGGAATCGCGGAATCAGCCGGAAAATCCGACGCGGCATTTCGACAGGAAGCGAATAGCAATAAAATTACAAGAAATTTCAGTTTTCTCATTCAAAAAAGTTATCCGACCAAAAATTTCACGCCGCGACTCTTTCCACGCGATTGTAAACCGTATCGCGCTCGACGGCTTCAAAGCCCGCTTTTTCAATCATCGCGATTAATTCGGTTTTAGACATTTTAACTTCGCCGCCTTCTTCGACCGAATAGCTGTGCGTCAATTCGCCGCCGTCCGTAATCGTGCCGTCGACGTCATTCGCGCCGAAATGCAGCGCGGTCTGCGTCGTCGCCTTGCCGAGCATCACCCAATACGCTTTGATATGGTCGAAATTGTCGAGCATCAGGCGCGAGACGGCGATTGTTTTCAGATTATCAATCGCGTCCGGTCCGGGAAGCGACGAGAGCGCGGTTCCCGGCGGATAAAACGCGAGCGGAATAAAGCATTGAAAACCGCCGGATTTGTCCTGCTGCTCGCGGAGTTTGACGAAATGGTCGACGCGGTCTTCCGTAGATTCGATGTGACCGTAAAGCATCGTGGCGTTGGTTTTAAGTCCGGCGCGATGAACTTTTCCGGCGAGCTCCAGCCAGCGCGCGCCGTCGCATTTGTGGTCGCAGATGCGCGAGCGCGTCGGCTCGGCGAAAATCTCCGCGCCGCCGCCGGGACACGAATCCATTCCCGCCGCTTTCAATTTTTCGATAACTTCCTCGTCCGGCATTTTGTAAAACCTGGCGAAGAAATCCAGCTCGACCATCGTCAAAGCTTTCAGATGCAAAGCGGGAAACTCGCGTTTAAGCGACGAAAACAAATCGGTGTAATACTCAAACGGCAGTTTCGAGTTCAAGCCGCCGACAATATGCAGCTCGGTCGCGCCTTCGCTGACCGCATTTCTCGCGATTTCGATTCCTTCTTCAATCGAATGCGTGTACGCGCCTTCCTGCCGCGCGCGTTTGTAAAAACCGCAGAATTTGCAGTCGGCGACGCAGATGTTCGTGTGGTTGAAATGGCGATTGACGTTGTAATAAGTCGTGCGCCCGTGTTTTTTGCGCCGCACGTAATCGGCGAGCTTGCCGAGCGCGTTCAAATCTTCCGTGCGGAAAAGCGACATTCCCTCGTCAAAGGTCAGGCGCACGCCTTCGGAGACTTTTTCGGCAATGAAATTTAATTTTGTATCAAATGAAAATTGCATAAATTCAAATTTAGTTTAAAGCAAACTGCGGCGCGCTGTGCCATCTGTGCGCGACGTTCCGCATCAGCAAAGCGTGGTCGAATTTAATCGAGCCCGGCGGAAAAATCGTTTCGTCGTCGTAAAAGCTCGATTCGACGTAATCCAAATCGAGCGCGCGGGCGCGCCAATTTTTAATTTCCAGATTGAGTCCGTCCAGATTCGCGCCGCCTTTCGTCGCGGAATAACCGAGCGAGCCTTTTTCAAAAAAAGCGGACGCCTCGCCAAGCGAAGCGAAAACGGAATTTTCGGGAAGATGTCTGGAAATCGTGCCCGAAAGCTTCACCGAAGCGGTTTCGTCTGCGGATTTCATCGAAAAATTTATACTGTTTTCGCTTTCCGACACCTCAAAATTCGCTTTGTGATGCTCGCCCGGAAAAAGCTTTCCGCCGATTGCCGAATTGATAAAAGAATCGGTATCACGACGCGGAATATAAACGCCTTCGCGCGTTTCGCCGCTCGCGTCTTCCCACAAAACCGCGATTCGATGCGCGGCGTTTTCGCTCGAAAGCCCGACAAATGCGGGCGCAAATTTCGGGCGAATGTGTTCGAGCCGGATTAAACAAATTCCTGCAATCGCTTTTCCTTCGTGAAGTTTCGGACGAAAACCTTTCGGCAAAACTTTTTGTATCACGCCCGGTTCGGCGCGATAATTGACCAAAATTCTTCGTTTAATATTACCTTGCAGCGTCGGAATTTTCATTTCAAAAACTTCTCCATAAAACCGCGCCGCCAAAAGTCGCTAATAAAATCACGCTGACAAAGGCATTGGTCGTAAAAAACGCGGCGTTTATTCGCGATAAATCGTGCGGCTTGACGAGCGTGTGCTGGTAAATCATCAGCGCGCCGACCATTACAACTCCGAGTAAAGCGAGCCAGCCCAAACCGGTGACGAGATAAAGCAGAAGCAAAACGACGAATGCCTGAGCGTGGAAAATTCTGGCAACCCACAACGAATTTTTGATGCCGAAACGCGCGGGAATCGAGCGCAAACCGGCTTTTTTGTCGTATTCAAAATCCTGACACGCGTATAAAACGTCGAATCCGGCAGTCCACATCATCACCAGCAGCGAAAGCAGAAGCGGCGTCTCCGAATCAATCGTGCCGCGCACGGCTATCCACGCCGCCGTCGGCGAAATCGCCAAGCTCCAGCCTAAAATCAGGTGCGCCAGAGCGGTAAATCTTTTCGCGTAGGAATAGCCCAGAATGCTTACAAGCGCGACGGGCGCGAGCGCAAACGTCAACCAGTTCAGCGAGTAAGCCGCGAGCAGAAACAGCGCGGCAGAAACGATGAAAAACGACCACGCGAAACGAGCGGAAAGCTTTCCGCTCGGCAATTCGCGGTTTGCGGTGCGCGGATTTTCGGCGTCAAATTGACGGTCGATAAGGCGATTAAAAGTCATCGCCGCCGAACGCGCGCCGAACATCGCGATTGTAATCCAGAGAATCTGCCGCCATGACGGCAAGCCGTCCGCCGCCAGCACCGCGCCGAGAAAAGCGAAAGGCAGGGCGAACAGCGTGTGCTCGAACTTTATCATCGCCAGCGTGGTTTTCAGTTTTTCCCAGAAAGATTTCATCCGTTTTAAATTTCAGATTTCAGATTTCAAATTCCGAATTATCAGTATGCAAACCTGATGCCGAAAGCAAAGTTTAGCAAAAACGGCGCGTTTTTGCAGATTGCTCTGGCAAAGTGCAAAAACCGTTTGCATTTTGTGCTATAATCCCAAAGTTTTTATGGACGCACAGCAACTCGTCGAAACCTGGCAGATTAACAACCGCGTAAATTTATATTTGCTGGACGCCGTCGCGCCGGAACATCTCGATTCAAAGCTGCTTTCAAAAGGTCGGAGCGTCGCCGAAAACTTCGCGCATATTCACAACGTCCGCCTGATGTGGCTGAAAGCGTCGCAGCCGGAACTTTCGGGCGGATTAACCAAAATCGAAAACGAAAACGCCGGTGATAAAACGCTTTTGCAAAAATCTTTAAACGAATCCGCCGAAGCGATTGCCGGGCTTTTGCAAAAATCGGTCGGGCAAGGCGGCAAAGTCAAAGGCTTTAAGCCGCACGTCTCGGCTTTTCTCGGCTATCTGACCGCGCACGAAGCGCATCATCGCTCGCAGATTATTCTCGCTTTAAAACAATCCGGTCACCCTTTGGAAAAGAAAATCCTGTTCGGAATTTGGGAATGGGGAGTTCGCTGAAATTATGCCGAGCGGAAAAACTCACGACGCCATTACATTTCTTCTGGTCGCGCCGACTTTCGCCGTCGCGTGGAAAGCGACGGAAAACGCTCCGGTCGCCGCCGTTATCACTTTTGGAATGCTTTTCGGCGGTCTGATGTTCGGTCCCGACCTTGATACGATGAGCAAACAATACACGCGCTGGAGCATTTTTCGCTTTCTCTGGTATCCGTATCAGGCGTTTTTCAAACACCGCTCGCGCTGGTCCCACGGGCTTCTTTTCGGCACACTCCTGCGCGTCGTCTATTTTCTGGGCGCGCTGACGCTGACGGCGTTTGCCGTGAGCTATCTGATAACGGCTTATCAGGGCGGAAGCCCGCCGGATTTGCTGGAAATGACCAAAACCTGGAGCGCAATCGGCGAATACGTCCGCGCAAACGTCGGCGAATACGCTTTCCCGTCACTGTTCGTCGGCTTATGGCTCGGCGCGGCAAGTCACACGTTTACCGATATGGCGGGCTCGTTTATCAAAACCGGACGCGTCACGGAATTCTTATAATTTTAGATTTTAGATTGATGATTTTAGATTGGATAAGGAAAATTTTTCTTTAATTATGAATGAAGAAGAGTTAAAAAATCGCACGAAGAAATTTGCATTGCGGGTTTTAAAATTAATTGATGCGTTGCCAAACACTGTTTCGGGTCGAACAATTGCCGGACAACTTGCGCGAGCAGGAACTTCGGTTGCCGCCAACTATCGCGCCGCATGTCGTGGTCGCTCAAAACCAGAATTTATTGCTAAGTTAGGCACAGTCATAGAAGAATCCGATGAAAGCGCGTTTTGGCTTGAGATTATTATTGAAAGCGAAATGTTAAAAGCAAATTTAGTTGAGTCTTTTCTGAATGAAGCTAATGAGATAGTTGCTATTATGGTTTCATCCAGAAAAACCGCATCCAATTAATAAATAAAATTCCTTATCCAATCTAAAATCTAAAATCTAAAATCTAAAATTCCTAGCCGCCTTTGCGTGCCAGCGAAATGCGTGAAGCCTGTCGCCGGACGGCGTCGGAGACGTTTCGGTTTTTGCTTATCGCGATTAAATCTCTGAGCTGAAGGCGCAGCAGAATGCCCATCACGCTCGAAAGCGGCGTGCGCGGGTTGCGCGCCAGATTGTGAATAATACCGTAAATGCGAGACCACTGACGGCTCGTCGCGATTTGCCGCAGAACGTCTTCGGGCACGGTGCGCATCGAGGCGATTTTTTCGACTTCCTGCTCGGTGATGCGCGGATTCTGCATCACGGCTTGGGCGACGATGCGGTTCGGGTCGCGGATGAGAATGTTGCGGGCTTCGCGGTCGCCTTTCATCGCCAGCTTGACGCGGTCTTTCATGCTCATTCGCAAAATGCGGTTGAGCATCGAAACGCGCTCGCCGGAAATCTCGTCGTTTTCCATCCGCAATTCGCCCAGGATTTTGCCTAAGATAGCCTGACGCTGCTCTTCGGTTTCCTCGTAAAATTCTTCGATTAAATCGCTGGAGAGCCACGAATCGTCAATTTCCGTGTCGGGAACTTCGATGTGACTGGCGATAAAAAGCGCGTCGTCGACGCTCAAAGCGGACGCTTCCAGATTTTCGGCAAACTCGGCTTGCTCGATAAATTCCGCCGCCGCTTCCTGCCCGCGCGCGCGCAATTCGTTGGCAATCTGCTGCGCGCCGCGTTCTTTCTGGAAAAATTCGCGCTTGGTTTCCTGCGCGCGGCGCTCGGCTTCCGCCGTGCGATACGGGTTGGCGATAATCGCTTCGATGATTTGCGGCGTGCGAATCAATCGCTGTTGATTCAGCGTGATAAGCTCCAGCAGGCTGCCTTCTTTCGTGTTGCGGGCAAATTTAATAATCGCCGCATCGGGCGTGTTCAGATTTGAGATAATCGCTTCGTAAGCGTCAAAAGGAAGATTTTCCTCGCCCGCCAGGTAAGACAAAACCTGCGGCGAAGCCTGCGGCGCGGAAACGATGCTGCCTAAATGCTGCTTGTCCTGATTTTTCAGCGTCTCGCGCGCATTAGAGGCTAATTCTTCGTCGCCGTTCTGCGCTAAGGCAACGAGAATTTCGAGCAAATCGCCCTGCGGCAAAGGCAAAATTCCGCGCGAAGCGGCAACGCGCGCCGGACGCGGCGCAGTGCCTTCGACCACGGCTTTGACAATCGGATTCGTGGAAGCTGTTTCGATATTCATAAAGGTTGGAAAGAATCGGAAAAAAACGGCTGGAAAGCTTTGGAGCACGTCGGGCTTTGCACCCGAAAATATATTGTAACATAATTTTTAAATTGAAAAATGGATGTTTTTTAGTGGTCAGTGGTAAACGGTAAGTGGTAAATTCGCCCGTTTAAATTTCGAGGTTTAAATCAAAACTCAAAGCTCAATAATTGCAACTTACCACTTACGGTTTACCGTTTACCACTAAAAAAGGTTCTTGACAGCGAAACGGGCATCTTTTAGTCTTAGAGAGTGGAGCGTTTCTCCGCCTCAATATGACTGACAAGCCTGCAATGTAAAATCCTTTATCTTCAAACTTTTAATATAAAAATGATTAAAGAACAGATTAAAAATCTTATTACGGAAAAAACCGCGCGCATCGGCGTTATCGGGCTCGGCTACGTCGGCTTGCCCCTGATTGTCGAGTTTGCTTTGAAAGACTTCGAAGGCATCGGTTTCGAAGTCGATGCGAAAAAAGCCGAAGCGATTAACAACGGCGAATCCTACATCGTCGATGTGACGAGCGAAAATGTTAAAAAATGCGTCGATGCGGGCAAACTGAAAGCGACGACCGACTTTTCGGAGCTTGAAAAATGCGACGTGATAATCATCTGCGTCCCGACGCCGCTCCGGAAAACGAAAGACCCGGATATGTCTTACATTCTGGCGGCGGGCGAACAGATTCAGAAATATATGCGGCGCGGGCAGCTTATTATTCTCGAATCGACCACTTATCCCGGCACGACCGACGAAGTTCTCCAGCCGATGTTCGAGGAAAAAGGCTTCAAGCTGGACGAAGATTTTCTGCTCGCCTTTTCGCCCGAACGCGTCGACCCCGGCAATCCGCAGTTTCAGACGCACAACATTACGAAAGTCGTCGGCGGCGTCGGCAAAGATTCGACCGAAGTTTCGGCGCTTTTATACGCGCAAATCGTCGAAAACGTTCACGCCGTTTCGAGCGCGCGCGTCGCCGAAGCCTGCAAATTGTGGGAAAACACTTTTCGCGCCATCAATATCGGCATGGCAAACGAGATGGCGAAAGTCTGCAACGCGCTCGGCATCGACACATGGGAAGTCGTCCGCGCGGCGGCGACCAAGCCGTTCGGCTTTATGCCGTTTTACCCGGGACCGGGAATCGGCGGTCACTGCATCCCGCTCGACCCGCATTATTTATCGTGGAAAGCGCGCCAGCACGGTTTCGATTCCAGATTTATCACGCTCGCGGAAGAGATAAATTCCTCGATGCCGAAATACGTCGCCGGACTGGTGCGCGACGCGCTGAACGAGCAGGAAAAATCGGTCAAAGGCGCGAAGATTTTAATCCTCGGCGTCGCCTACAAAAAAGACATCGACGATATGCGCGAATCGCCCGCGCTGTCGGTGATTGACCTTTTGCGCTCGCGCGGCGCGCAGGTTTTTTACCACGACCCGTTTGTGCCCGAAGTCCATTTCGACCACGCCTATACCATCGGCGCGGGCGACCCGCTTTACAATTCCGAATTGACCGAGGATTTAATCGAATCTTCCGATTGCGTCGTCATCTGCACCGAGCATTCCGAAGTCGATTACACCAAAGTCTGCGAATTATCGAAAGTCATCGTCGACACGCGAAACGCTTTAAAAGAAGAAGTCCGCAACGGAAGCAGAGCAAAAATCGTTAGATTGTGATTTTTGATCTTTGACCTTTGACCTTTGTTTGTTAGATTAAACGAGCCTTTTGAAAGGTGGAATTTCAAAAAACAAAGGTCAGAGGAAATGGAAAAAACTAATTTTGAAAATCTCGAAATCTATCAACTCTCCGAAAAACTCTCTGATGAAATTTGGGAAATTGTTCTCAAATGGAACAATTTAGCTAAAGATACGGTCGGCAAACAATTGATTCGAGCAACTGACAGTATCGGCGCAAATATTGCCGAAGGAAGCAGTCGAGGAAGCGCGCAAGACAATCGAAGATTTTTGAGAATGGCGCGAGGCTCTTTATATGAAACACGACATTGGCTCAGACGAGCACATAAAAGAAGCCTTTTGTTATCCGAACTAACCGACAAATTATCCCCAACAATCAAAGAATTAACGCCGAAATTAAATTCTTATTTGCGTAGCGTCGATGAAACAATAAAGAAAAACAAAAAAGATAGATAATAAATCAAAGGTCAAAGATCAAAAATCAAAGGTCATTTGTGATTAAAGTTTTGAACATCGTCGGAGCGCGTCCGAATTTTATGAAAATCGCCCCGATTGTCCGCGAGATGCGGCGGCGCGAAAGGGATTTTCTGCCGCAAATCGTGCATACCGGACAGCATTACGACGCGGCGATGTCGGATTCCTTTTTCGCGGATTTGGACATTCCCGCGCCTGATTTTCACCTGGAAGTCGGCTCCGCCTCGCACGCCGTGCAGACCGCGCGCATTATGACGGCTTTCGAGCCGGTCGTCATGCAGGAAAAGCCCGATTGGGTTCTCGTCGTCGGCGACGTCAATTCGACCATCGCCTGCGCTCTCGTCTGCGCAAAGCTCGGAATTAAAGTCGCACACGTCGAAGCGGGCTTACGCTCGCGCGACCGCACGATGCCCGAAGAAATCAACCGCATTTTAACCGACGCGATTTCCGATTTGCTGCTGACGACCTCGCCCGACGCCGACGAAAATCTGAAACGCGAAGGCATCGCCGCCGATAAAATAAAATTTGTCGGCAACGTGATGATTGATTCGCTTTTCTACAATCTGAAAAAAGCCGAAAGCTCGGCGGTGAGAGAAGATTTAAATTTAAACGGTAAAGATTACGCGGTTTTGACGCTGCATCGCCCGTCGAATGTTGACGAAAAAGACGTTTTCGCGGGCTTGCTCGAAGCGCTTATTGAAATCGGCGAAAGGCTTCCGATAATTTTTCCCGTCCACCCGCGCACGAAAGCGAGAATCTCGGAATTCGGCTTCGCGGCGGCGGTCGAAAATTCAAACGTCAAGCTCATTGAGCCGCTCGGCTATCTCGATTTTATGCGTCTTTACAGCGGCGCGGCGCTGGTTTTAACCGATTCCGGCGGACTTCAGGAAG
>DASVWG010000107.1:0-3002 GCA_036389695.1 Pyrinomonadaceae bacterium
GCTCATTGGGCAGGCACAAGACCTGCCCCTACATTTGTTTAATCGGCTTCTTTTTAATTCTTCTGCGTAAAGTCGCGCATAAACTCGACCAGTTTTTCCACGCCTTCTTTCGGAAAAGCGTTGTAAATCGAAGCGCGGATGCCGCCGACGCTGCGGTGTCCTTTCAAGCCGTCCAAGCCCTGCGCCGTCGCTTCCGCGCAGAATTTTTCGGTCAGTTCGTCCGAAGGCAGGCGAAACGTGACGTTCATCAACGAGCGCGCGGCGCGCGCGGCGTGACCTTGATAAAAACCGTCGCTCGCGTCAATCGCATCGTAAAGAATTTTCGCTTTTTCCTCGTTCAATTTCCGCATCGCCCGAACGCCGCCTTTCGCTTTCAGCCACTGGCAAACGAGCGAAACGATGTAAATTCCCCACGTGTTCGGCGTGTTCAGCATCGAATCGTTGGCGGCGATGGCGCGATAATCGAGCATCGAATGTTGATTTTCGGGAATTTTTTCCAGCAAGTCTTCGCGCATAATGACGAGCGTGACGCCGCTCGGACCGATATTTTTCTGCGCTCCGGCGTAAATCAGAGCGTATTTTGAAACGTCAAGCGGTTTCGACAGAATATTCGACGAAGCGTCGCAGACGACCGCCGCGCCTTTGCCGTCCAACTCGTATTTAAACTCGACGCCTTCAATCGTCTCGTTCGAAGTGTAATGCACGTAATCGGCGTCGGGCGAAAAATCGAGCGCATCCTGCGCCGGAACTGATTTAAAATTTTCCGCTTCGCCGTTAAAAATGACATTGACATCGCCGCACTTTTTCGCTTCTTTGACGGCTTTCACGCCCCACGCGCCGGTCACGATGTAATCGGCGCTCGCTTTGAGAAAGTTCAACGGAATCATCGAAAACTGCAAGCTTGCGCCGCCTTGCAGAAACAAAATCCGGTAGTTGTCAGGCACGCTCAAAAGCTCTTTGATGCCTTGCCGCGCCCCGTCCAGAATCGGCTCGAAATGCTTCGAGCGATGGCTGATTTCCATGACCGACATTCCACTGCCGTTTAAAGATAAAAGCTCGCTCTGCGCCCTTTCCAAAACCTCCGCCGGCAAAACGGCGGGACCGGCGCTGAAATTAAAAATTCTTTCTTTCATTAATAAAATTATTTAACGCAAACACGCAGAAGGAAAAAGTCAGAACCACCTGCGGTAGCGGGTGGTTGAACGTTATTAGTTTCAGGTTTCAAGTTTCAGGTTTATAGTTAAGCCGGTTATTCAAACTTGAAAGCTGAAACTTGAAACTCGAAACTCTATTCTTAAACCACCCGCTACCGCAGGTGGTTCTGACTTGTTTATCCGCGCTCGTCCGCGAAATTTATTTCTTCTCCGAATTCTTCTCGACCTGCGGGCGCAGAACGCCGCTGATTGCTCTCGTGACAATGGCGTTTGGCACAAGCGTCCCGAGAACCGAGCTGATGTAATTCGTCCAGCCGGAAACAACAACTGAACGACCGCGCCGCGCGGCGTTTAAAGCCGTTTCGACGACTTCTTCCGGCGTCTGCATTCCTTTCATCTGGAGCGCTTTCGCGTTGGCGACGCGGAAAAAATCCGTGTCCGTCGGTCCCGGGCAAAGCGCCGTGACCGTGATGCCGTGCGGGCGATTTTCTTCGGCGAGCGCTTCGGAAAAAGACGTGACAAAGGCTTTCGTCGCCGCGTAGGTCGCCATAAACGGAATCGGCTGAAAGCCCGCCGCCGAGGAAACGTTGATAATCGTTCCGCTTTTTCGCTCGCGCATTTTTTGCAGATAGCGGTGCGTCAAAGCGACGAGCGCCATTATGTTGAGGCTAATCATCTGCAATTCGCTTTCGAGCTCCAGACGCGCGAAATCGCCCATCGAGCCGAAACCGGCGTTGTTTACGAGCCAGTCGATTTCGAAACCGTGACGCTCGGTTTCCTCAAAAAGCCGCCGGTCGGCTTCAAATCCGGTCAAATCAATCGCGACATAGTGCGCCGTGATTTGGTGTTTGAGCATCAATTCGTCGCACAGCTCGTGAAGCTTTTTTTCGGAGCGCGCGGCGAGCACCAGATTGTGTTTTTCCGCCGCCAGCCGCCGGGCAAACGCTTCGCCGATGCCGCCGGAAGCGCCCGTTATCAGTGTCGCTTTCATAAATCCGTATCCGTTAAAATTTCTTCTCCTTTAACAGCATACAAAAACGAGCCGAGAATTGCCGCAAAAATTATCAATGTTCCGGTAAAACGAATTATTTTGGCGATTAATATCGTTTGCCCGAGCAAGCCGGTTTCCGTCAACAAATAATTCCAATCGTGAAAACCGCCTTCCGCGCCGGTCAAGCCGCTCAGCAAAGGCAGCTGCATCACCGCCGCGTCGTTGGCGTAAACGTAAACGTCCGTGATGCTCTGCCCGACCCAGAATAAAACAATCGCCGCCGAAAAAGGCTTGCGGTGACGGGCGAAGTAACCGAAAAACACCAGCGGCACGATGACCTGAAACAGCGAGCCGCCCGCAACGCCCATAAACTCGCCGAAAAGGCGAAAGAAAACGTGTCCGGCTTCGTGAATCGGCGTGTGCACCAGATGCAGAAAAACGGCTTTCGAAGGGTCGTAGGCGCACCAGAGAAAATAAACGGAAGCGACGGCGGCGATGATTGTTTTGGATGTGTCTCTTTGCATTCGGCAGGAAACAGGACGCTGATTTTTTAGGATGGAATAAAATTATTTAAGATTAAATCCTCAATAATCCTCTTCTATCTTAAACAATCGGCGTCCTGTTTTTAAAGCAATTTATTTTTCGTGACGAAAAATCGGATTGATTGGTTGAAAACCTGCGGGCGCTCCATCATCAGAAAATGGCTGACGCCCTGCCACATCCGAAAATCCAGATTCGGCGCGAGCGTGCGGTAAAAATCCGCCGTGTCCGGTTTCCAGTAAGGCGACTGAGCCAGAATCGCCAGCACCGGAACATTGATTTTATCGCTCGTCCAGATTTTTTCGTCCGTCATTCCC
>DASVWG010000108.1:0-6153 GCA_036389695.1 Pyrinomonadaceae bacterium
TACGGCTGGGCGGTCGGCGGCAAAGGCGTGATTCTGCGCTATCAGCGATAAATTTTATTCATTGATAAAAGACGAGCAGGGGCAGGATGTCGGCTAAACGGCTGAAGACGCGGTTTGTTTATCGTATTTTTTAGCCGCGCGCAATTAATTTGAATCCCTAAAATTAACCAAATCTATAGAAAATAAACTTTATGAAGGAGAAAAGATGAAAAAGAATTTTCTGTTTGGAAAACTTCTATTGTCGCTTGTCTTTTGTTTGTCGGCAGCCGCAACGGCAGCTTTCGGACAAGAAACAACCGGTAGTATCGAAGGCTATGTTAAAGATGCGGCGGGAGCTGTCGTGCCAAACGTGACTTTAACGATTACAAGCACAAGAAGCGCCGCCAGCGCGACGACGACGACCGGCGTAACCAGCGGGTTCAGACGTACCATTACAACCAGTGATGATGGATTCTTCCGCGTCCTGCAGGTTCCGCCCGGAGCCTACGATATCGTCACCTCGAAAACAGCCGGTTTTGGCGAAGCCAGATACGAAAACGTCACCGTCTCTATCGGGCAGACGACGCAATTGGATATTACGGTCAATCCGGGAACCGGCGAAAACGTGGTTAACGTCGCCGTTTCGGATACGCCGCCGGTCGACACGACCAACAGCGCCATTCAAACGAGCATTACCGCTCAAAAAATCGAGCTGCTGCCGAAAGGCACCGGCTTTACGAGCATTCTGAAAACCGTTCCGGGAACGCGTCCGGAAAGCAGAACGGGCGGTTTTTCGGTCGACGGCGCGTCGGGTTCGGAAAACGTATTTGTGATTGACGGTCAGGAAGTAACGAACTTTCGCACCGGAACTTTAAATGAGAACAATAATATTCCGACCCAGTTAATTCAGGAAGTGCAGGTCAAATCCAGCGGTTTCGGAGCCGAATTCGGCGGCGCGACCGGCGGCGTCGTCAGCGTCGTCACGAAAGGCGGCAGCAACGATTTTCACGGCGAATTCGGAATGCAGTTCGATACGCCGAAATTCAGCGGCAGCCCGCGACCGATTCTGCAGCGTTTCACCAGCGGTTCGGGGGCGAGCTTTGTCCAGACGACGGAATACAGCCATCCGCCGAAATCCGCGGGAACCAATGTTTTCCCGACGGCTAATTTAAGCGGTCCGATTTTCAAAAACAGACTGTATTTCTACGGCAGTTATTCGCCGCAGATTTTCGATACCATCACGACGACCAATTTTTATACTAACGCTCCGGCGGCGACCCGGACGCTCGTGACGACCGAAACATTCCGGTTAAAGCGAACTTACGAATATGCCTTCGGGCGGCTGGATTCGACGCTGTTCAACAAGCTGCGTTTGACCGGCACTTACCTTTGGAATCCGATTGTCGATGAAGGCAATGTTCCGTTCGGCACGGAGACCTTCGGCGGAGTGATTCCGAGCGTCAATTACGGCGGCTCGATCGGGACGCTGAGCGGACGCGCGCTGACCGACCGGCAGGGCGGACGCCAGTCTTCGAACAACGTCTCGGCGCAGGGAGTTTACACGGCGACCGCTAATCTGGTTTTCAGCGGGCGTTTCTCGCGCGGTTTCCTGAATGAAAAATTAGGTAATTATTTTGCCGTGCCCGGCACGCAGATAGTCTGTCAGGTCGGCAACACCCCGGGTAACCCCAATCAATTTCCGGGCGGCTGCTCGCAGGGTTTATCGACGCCTTCGAACTCGGAAACGGTCAAGGACGTTTCGATTCGCACCAATTACGAATTCGATGCTACTTACCTGTTCGGTTTCGGCGGCAGACACGAGATAAAGGGCGGTTATCAACGCTTTAAAATCTCCAACGACGTCGCGCAGGGATTTTCGACGAAAGGCAGAATTACCTTTTTATACGGCACCAGCATCTCTTCGGCGGGAGCGCCCGTGACGCCGACGCCCGGCGCGCTCGGTTCCGGCATTCTTCGCCGGCAGGGAACTTTCGGAAAAGCCGAAAATCTTAATCAATCCCTATACATTCAGGACAGATATCAGCCGAATCAGCGTTTATCTTTGAATGTGGGCGTGCGTATCGAAAAGGAAGATCTGCCGTCTTTCAACGGTTTTGCTCCGCCGATTAACTTTAGCTGGACTGATAAAATCGCTCCGCGTCTCGGTTTTGCCTACGACGTGTTCGGCGACGGCAAAACGAAAGTTTTCGCCAGCTACGGATTGTTTTACGACCGTCTGAAATTCAATCTGCCGCGCGGCTCGTTCGGCGGCGACTTCTTCCTGGAAGACTTCTTTGAAATTCTGCCGGGCGAATCATACACGTTTTTCACGCTGGAGAATATTCTCGGCGGTCGCAGCCGTTTTCAGCGAAATTTGCGGCTGGCTTCAAATGACCCGAACGCCTCGATTACCAACGGCGGCAAGGTCGACCCGAATCTGAAACCCTTCCGGCAAACCGAATTTACAATCGGCGGCGAGCGTCAATTAAGCCGCGAGTATGTTTTCCGCGTGCGTTATACGTTTAAAAATGTCGATGAAGCGGTCGAAGACGCGGGCATCAGAAATCCGCAGGATAGTGAAGCCTATATCATCGGTAATCCGGGTTCAGGGCTTCACCTGCAAACTTTGCAGCAGCTCAACTATGCAAAATCCGCCAAGCCGCAGCGCCGTTATGACGGGTTGGAATTCGTCATTGAAAAGCGTCTGTCAAACAACTGGTATTTCAACGCGAACTACACGTTCAGCCGTCTGTTCGGCAACTATTCCGGTTTGTCGAGCTCGGACGAAATCAACGCGCCGAACGGACGTTTAGCGCCGGGCACGACTCGCGCCTTCGACCTTCCGTTTATCGGATTTACGGCGACCGGCGAGCCGGACAACGGAAGATTGGAGACCGACCGCCCGCACGTGTTTAACGCTTACGGTGCTTATATTTTCGATTGGCTCGGAAGCAAAACCAATTCGACCGAGTTTTCCGCTTTTCAGACCGTGACTTCCGGGACGCCGCAAACAACCAGGATTTTCCTTGTTTCGACCGTCACGCCGGCAATCTTTCTGCGACGCGGAGATTTAGGCAGAAGCCCGACCTTTAGCCAGACGGATTTCAACATCACGCATCGCTATCGTTTCGGCAGGGACAATCGCTTTACGATAGTCGGCGATTTGAACATCCTGAACCTGTTTGACCAGAAAACGGTGACCAATTTTCATGTGGTAAAAAATTTAAATACCTCGGTCATCAGCGCCACTTCGCTGAATAACGGCGTCACGACGCCGAACGACGCGACGTTTGTTAACGCTTATACGTCGGGAGCGCTGCTCACTCCAATCAACACTTATTTGCAGGGAACTCCGATTATTCTGAACCGTCTGGACGCACGCTATGGACAGCCCAACACTTTCCAGGGACCGCGCGGCGTCCGCTTCGGTTTCCGCCTTCTCTTCTGATTTGAAGAATTAAATAGCCGATTTAGAACTCGTTTAATTTTTTTTAAACGAGTTCTTTTTTTGCGGCGGCGAGGCGTTGAATCAGAAACAGGGAAATCTTCGCGATAAGCAAAATCGCGGAGATTTTTCTGCGCCGGTTATGCAACCTAAAATAAATTTATAGCATCAATAATAACAGGCTAAGAGTCGAAATCATAGAAACTGAAAATGTGAGCGCGGCTTAAAGTCTTTCTAATTCCTCCTGTTATAGCTGCCTGCCGTAGTATGTGACACGGCAGGCTTTTTTTGTCCGCAAATCGCCGGAGATTTCCCGCTGCCAAAGATTCCGCTTCCGGCTTTTCCTTTCTCGAAACACAAATTTCTTGTATTTTTATAATGGCTGTCTTACAATCCGAGAAACGTTTCTATCGCCTGCATAAACCGCTTTTAACCGCCCGCATTCATTTTCCGGCGACGGACATTTTGAATAACAAAGGAAAAATAAAATGATTTTAAAAAAAGATTTTGTCTCCGACGCGTCAAATTTCACTCCGGATAATCTCAATCAAACAATGAGTCGGGCGTTAAAGCTCGGCGTCGTTTTGCTCGCCGCAATGATAATTCTCAGTTCCGCCGTCGTGACGGCTGAAGCGAAGATTTTTACGGTGACAAAAGTCGCCAATACATCGGACGATGTCTGCGATGCTGATTGCTCGCTGACGGAGGCGGTTAACGCGGCTGGCTCGCCGACCGACGACGTGATTACTTTCGCGCCGGCTGTCTTCAGCACGCCGCAAACTATTAACGGTATTATTTTCGCCAGGAACGGCGAAGGAACTTTAACGATAAACGGTCCGGGAGCGGATTTATTAACGCTGCGCCCGTCGGGCAGTTTCGGTCGGATAGTTTTCATCGACGGCGGAACGCTGACGCTCAACGGGTTGAAGCTGACGGGCGGCAATCTGGTCGGCGGCGCGCTGCAAGGCGGCGCGATTGCCAAACAGGGCAACGGAACATTGTCCATCAATAACTGTCTTATTACCGGAAATGCTGCCGACACGGGCGGCGCCATCGGCAGTTCCGGCGGAACGATAAGAATCAATAATTCGACCATCAGCAATAACTCGGCTGTTATTTTCGGCGGTGGGATGGTTGTCAGCGGCGCGACGCATACCATTATCGTTAACTCGACCATCAACGGGAACACACTCACCGACCCCGGCGCGTCCGGCGGTGCAGGCATCATGAATTCCGGCTTTCTGGAGATTTACAACTCGACCATTAGCGGCAACTCTGTGCCGGGAAGTTTCGGCAACGGTGGCGGAATTCGTGATTCCGGATCGGTAAGTCTGGTTAACGTCACTATCGCCGAGAACTCAGCCCCCAGCGGCGGCGGCGTCAGCGGAGTTTCGATTAATGGGAGAAATACGATTATTGCTAACAACACCGCGCCGACCGCGCCTGACTTTTCGGGCACGTTTACATCGCTAGGCTTCAACCTGATTGAAAATACTTCGGGCATGACTCTCAGCGGCGAGACGACCGGCAACATTTTCGGACAAGACCCGCAACTGGGCGCGCTGGCGAATAACGGCGGCGCGACTTCGACACACGCCCTGCTCGCGGGCAGTCCGGCGATTGACGCCGCCAACCCGACAAATTTTCCGCGACTCGACCAGCGCCGCTTGCTGCGCCCGGCGGACGGCGACGGAAACGGCTCGCGCCTGCCCGACATCGGCGCGTTCGAGCGCAACGCCGTCGCGCCGTATCGTGATTTTGATTTCGACGGCGACTCACGAGCGGACGTTTCCGTCTATCGTCCGAACGGCGGCTTCTGGTATTTATTACAATCGACGACAGGTTTTACGGGCGTGCAGTTCGGCATCAGCACAGATGTGATTGTGCCCGCCGATTATGACGGCGACCGTAAGACGGACATTGCCGTTTTCCGCCCGTCGGACGGCGTCTGGTATTTGCTGCAATCAACCAATGGTTTCGCGCCGATACCGTTCGGACAAAACGGCGATATTCCCGTGCCCGGAGATTTCGACGGCGACGGAAAAGCGAATTTAGCCGTCTTTCGTCCTTCGACCGGCGCGTGGTATATCGCCCGCGCCACGGGCGTGCCGTCGCAGAATTTTGATACCGTTCCGTTCGGCATCGCGACGGACATTCCGGCGACCGGAGATTTCGACGGCGACGGCAAAGCGGACGTGGCGGTTTTCCGTCCGTCAAACGGTTTCTGGTATCGGATTAGAAGCTCGAACACTCAATTTGTGGCGACACAATTCGGCGCGAGCGGCGACCTGATAGTTCCGGCTGATTACGACGGCGACACGGTGACCGACCTCGGCGTTTTTCGCCCGTCCGACGGCGTGTGGTATACGCTGCAATCGACGTACGGCTTCGTGCCGCTCGTCTTCGGGCAAAACGGCGACATTCCCGTTCCGGCTGATTACGACGGCGACGGCAGAGTCAATCTGGCGGTGTTCAGACCGGGCGCGAACGCGTGGTATATCGCCCGCCCGTTCGGCGCTCCGTCACAGAATTTCGACGCCGTCAATTTCGGTCTCGGCACGGACAAACCGGTTCCGAGCGCATTCGTCAGGTGAAGTTAAACGCGGAATGCGGAACGCGGAACGATGAATAAAAGAAAGTTATGAGTTTTAAGTTTTGAGTTTTAAGTTGCCGAAAATCGTTAATTTAAAATTCAAAACTCAAAATTCATAATTATTCATCGTTCCGCG
>DASVWG010000109.1:0-30472 GCA_036389695.1 Pyrinomonadaceae bacterium
CTTTCTGCCCGCGCCACGAATGGATGACGACGTTTTTCGGCAAATCGGGCTGAAAAATTTCGTCCCAGCCCATCATTATTTTGTCGTTGGCTTGCAGAAATTCGAGCAGGCGCTTGTTGAAATAAGTCTGGAGCGCGTGATTGTCTTTAATGCCTTTTTCGCGCATAAAAGCTTGAATGCGCGGATTCGCGTTCCACTGTTTGCCTTCGTTTTCGTCGCCGCCGATGTGCATATAATTATCGGGGAAAAGCGCCGCCATTTCCTTGAAAAATTCTTTCAGAAGCTTGTAGGTTTTCTCGTTGGTCGGGTCCAGCGTCGGGTCGAAGATTCCCGGCTGGCGCTCGATTTTATAAGGTCCGGGCGCGCTGCCGATTTCCGGGTGGCTGACGAGCCAGCTCGTCGCGTGACCGGGCATATCGAATTCGGGCATCACGCGGATTCCGCGCTCGGCGGCGTAATTGATGATTTCGCGGATTTGTTCCTGCGTGTAAAAAAGCCCGTCCGAACCCATCCGGTGAAGCTCCGGAAATTTTTTGCTTTCGACGCGAAAGCCCTGGTCTTCGGTCAGATGCCAGTGCAGAACGTTTAATTTGACCGCCGCCATCGCGTCCAGATTGCGTTTTAAAACTTCCATCGGCTGAAAATGCCGCGCCGAATCAATCATCAGCCCGCGCCAGGGGAAACGCGGTTTGTCCTGAATGGAAACCGCCGGAAAATAAAATCCGCTGCTGCTCGCTTCGAGCAGTTGAAGAAAAGTTTCCAGCCCGCGCATCGCGCCGACGGTCGTCGGCGCGGTTATTTTCGCCTGCGTTTCGGAGATTTCGAGATTATAAGATTCGTCGTCGCCTAAACGCGGAATCGCGTTGCCGGTTGACTGCGTTTCTATCAAAAGCTGCGCGCTCGCCGCATCATTCGACAAATCGCGCGGCAATTCCAATACGGTGCGCCCTTCGAGACGGCGCATCACGCGAAAAATATATGACTTCAAGCGCTCGTCAATCTGACCTTTGACCGCGACGGCGAAATTTTTCGTGACGGGCAGCCTGCCGGTTTTCCAGTTTAGGCTCGCCGGAACGGGCATCAGATTACGCCTCGTCGTTTCAAGCGGCGCGGCGTCTTTTTCCTGTGCCGAGACGCTGAAAAACCCGGCGAAAATTGTTATTAGAACAAAGCAGATTTTGATTGAAATTCTTTGCATGAAATATAGTTTAGTCCTGCGCGGATTTCGGCGCATTGGCGTAGGAATCAATCGCTTTTCGCATACAGCCCGCAATTTTATTCGTGCCTTTCTCGAACATATTAAAGCCGCCGTCCCACTCCCACCACGCGCTCGGAATGCTTAATTTCCCGAGCGCCGTGTAAACCGCTGCGGCGTGGCGACAACGGTCTTCGAGAGTCGGACGCAAAGTATAAGAGCCGAATTCGCCGAGGAAAATCGGCACTTTATTTTTCACCGACCAATCCTTCGCCGCCCGCAAATCGGCGTAAATTTTTTCGGCGTTGGCGTCCCGTTCGTAATTCCCGATTAATCCTTCGACCCATTTTCCTTTGGCGGTCGCGGGCGTTTCAATTTTCGTGTCTTTCGACCACGGAAACGGCACGCCTTTCAGTTCCGCCAAGCCTTCGCTCGACCACGTCGCGCCCTGATGCGTGAAAATAAACGGGTCGTAATAATGAAAAGTGTAAATAATATTTGCGTCGGCGAACGGCTCGGAATCAATTAACGCCTGCCGCGAATTCCAATCGTGAAAGCCGACGATTAAAGTATGATTCGGCGTAATCGCGCGAACGGTTTTGATAATTTCCCCGGCTTGCGCGCGCCACTCGTCCGGCTTGATGTCGTGCGGCTCGTTTCGGAGCTCGAAAAAAACTCTTTCCGGGTCGGTGTTTTTGTATCTTTGCGCGATTTCACGCCACAGCCAGACGATTCTTTCGGTCGTCGCCGCGCCTTTAATCGAATTGTCAAATTCGACGTGATGCAAATCGATAATCGCGTTTAAATTGTTATCGAGCGCCCATTTGACGAACGCGTCGGCGATTTTCAAATTTTCTTCCCGTTCCCATCTAAACGGCGGCTGCAGGCTCGCCCACGCGCCGAAATTTATCGGAATGCGCACGGTTTTAAAACCTGCTGCGGCAATCGCGGCAAACATTTTTTCGCGCTTTGCCGCATCCGAAGGTTTGACGAAATCGGCGAAATTTTTCTCTTTCGTGCCGAGCCAGAAATTGTCGAGATACGATAAATTCATTCCCAGATTCATCCGCTCGGCGCGTTTCTGCGCGACCGTCTGCGCGCGGGCAAATTGCGCCGCGACGCAGAAAATCAACAGAAGAAAATAAATCGTCTTTTTCATCGAATCAGGAAAGAAAAATTAACGTCCGGCTTCGGAGCAAACGAAATTGAAAATTAAAAGAACAATTTTCGGTTGCTGGATTTCATTCGCTCCGAAACCTTTATCTGAGCGTAAATTTCCCGCTCAAATTTCCGACCATCACCGTAAATTCGCCCGGTTCGACCGTCGGTTTATTGTCCGCGCCGATAAACGAAAAGTCTTCGCGGCTGAGCCGGAACGACAGCGTTTTGCTCTGTCCCGGTTCGAGATAGACTTTGGCGAAGCGCTTGACGCGCCTGCCCGCCGGAGAAATGCTCGCCACCTCGTCGCGCAGGTAAAGAATCGCCGTTTCCTTTCCGGCGCGGCGTCCCGTGTTCCGAACGTCAACGCTGACGGTAATTTCGCCCGTCGGCGGAATGGAATCGGAAGACAGGCGCAAATTACCGTATTCGTAAGTCGTATAGCTCAAACCGTGTCCAAACTGAAACTGCGGGCTGTTGGCGGCATTGCCGAAACCCGTCTCTTCGGTCTCGAACAATTTGTGGTCGTACATAATCAGATTGTTCGGGTTGCGCGGGTATGTAAAGGGAAGTTTGCCGTTCGGATTGTAATCGCCGAACAGCACGTCGGCGATTGCCGTTCCGCCTTCGCTGCTCGGATTAAGCGCGAGAACGATTCCCGCCACGCGGTCGGCGATGCGGCTAATGACTCGCGGGCGACCTTCGACCATGACCACAACGACCGGCTTTCCGGTGGCGATAATTGCTTCGGTAAATCTGAGCTGCGTTTCGGGCAGCGTCAAATCCGTGATATTTCCCGGCGTTTCCGTGTAAGAGCCTTCGCCGAGACACAAGACGACGACGTCCGCGTCTTTCGCCTCGTCGACCGCCTTTCTGACATCAACTTCCTCGTCCATATCGGTCGGCGTGCTGTTGGAGGGCGAACCGGCGCGGCGCGTGATGCGCGTTCCCTGCACGAACTCGAAATTCCGGTCGCCGATTTTCGATTTAACGGCTTGCTGAATCGTCGGTTTGTTTGGATAGAGCGACGGCTCGGAACCCTGCCAAACCCAGGTCCAGCCGTTGTTCAGCGAAATTAAAGAATCGGCGGTCGGACCCGTGACCAGAACTTTTTTGTTTTTCTGGAGCGGCAGAATATTGTTTTCGTTTTTGAGCAAAACGATTGATTCGCGGGCGGCTTGCAGGCTGACCTGCGCGTATTCGGGTTTGCCGAAATTGGCGCGCGCGCTGCGCCCGCGCATCGGGTCTTCAAACAATCCCAAATCGTATTTAACTTTCAAAATCCGCCGCACGGCTTCGTCGATGCGCGTCATCGGAACTTTTTTCTCCTTGACGAGCGTAATCAAATGGTCGGCAAAACTGTAATCGAGCGGCACCATGCTCATATCGATTCCGGCGTTGACCGCCAGCATTGTCGCTTCCTTTTCGTCTTTGGCGACCTTCCAGAACGTGACGAGCTTTTTAATGTCTTCCCAATCGGACACGACAAAACCCTGAAAACCCATCTCGCCGTAGAGCATATCTTTCAGAATCTTTTTGTTGACGTGTCCGGGCGTGCCGTTAATTTCCGCCGAATTGACCATCACCGTCCGCGCGCCCGCTTTCGTCGCGGCGGCAAAGGTCGGCATCACGTATTCGCGCAAATAAATTTCCGGTATCCAGGCGGGCGTGCGGTCTCTGCCGGTCAAAGGCAGACTGTAACCCATATAATGCTTCAGGCTCGAAGCGACGTTTTTTTCCGAGCTGATGTCGCTGCCTTCCAATCCGCGCACGAACGCCACGCCCATCACTTTTGCCAAGTAAGGGTCTTCGCCGAAAGTTTCCCAAAATCGCGCCCAGAGCGGCTGACGCCCGATGTCCAGCACGGGCGAAAAGCTCCACGGAATCGCCGCCGCGCGCGTCTCCATTGCGGTGATTTCCGCCGCGCGCTGCATCAGCGCCGGATTCCAGGTCGCCGCCATTCCGATTGACTGCGGGAAAAGCGTCGCGCCCTGCACGTAATTTGCGCCGTGAATCGAATCAATGCCGTAAAGATTCGGAATCTTCAGCCGCGTTTTCATCGAAGCGTCCTGAATCGCGCCGATAATTTCGTGCCATTTATCAACGGTCAGCGCCTGGTCGTTGACGTTCAGAAATGAGCCGACGCCGTATTTATTAACCGCCTTTTCGAGCTTCGCCGGGTCAATCCGCACGTCTTGGTCTCTGCCGCTGACAATCATTCCCATCGTCAGCTGCGTCATCTGCCCGACTTTTTCTTCCAAGGTCATTCTTCGCAAAAGCGCTTCGACGCGCGCCGTGTTGTCACGCGCTGGGCGACCGGCGCGGCTCGCGTTTTGGAAAAAAAACTGACTGTCGGTAATGTCCTGCGTGACCAGACCTCGGTCGAAATTGCCCTGCGCGTAACTTTGTTGCAACGGCAGACAAAAGGTTGCGGCAAGCATTGCGATATTTAATAAAAGCGCTGTAAATTTCATCAGATTTTGATTATCCTTAGGACAAGTTGGGATTGGAAAACTTTCTAAACATTCTATTTTATTCAGTAAAATACTGCAAGCAAAATAAGTTGTGTCAGCCAACAAACTGCGAGTCCGGCGCGCTTAAATCCGAACGTGCCGGAAATTTTAATTTGGAAGACGACACGAAACCTGAAAAATTTTATTTTTGACCGGCGTTTGATTTTTCCGCTTCTATCTTAAGCGCGTCGCTGAGCTTAATAACCGTTTCCAAATCGCTTTTAGTTTTCTCCGCCACTTTCGGGTCTATCACGCGCAGATTTTGAAACATCGGACTCGAAACCACCGCGCCGACCGCGTTGTCCAAATCGACGATTAACTCGCGAATGTCTTTTGAAATCGGTTTTTCCTCTGAAAGCGGCTTTTCCTCTTTTTTCCCGCTCTTTTTTTCTTTGGATTTTTCGTCCTTGAGCGGAGCAAACAAGTTCGCTTTCAGGCGCGCGGCTTTTTTGTTGACTTCGGCGGCGGATTGGGCGATTTGCGCGTAGCTGATTTTTTCGCCCGTTGTATATGCGCTGACGATTGCGGCTTGCGCCGTCTGAATCGTCTCGAAATCTTCTTTAATCTCCGAAAATTTCGCGGCTAGACGGTCTTCTTCCGCTTCGGTTTTCTTACTGTTTTTACCGTCTTTGCGGGCTTCGCGGTCAATCCGTTCGAGCTCGTTCGACCTGCCTTTGATGTTCGTGTCGCGCAAATCCTTGTCGCCCGCGCCCGGCGGCGGAGTGACTTGCGCCCGCACGTTCGCGCTCAACGTAAAGGCGAATAAAAATGCAACAAATAAAAATGTTTCTTTCATTTTTTTATCTCCAAAAAGCTAATCTAAATCGCGCCGCAGCGGCACGCGTCCGACACTCGTCAATATTTTATGCTCGCCGTTGCGCCTTTCGTCTGCGTGACGATTATGATTCGATTAGGCTCGAATTTTTCGAGCTTCTGCGTTGTCCCGTCGCTCCAGCGAATTTCCGCTTCCTCAATTTTTTCCGCGTTTCCGAGACCGAAATGCAGCCGCAAATCGTTTTGCGAAAGATAACTGCCGCCTGCTTCCACTTCGCGTATCATCGAGCGTTTGTCGGTCTTCAAAGTGACGCGCGCGCCGACGGCTTCGCGGTTCGTTTTCGCCTGCACGAGCTTGAACGTGACGAAACGGTTTTGATTTTTACTCGTGTTGAGCAAAACGGTCGGCGCCTCGCCCAGATTGGTCACGACGGCGTCAATCAAGCCGTCGTTATTCAAATCGCCGAACGCCGCGCCGCGCCGCGCCTGCAAAGGCAGCCCGCGCAAGCCCGCTTCTTTTGAAATTTCGGCAAATGTGCCGTCGCCTAAATTTCGATGCAGCAGAAAGTGCTGGCGAAAACCTTGCTGCGACTCGCTTTTGGCAAATTCGATTTGCGGGTAAACGTGACCGTTCAGAACGAGCAAATCGAGCCAGCCGTCATTATCAAAATCGAAAAAACCCGTTCCCCAGCCGACGTAAGGCACGCTCGGCGCGCCGAGTTTCGATTCCAGCGAAACATCCAGAAAACCTTTCGCGCCCAAATTTCGATAAAGCGTGTTGTGTTCGTTGTCAAAATTCGTCGTGAAAAGGTCGAGCCGCCCGTCATTGTCGTAATCGCCCCACGCGACGCCCATCGAGCCTTGCTCGACGCCCGCGCCGCTATAGCTCGTCCCGGTTTCAAATCCGACGTCCGTAAACGCGCCGTTTTTATTATTTTTATACAGATAATTCGGCGTTCCGTCGTCGGCGACGTATAAATCGAGCCAGCCGTCGTTGTCGTAATCGCCCCAGATTGCGCCGAGACCGTAATATTTATTTTCGTCAGCCGTCCCCGTTTTCGCGGCGATTTCCTCAAACGTGCCGTCGCCTTTGTTACGGAAAAACAAATCGGATTCGCCCGGCAAACCGCGCGGACCGCATTGGACGCGGATGCCGCGAAACGAGCAGGTTTTCTGCGAGCTGCCGAAAACGGGCAGATTGTTCAAATCGAGCGCGACGTAACGCGCCACGAAAACGTCCAAATCGCCGTCGCGGTCGTAATCAGCCCACGCCGCGCCGGTCATAAAACCCGCGCCTTTCAAGCCGGATTTTTCGGTCGCGTCGGCAAATCGGCATTGCCCGGTTCCGCGATATACGGCGTTTCCGCCAAAGCCCGTAATGAATAAATCCAGATTGCCGTCGTTGTCGTAATCAACCGCCGTGACCGCCATTCCCCAGCCTTTTCGGTCGAGCTTGGCAATAGCCGTAATGTTTTCAAATTTCGGCGTTTTGCTTGTCGCGCCGTCCGTCTGCCGGTAAAGCGTCAGAAACAAATCGCCGCCGTTTTTAAATCTTTCGACGGACGAGCCGTTGACGGTCGCCGCGTCCAAAAAACCATCGCCGTCGCAGTCGAAAACCGCCGCGCCGCCGCTCATCGATTCGACGATATAACGATTTTCCGCCGCCGAAATATGCGCGACATTTATTCCGCTCGCCGCCGAAACATCGGCGAAAGAAATCGTTGCCGTTTCGCCGAAAACAGGCGATTGAAGAAAAATAAAACTGAGCAGCAAAAGCACACGGCGCATTTTTAAAAGAAAATTTCTAACCGCAGATTTTCGCGGGCGAACAGGGAAGTTTTCGAAAAAGATTAAACTACTTTTTCACTTTCGCCGCAGGGCGAATTTTCTCGAACGGCACGATTCCCGCGCCTTCCAAAATCGCGTAAAATTTGTCCGCCGGAACGTCCTTGAGCGTTTCCGTTTTGCCCGAATTCCAGCGAATCTCAATCGAATCGGCTTTGGTCGCTTTGCCTAAACCGAAATGTACGCGCAAATCGTTTTGGGAAAGATAGCTGCCGCCGCTGCGGATTTCTTCGGTCTGCACGACGCTGCCGGTCGTCACTTTGACGCGCGCGCCGATGGCGAGCGGATTTCCTTTCGTCGCCGCGAGTTCCAGCGTCAGCCAATGATTTCCGTCGCCGCCTTCGTTGCGCAGAATCGAGGGCGGCGCGTCCAAATCGCCGACGACGACATCGATGTGACCGTCGTTGTCCAAATCGCCGAACGCCGCGCCGCGCGAAGCGCGTTTTTCCTGCAAAGCCGCGCCCGCCTGCTCGCTCGCGTCGCAAAACGTGCCGTCGCCTAAGTTAATGTGCAAAAGTTTGCGCTGGCGATAACCCAAGCCCGACGAAATCTGGTCCATCTGCGGATAAACGTGACCGTTGACGACGAGCAAATCCAGCCAGGTGTCGTTGTCCAAATCGAAAAATCCCGTTCCCCAGCCGACATACGGGCGCGAAATTTGCGCGACTTTCGCCGTAAACGAAGCGTCCGTAAAATTATATTCGCCGTCGTTGCGGTAAAGCGCGTTCGGTTCGTCCACGAAATTCGTCACGAAAATCGAAAACCGTCCGGTGTGCAGGTAATCGCCGACCGCGACGCCCATCGAGCCTTGCTCGGAGCCGTCGCCGCTGACCGCCGTTCCCGATTCCAGCCCGATTTCGGTAAATTTTCCGCCGCCGTCGTTGCGGTAAAAGAAGTTCGGCGTCGAGTCGTTGGCGATATAAACGTCGAATCGTCCTTTGCCGCCGAAATCAGACCAGACCGGCTGCATCCCGTAAAAACCGGACGGGTCGTCGAAGCCCGACGGCTTGCTCACGTCCGTGAAAGTGCCGTCGCCGTTGTTGCGGTAAAGACTGTCGCCCGCGCCTTTCAAGCCGCGCGGTCCGCATTGCACGTCGATGCCGCGAAATTTGCAGGTCGGCAGACTTCCGAATCCCGGCAGGTCGTTGAATTTGAAATCGACGTAATTGACGACGACCAAATCCAGAAAACCGTCCGCGTCGAAATCGCCGAAAGCCGCGCCAGCCGACCATCGACCGTCCGCCACGCCCGCCGTTTTAGTGACATCCGTAAAGCTGCCGTCGCCGTTGTTGCGATACAAAACATTGCCGCCGAGACACGTCACGTAAATATCCGGGAAGCCGTCGTTGTTGTAGTCGCCGATTGCGCCGCCCATCGCAAATCCGGGAAAGCCGACGCCCGCCTTTTCGGTCATGTCCGCGAAAGTGCCGTCGCCGTTGTTGCGATAAAGCGCGCTGCGCGATTTTTGATTTTTGAGCGCCATCTCGACCGTCGGCGCGTTGGTCAGGTAAATGTCCTGCCAGCCGTCGCGGTCGTAATCAATCAGCAGAACGCCGCCGCTCATCGATTCGACGATGTATTTTTTTTCCGGCGCGGAAGTGTGAACGAATTTGATTCCGGTTTTCGGCAGGATTTCGACGAGCTGGGGAATCTTACGCTGCGCGCAGGCGTTTTCCTTTTGCGCGTTGACGGGCAAATTCAAACCGAGCGCCAGCAGAATTAGCGCCGTTAAAATCGGGCGAATGCTCATTGCTGCGGGTTTCCTCCCTGATTTCTGAGCTTTTGAAAAGTTTCGAGATGTCGCCGCGCCAGCGCGCTTTCGCCTATTTGATTGTAAAGACGGCTTAATTGAAAATGCGTGTCGGCATCCTGCGGGCTGAGCGAAACGGCGCGTTCGAGCATCTCGCGCGCTTTTGGCTCGGCTCCTTTCTGCAAATAAAGCGCTCCCAAATCACGCAGGGCGGGCGCGTAATTCGGCACTTGCCTGATTACTTCTTCGAGAAAACCGACGGCTCTTTCAATTTCGCCCTGCGCCTTGTAAGACAAACCGAGCTGATATCTGGCTTCAAAATTGGCGGAATCTATTTCCAGACAACGGTTAAGCTGTTTTCGGGCGTTTTCAAACTGCTCGCGCTGCGCCGCCAGCGTCAAGCCCAGCGCCAGACAGCCGCGCGAGTCGTTCGGACGTTTCAGCATCAAGCGCTCCAAAGCGTCCTGCGCCGCGCCGATATTCCCGTTTTGCAAGGATGCCGCGCCGAATAAGTATTGAAATTCGGGATTTTCGGGCTGCTTTTCGAGCAGAATTTTCGCCGCCCGGACTGCCTCGCGCGATTTGCCGGCACGCATCGCCAGAAGAACAAAATCGGCTAAAACAACCGGAGAATCAGGCGCAATCCGGCGAGCTTTATCTAATAAGCTAAAAGCCGCGCTCATGTTTCCCGTCGCATTTTCCAGCAAGGCTTGCGCCGACAAAACTTCCGTCGAGCGTGGTTCTAAAGCTGCGGCGCGCAGCAGATGCGCGCGAGCCTGGTCAAAATCGCGGGCGAATACTTCCAGCCTGCCGAGCAAAACCAGAATTTTAGCGTTTTTCGGCGCGACTGCCAAAGCCGGGCGCAGCAAAGCGGCGGCTTCCTTATTCATTCCGGCGTTTTGTAAAACTTCCGCGTATTCCGCCGCCAGCGCCGGAATTGCCGTTGCCGCCTTATTCATTAAAGGAATTAAACTGTTTAATTTTTCTCTGTCGCCGGATTCCAGATAAATCGTCGCCAAGAGCGGCAGCGCGTCGTTGTTTTTAAATTTGGAGGGAAGTTTATCAATCACCGTCAGGGCTTTTTGAAAATCGCCGACCAGAGAAAATGCTTCGGCTAATTCCAACTGCACGGACGGCGCGATTGAAGAGCTCGGCTCGATTTCCCGCAAAATTTCCCGCGCTTCTTCCTTCTCGCCGAGAGCGAGCGTGACGCGCGCGAGTTGAATTTTCGCCGTCACTGAATTCGGCTCAAGCGTCAAAATCCGCTTATATAAACCTCTCGCTTCCTCACTTCGTCCTTGCCGGACGCGGACGCGCGCGAGAAGCTCTAAGGCTTTTGTGTTGTTCGGATTGGCGATTGCAAAATCGAGCAGCGGTCTTTCGATTTCGTTAATTTTTCCCTGCTCGAAACTTTTTTCAAAGCCTCGCAAAACAGTCTCATCCGCCGGTTTTTTCTGTGCTGAAGCGAGCGCGCAAAACAGAAAGAGAAACAGGCAAGCCGCCAAACAGGTTTTTAAATCGAGGTGTTTAGCGTTCATTTTCCTTATTTCCCATTCCCGCCGGTGTCTCGTCGCGATTGGCGGCTTTCAGCTCGCGGTAAAGCTTCAGCTCGCGCTCGGCGTCTTCAGGGCGCGAAGCCCGACGATAAGCGATGCTCAATTGATAACGGATGTAATCTTTTTTCGGCTCGACGGTCGCGGCGATTTCCAGATGTTCGATGGCTTCTTTGACGTCGCCTTTTTCAATCAGAGCTTTGCCCAGTTGGTAACGCGCGTCGGCGTAATCGTAACGCGCGGCGATGGCTTCGCGCAATAAATTCAAAGCTTCGTCGATTCGCGTTTTGCGTTCGAGCAGAGTATACGCCAGATGATATTTCGCCGATTCGTCGCTCGGATTGAGGGCGAGCTCCTGCTTGAATTCCTTTTCCGCTTCGTCCAGACGGTTCAGACGGATTAAGCTTTGCCCGGCGTTGTAATGCGCCTGCGACATTGCGGCGTCGAGCAAAGCCGCGCCGCGAAATTCTTTGACCGCCCGCTCGTAGTCGCCGGTCAGAACAAATCCCTGTCCGGCGTAAAATCGCGCCTGCGCCGATTTTTGATTTTGCTCGGCGAGACGCGCGAAGACGACGGCGGCTTCCCTGTGTCTTTGCAGTTGAACCAGCGAAATGCCGTAAAAATATGCGAGCTCCGGTTCGGCGGCAATGGCTGCCTCAATCGGCTTGAGCGTTTCCGCCGCCAGCTTATAATTTTTTGTAAAATAATAGCTGACGCCGAGCATTCGCCGCGTCAGCAAATCGTCCGGGCGCGTCTTAACGTGTCGCGCGAGCGGCGCAATCGCTTTATCGAATTGGCTGGCGCGAAAACTGACGATTCCCCAATTCCGGTCTAAGCCCGGAAAATCCGCCTTCCAGCGCGCGGCGGCGGAAAAATTCGTCAGGCTGTCTTCGGTTTGATTTTGCTGCACGGCGATAACGCCTAAATTGTGGTAAGCCTGCGCGACGATTTCGGTTAATTGATTTTTGATTGTTTGAAGCTTTGCCGCGTCCTGCGGCGAAAGCGTCGGCTTGCTGATTTTCGCGCTTGCATCCGGCGCGTTCAAACTGCCCGTCTTTTTGGTCGAGCTTGCCACTTGTCCGAGAGTTTTGCGAATTTCCTCGCGTGCCGATTCGACCAGCTGCCCTTGCAGTTGACGCGCTTTCGCCAATTCTTTTTCGCCTTCGTCCTTGCGTCCTAATTTATTGAGCAGGCGACCGAGCAGAAAATGCGCGCGGCGAATTTGATAACTGTTTTTACTTTCGTCTTCGTTCAGCTCGATTGCGCGGCGCAGGCTTTTCTCCGCCGCCGCGTCGTCTCCGAGCTCGGCTTGCGATTGACCGAGAAACAGATAAGCCGGTGCGATATCGGGATTCAGGCGAATCGCTTCGCGCAGGTAGCGAATCGCTTTCGGGTGGTCGTTTTCCGAAGAAGCGACGACGCCGGCGAAGAAATTTGAATAAGCGTTTTGCGGATTCAATTGAAGCTCAAGGTCAAATTCTTTTCCAGCTTCCGCGAGACGTTCGCTGCCGCCGTGCTGCAAAATTAAATATCCGAGATAAAAATGCGCGCCCGAAACTTTCGGGTCGATGGCGACCGCCTTTCTGAATTCGCGTTCGGATTCCAGCGGATAATTCATCTCCTCGAATGCCTGACCGAACAAAACGTGCAGCGCGGCGTTTTTTTTCATTGCCGTCTGCATTTCCTCAAACAACAGTTTGGCGCGGTCAAGCTGTTTGAGCTGCAAATAAGTCATCCCGAGCGTGTAAGCCGAGTCAAAATCGGGCTGCAAAACAATCGCCTTCTCAAAGGCGGGCAGGGCGGAAACGTAATCGCCCTTCATATAAAAAAGTTTCCCCAGAGTTTGCCAGGCGAGACCGCTATTGGGAGCGAGACTTGTCGCCGCCTGCGCCTGCGCGAGTCCTTCGTCTATCTGCCCGAGAGTCATATGCAGTATGGCGAGGTCGGTTCTCGTGTCGGCATTTTCATTCATCGTGACCGACTCGCCCAAAATTTCGATGCCGCGCTTGATTTGCCCTTCCTGGACGGCAATATTACCTAAGCGCCGGAGAGCTATGGAAGCAACCACGCGGTTTTCGACTGCCGCCCGTTCAAAATCGCCGGCAAGCTGATAAGTTTCAGCCGCGCTCAAATGTTTGGCTAAATCGTCGCGCGATTGAGAATTCGGTTGTATATCGGCTGGCGAGGGCGAAGGCAGGCTTGGATTTGTCGTCTGAAAGGCTTCTGCCGGCAACCATAAAAACAGGACAAGAAAAGCCGGAAGAAGAAACTTATTGATTAGCATGGTACTTCGGTAAAACTTAAATATAGAGACGAGGATTATAGCTTAACCAATAAAGATGAGAAGGTAAAGCCTTTTTATCAGCCTTACCTTCTCATCCCGAACTCGCGTTGAAGATTAGAATATAAACTTCACCGCATATTGAATTTCACGCCCGCCGCGCGTGGTACCGGCGCGTCCGAAATTCTGGTCTACAGCTCCTCCCGGTGCCAGTCCGGTAATCAGGTTATTGCTCGCGCTGCACGGCGCGTTGCCGCAAACTACCTGACCGCTATAGAAATTAGTTCCGATGCTGTCGCCTCTAAACTGCGGAGTGTTGAAAGCATTGAAAAGTTCCAAACGTAACTGAAGCCGGGAGGCTTCGCCGAAAAAGCTGTTTTTTATCCAGCCCGGAGAGAAGTTCTTATAGAAGGAAAAGTCGACGTTCCTGATAGGAGAACCAAGACACGCGCCTTTTGAATCCGGAGAGCCGAGTTCTCCGATTCTGTATCCGGCTAATGTAAACGCTCCCTTATTAACGAAATCCTCAGGATTGCCGTTTGCTTTACAGCTTCCGACGAAAAGCGGGCGCTGGTTGGCGACAGCCGTTCCCGTGCCGGAAATGCCAGCCTGGAAATTCTGCACGCCCATCGGACCGGCTCCGTCCGGGTCAAAGCTGATTCCGGTTGCGGCTATCGACGGTGTCAGCGACGTTCCGCTGGCTATCTGCACAATCGTCGCAAACTCCCAGCCTCCGATAACAGCTCGCACAAACGGATTTGCGCCTTTGAAGGAAGGAAGATTGAAAATCGCATTTGCCACAAACATATGCGGACGGTTGATGTCCGACGGTCCATAGTTAAATTCACGCTGATTTACATCTAAAAGCGCGCCGGGAAAACGACCGCCGCTCGATTCGCCTAAACCGAAGTCAGCCACTGACCTGGAGAAAGTATAAGCCGCCTGGAACTGCGAATTAGTCCAAAGTCTGGTTTTGAACAGTACCTGTACAGAGTCGTATCGCGCCCGCCCGCTTCTATCAAACTGGTAAATGGAACCGTAGTTTTTAAAGGGACGTAAAGCGTTCACCGCGTTGGCGTCGGCGGCGAAAGCGGCGGCGACGCGGTTCTGCGGCAGGACGGCGTTGATGTCATACTGCGTCAACTGATTCCGCGCCGTATTGCCGACGTAAGCGACTTCCAAAACCGCGCCTTTCCATATTTCCTGGTCAAACGTCAGGTTGTATTGGAACGAATACGGGGTTCTCGCCTCGGGCTGGACGGAATATTGCGGCGAACCGGCGCCTGCCGAAGCGGGAAGTCCGGCATACTGCACCGGACCGTCCAAAGTCCTTTGTCCGCCGATACTCTTGACAAACGGCGGGTTCAGCGTGAAAGCCGCGAAATAAGGGCTGGTGCGCTCGCGCAGGAAAAACTGTCCGAATCCGGCTCTTAAGGCGGATTTGCCGTTTTTGAAAATATCCCAGGCAACGCCGATACGCGGAGCAATGTTTTTGTAATTGTTTTCGCGCAGCGAACGGTTTGAAAATTCAGCCGGTGTCGATGCGCCCGGAATATTCGAACACGGATTTCCGGCACCTTTCGGAACTACGAGACCGTTGCACGGGTCAGTCGCCGGTCTGGCGGGATTATACAACGCCGGGTCGAAAGAGCTAATCGCGTTATTGGCGTCATACGGCTCGTAAAAGATGGAATATCTGGCGCCCAATTCCAGCGTCAGGTTCGGTTTGATTTTCCAGGTATCGCCGAAATAAAATTCGAGATTCGTATATCTGTTGGCTCCGACGGCTTGCTTGTCGGATTCAGCGAATCCGAAAAAGCTTCCGCGCGTCAGGATGTCAGCCAGATAATTTCCTGAATTGTTGCCGCAGCAAGCGCCCCAGAACTGCGTCGTTTCGTTGTTGGGACCCGAATCTTCGTCTTTGGCGGCTTTGTCCAGCAAAAAGCCCGTTTTAAAGGTGTGATTGCCGTGAACTTTCGAGAAATCGTCTCTGATAGAGTAAATATCGAGCGAGTTTCTAAACGGCGATTGCGTCCACAAATCCGCGCCGCGATTACTCGAAAAAGGCTGAATGCCGCCCCAGAAAACCGGGTGCGGGCGATCCAGACCGTTAACTTTCACACTGTCCGGGAAAAAGCCCGGAAGCGCCTGATTAATACTCCTGTTAAGGTCGGTGCCCGTTCCCGGATCGACTCTAATGCGATTGGCGGAGTAAGAGAATTGAACTTCGTTGACCGATGTGTTTGAAAGCGTCGTTGTCAGCTTAGCCGCCGCCTGACGCGAAGGCTGGCTCCAACTGGATTCGACCACCGGGAACGGATCGTCGCCCCAAAGTCCCGCGCCGAAAAGAATCGGGCTGGGATTACTCCAGCTGTCCTGCGTATAGCGGAAAAACACCTGATTAGATTTCGTAATGTGATAATCAAAACGAACGTTTTCTTCGCGAAAATCGATTTTCGAGTTGACTGACTGCGCCCAGTTGTCGCACGTTCCGCCGCTCGGCGACCAGGCTAGATTCGGCAGCGGGTATAACTGCGCGAGCAGAAGACCGGCGGGACTGATATCAGCCTGCGGGATAACCTGCGTGACAGAACCCGGACGGTTGTTTCCGATGGCGGAGCCGCTGCAGCTAGTGCCGTTCGTCAGAATGCGCCGGTTGCGAAAATCGCCCATGCGCTCGGCGGCGGTCGGAACGCTGCCGAAACGCGTCGAGCCGCGAATTTCTTTGTTCCATTCCTGCGAATAGAAGAAGAAAAGCCGGTTTCTGATAATCGGACCGCCCAGCGAAAAGCCGAAGTCGTGACGACGGAGCTTGTCTTTTTCCTGACCGGCGCGGTTGGTAAAATAGTCCGTCGCGTTGAGCGCGTCATTGCGTCCGAAATAGAACAAACTGCCGTGAAACTGATTTTCGCCGCCGCGCGTCGCGATTGAAATCACCGAACCGGCTGCCTGACCGTATTCGGGACCGTAGCTGTTGCGCAGCATTTTAAATTCCGCGATGGCTTCAATCGAAGGATAAAGAAGTACCGTGCGGTTTGAGCCGGTGTCATTGTTGTTGGCGCCGTCGGTCAGAAATAAATTGCTCTGGGCTGAATTTCCGTTCACGGAAAAATCGACGCCCGCAAACAATCCTTTATTCTTACTGTCAAAGTTATTTTGCGGAGCAACGCCCGGCTGCAATTGGGTTAACTGCACGAAATTGCGTCCGTTCAGCGGAAGCTCGCGGACTTGTTGACCGTTAACGACTTCGCCGATGGTTCCGGTTTGCGTTTCGACTTGAATGTCGTCACTTTGGATGGTCACGACCGCCCCGACCTGCCCGACTTCTAAATTAAAATCCTGACGGGTATTGGAAGCGACGTTAACCGTTACATTTTCCGCGATTGTTTCTTTAAAGCCGGTTTTAATCACCGATATTTTGTAGATTCCAATCGGCAAATCGGGCACCGTATAAATTCCTTCTTCATTGGTCGTCACGGTTCGCCGGGCATTTGTGCCGACTTGCGTCACCGTTACTGCTGCGTCGGGAATCGCGGCGCCCTGCGCGTCCAGCACAGTTCCGTTAATTTGTCCTGAAGTTTTTTGTGCCGAGACCGAAAATGTCAGAAGCAAAATTAAGCACGGAATAATCGCTAAAATTGCCAGATTTTTCAAAACTGCACTGTTGGGACGCATTTTATTCATAAAAACATCCTCCAAATCTTTTATACATAGGAAATCCTCCGAATCGTTCTATACCTAAACCTTACCAATTCTATTAACTGTATCTTCAAACAATAATCACGGAATTAAGACGCGAGAACTCCAAAATCATCTCCTGCTGCAAAAAAGAGCGATTTTTATTTCAATAAAGGAATAAAACTAATAAATTTTAAAAAGCCAGTTTATAAAAAACGCAAAATTGCCTTGTTCAACACCTAAAATATTTCACAAAACAACGGGGGACGGACTTATGACTAAAAACTTTTGTTGTATAACCGAACAAAAGTTACTACTAATAAATTATCTTGTCAAGTTTTTTGTAACAGTTTAGAAACTTAGCGGAAAAAACTTCTGATTTATTAAGATTAAATGGAAACAGGTAAGCGAGTCGTTTCTCCGAATCTGTTTTAGATGGAAACCAGCGCGAATTTATCGGCAAGAACCAAACTGAAAGCTCCCATCAAGGTTGGCTGATTGCCGAGCGTCGAAGCAAAAATCCGTGTTTCGGGAACTCCCTGGCAAACAATTTCTTCCGCCGCAGATTTTACGTCCTCGGCAATCAATGACCAGCCTTTGACAATCGTCCCGCCGATGATAAAGGCTTCGGGGGAAAGTCCCTGAATTAAATTGCCGATTCCGATTCCGATATAACGGGCGGTTTGCTTCAGCGCGGAGAGAGCATTTTTGTCGCCTTCAAATGCCAAGTCCACCAGTTGAGCGAAGCTAATCCGGTGGGCGAAGCTTTGATTGCCGAGCAGTTTTGCGTAACGCGCCAGCGCGGCGCGTTCGGAAGCAAAAGCTTCCCAGCATTCTCTACTTCCGGCAGCGCAGGCGACAGGAGCCTCGGTGCCGATTGTCATATGCCCGAACTCTCCGGCGACGCCGCCTTTCCCGCGGTGAATTTGCCCGTCGAGCACGATTCCCGTCCCGATTCCGTTTTCGATAAACACCAATATAAAATCTCTCACATCGCGTATTTCAGGACGCCCGAACCATAATTCTGCCAGCGCGGCGGCATTCGCGTCGTTGTCAGCCGTGACGGGAAGTCCGGTTGCCGCCTTAATTTTTTCTATAATGTCCGGGTTATGCCACTTAAAGTGCGGGCTGTATAAAACGCGCCCTTTCTTGGCATCGACCAGCGCGGGCAGACTGACTCCGATTGCCTCAATTTTACCGCCTGTTTTATGCGAGAATTTTCGGATGCAGTCGATGACTAAAGTCGTGGTTTTTTCAACGTCCGGGTCGGTCCAAAATTCTTCCTGTTCGATTATCCGACCGGTTAAGTCGCAGGTCGCGACAATGGTTTTTACCGTTCCGATGTCGACGCCTATCGCGATTGGCTGCGCCGTCCGAAGCGCCAGCAAAGACGGCGGTCGCCCGCCCGACGATTCGCCGTTAACTTCTTTAACGAGACCGTTTGTTCTTAATTCTTCGACGATTAAGGAAATAGTCGAACGCTGCAAATTAGTTTCGCGCGCAATCTCCGCTCGTGAGATAGGACCTTGTTCGCGAATATAGTTGAGAACGATTTGGCGATTTATGTCACGAATCGTATTAGAACGGGCGACATTGGCATTTTTAAGATTTATACGTCTCACGCTGTCTGCAAGTTAACGATAAAACACCTGATTTCTAAAACTAAAATGAAGGACTGCAATTTAATAGTATTTAGCATAGCTAACGGCAAGTCAACAAATTTATTTTGTTTTATTTCGCCGACCGGATTTTTAGATTCAGTCAGCTACCAGGAAATGCTTGAAAAATTACTGACAATAAAATAGAATTTCTCCGCACCCTTTCATCTTTTGTAAACGACAACAGATTCCAGATGTGAGCAGTATATAGTCATTGATAAGACAAATGTTGATTTGCCGGCGGCTTTTGCCTGAGACTGCAACAAAGTATTCCGAGATGCCCGATTGATTTATATTTTTTTTAAAGAGGCGGTTGAAAGATGAAAATTTTATGGTTGGCGCTAATCTTAGTTTTTTATGCCGCCGAATCGACATTAGCCCAATCCGGCAGCGCGGCGGCAGCGAAAATTCCCCTGCGCTCAAACTGGAAATTTCGCGAGGTCGGCAAATCCGACTGGCGACCGGCAACCGTTCCCGGCAGCATTCACACAGACTTACTCGCCAATAAGTTGATTGAAGACCCGTTTTACCGCGACAACGAAAAAAACCTCCAGTGGATCGGCAAAACGGATTGGGAATACGAGACGGCGTTTCAGATTTCGCCCGAAATGCTCGGGCGTCGGAATCTGGAAATTGTTTTTGAAGGTCTTGATACTTACGCCGACGTTTTTCTGAACGATAAACCGATTCTCGACGCCGACAATATGTTCAGGACGTGGCGCGTGAACATTAAAAATGCCGCCAAACCGGGCGAGAACGTTCTGCGGATAAGGTTTCGCTCGCCGATTAACGAGATTTTGCCGCTGATGAAAAAGCTCGATTACGAGCTGCCGGCAGTCAATGACCAGGGCGAAAAAACTTCGCCTTACACGCGCAAAGCGCCTTATCAATACGGCTGGGATTGGGGACCGAGGTTTGTCACGAGCGGCGTTTGGAAGCCCGTCAATTTAGTCGTCTGGGACGATGCGCGAATCGAAGATTTACACATTAAACAAAACAAGCTTTTGAAAGAAACGGCGGATTTAACCGCCGTCGTCGAAGTCGTCGCTTCAAATTCGGTTGAGGCGACGCTCGAAATCGAAAATCTGAATGACAAACAAACGGTAGCGACGCGGGCAATAAAATTAAATCCGGGCGTTAATAAAATCGAGCTTGATTTTGCGCTGAAAAATCCCAGACTCTGGTATCCGGTCGGATTGGGCGAGCAGGCGCTCTATAATTTCAAGGCGCGGGTTTTCGTCAATAAAAAACAGCTTGACGAGCGGACAAAGCGAACCGGCTTGCGCCACCTGGAGCTAAGACAAAAGCCCGACCGGCACGGCATCAGCTTCGAGTTTATCGTCAATGGAATTCCGGTTTTCGGGCGCGGCGCAAACTGGATTCCGGCTGACATCTTCCCGGCGCGCGTCACGAAAGAAAAATATAAAAATCTTTTGACTTCGCTGCGCGAGGCAAATATGAATATGATTCGCGTCTGGGGCGGCGGCATTTACGAGGACGATTATTTTTACGATTTGGCGGACGAGATGGGACTGTTAATCTGGCAGGATTTTATGTTCGCGTGCAGTATGTATCCGGGCGACGAAAAATTTCTGCAAAACGTCCGGTATGAGGCGATTGACAATATCAAACGCCTGAGAAATCACCCTTCAATCGTTCTCTGGTGCGGCAATAATGAAATCGAAACCGCCTGGGCGCATTGGGGTTGGAAAGAAAGACTGCCGAATCATCTCTGGGATGATTATCTAAAACTTTTCGTCCGGCTTTTAGGCGAAGTGACGGCGCAATACGATTCGTCGCGCCCGTATTGGCAAAGCAGTCCGAGTTCGAATTTTCAGGCTGATTCCGATTCGCAAAAGATAGGCGACACGCATTACTGGGAAGTCTGGCACGCCGAAAAGCCTTATACCGAATACGAAAAACAGTTTCCGCGCTTTATGAGCGAATACGGTTTCCAGTCGTTTCCCGAGCTGGAAACCGTTAAAACTTACACGACGGAAGAAGACCGCAAAAGCATCGAGACGCCGGTAATGCTGGCGCACCAGCGTCACCCGCGCGGCAATCAGTTAGTGCGCCAATATATGCTGCGCGAATACAAAGAGCCGAAAGACTTCGAGTCTTTCCTTTACGTCAGCCAGGTTTTGCAGGCGCAGGGCATAAAAATCGGCGCGGAGCATTTCCGGCGCATAAGCCCCAGAAATATGGGTTCGCTTTACTGGCAGGCAAACGACTGCTGGCAGGTCGCTTCATGGTCGGCGATGGATTATTTCGGTCGCTGGAAGGCGCTGATGTATTACACGAAACGCTTTTACGAGCCGCTCTTAATTTCGCCTCACGTCGATGAAGGCAGGATGAATTTTTATGTCGTCTCGGATTTTCCCGAAACGAAAAAAGCCGAGCTTGCGTGGCGATTGATTGATTTAAGCGGTCAGGAATTAAAGGCGAAAACAATCGATTTAACAATCGAGCCGCTCAAGGGAAAATCTTACGCCGGCGTGCCCGTCGAAGAAATGCTCAGCGGCGCGGATGCCGGAAGCGTCGTGCTTTTAGCCGAGTTAAAATCCGGCGGCAGAACCGTTTCGACGAATCAATATTATTTCAAGCCGTTTAAGGAAATGGCGTTTCCGAAACCGGATATAAAAACGGAAATCTCGCCCGTCGCAAACGGTTTCAAGATAAAAATCTTTTCCGACAAAGTGGCGCGCGCCGTTTATCTATACGGTTTTACCGAAGGTTTTTTCGCGGACAATTATTTCGATTTGATTCCGGGAAAGCCTCTGGAAATCGAATACCGCGCCGCGCGGAAAATGAGCATTGACGAATTTCGCCGGAAATTGAAAGTCCGCTCGCTGGCGGACGCTTTTTAAGTTTTTTTCAGACGAATTATTGAGGACAAGAGTCTTTCAGAGGCTTTAGCGTAAAAAAATGAAAATATTCAAAGCAAAATCTAGAAATTCGCGGTACAGGTTTTTAATTGCCATAATTTTTATGGTGTGTTTCGTCAGCACAAATTTTCAAATGCCGAAATCGAAAGCGCAGCAGCAAATGCCGTATAAAAACGCGAATCTCCCGATTGACGAGCGCGTTAAGGATTTGCTCGCGCGGATGACTCTGGAAGAAAAGACGGCGCAGATGATGTGCCTCTGGATGGAAAAACCGAACGATAACAGTCGCGTGCCGAAAGAAAAGCAGCCGGGCGGCGGCGAATTTTCGCCCGCGCTTGCCAAAGAAAAAATGCCGCACGGCATCGGACAGTTTGCGCGCCAGCGCGAATACCGAAACGCGCGTCGCTCCGCCGAATACGCCAACGCCGCGCAGAAATGGCTGCTCGAAAACACGCGTCTGGGAATTCCGGCGGTTTTTCACGACGAGATTCTGCACGGCACGATGGGCGAAGGCGCGACCGTTTTTCCCGTTCCGCTCTCGCTCGCGTCGAGTTGGGACACGGATTTAATCAGTCGCGTTTTCACTGTCGCCGCGCGTCAAACCAGAATTCGCGGCACGCATCACGTTCTCGGACCGAATATGGATTTAGCCCGCGAAGCGCGCTGGGGCAGGACTGAAGAAACTTACGGCGAAGACCCTTATCTGACTTCGCGGATGATTGTCGCGCTCGTCAAAGCCGCGCAGGGAAATGCGACTTATCAAAACCCGAAAATCGACGACGCGCACGTTATCGCCACCGGAAAACATTTCGCCGGACACGGGCAGCCCGAAGGCGGAACGAATATCGCGCCGGTTAATTTATCGGAAAGACTTTTGCGCGAAACGCATTTCAGACCGTTCGAGGCGGCGGTCAAAGAAGCTAATCTTTTCAGCATTATGCCCGCGTATCACGAAATCGACGGCGTTCCGGTTCACGCTAACCGCTGGCTTTTGGAAAAGGTTCTGCGGGAAGAATGGGAATTCAAAGGCACGGTTGTCTCCGATTATTACGCGATGACGCAGCTTCAGGAACATCACCGCGTCGCCGTCGATTTAGCCGACGCCGCTCATCAGGCGCTCGTCGCCGGACTCGACGTCGAGCTGCCCGACCCGAACGTCAATAAAACTTTGGTCGCGCAGGTGAAAGCCGGAAAGATTCCCGAAAGCCTGATTGACCGCGCGGTTTCGCGGATTCTTTATCAAAAATTTCAGCTCGGACTTTTTGAAAACCCGTATGTCGATGCGGAAAAAGCCGAGCGAATGACCGACACGACGGAAGATAGAAATCTGGCGGCGGAAGCGGCGCGGCGCTCGATTGTGCTTTTGAAAAACGAAAAAAACACTTTGCCGCTCGATAGAACGAAATTAAAATCCGTCGCCGTCATCGGTCCGAACGCCGACCGCGCGCATCTCGGCGGCTACACCGACCCGAATCCGCCGCGCACCGTCTCTATTCTGGAAGGCGTGAAAAACAAGCTCGGCAATGCCGTCAGAGTAAATTACGCCGAAGGCGTGAAAATCACGAAAGAAGGCGGCAACTGGTTCGGCGATACGGCGACTTTGAACGACGCGGCGAGCGACCAAAAATTGATTGACGAAGCCGTCCGGATGGCAAATAATTCCGACGCCGTGATTCTGGTCATCGGCGGCAACGAGGACACGAACAAGGAAGGCTGGGCGGAAAATCATCTCGGCGACCGCGACTCGCTGGAGCTCGTCGGCAGACAAAACGATTTGGTCAGAGCCGTTTTAGCGACCGGCAAACCGACTGTCGTTTTTCTGATTAATTCGGGACCTTTATCAATCAATTACGTCGCCGAAAATGTTCCGGCGATTCTGGAAGGCTTTTATCTCGGCGAAGAAACGGGAACCGCCGCGGCAGACGTTATTTTCGGCGATTACAATCCGGGCGGGAAGCTTCCGGTCTCGTTTCCGCGCTCCGCCGGACAGCTTCCGATTTATTACAACCGGAAACCGTCGGCGAAACGCGGCTATCTGTTTTCGACGACCGCGCCGCTTTTCCCGTTCGGCTACGGCTTGAGCTACACGACGTTCAAATATTCGAATTTGAAAATCACGCAGCCGAAAATCAAGGCGAATGAAGAAACGACCGTCACGGTTGAAATTACGAATACCGGAAAACTGCGCGGCGATGAAGTCGCGCAAATGTATCTGCGCGATGAAGTTAGCTCCGTTACGCGTCCAATCAAAGAGCTCAAGGATTTCGCCCGGATTTCGCTAAAGCCGGGCGAAACGAAAACGGTTACTTTTACAATCACGCCGGAAAAGCTACAGTTTTATAATCGCGAGATGCAGCGTGTTGTCGAACCCGGCAAATTTCAAATTATGGTCGGCGGAAATTCAATCGATTTGATAAACGCGCAGCTTGAGGTGACAGGAAATTAAGTCTCGATTTTATTTTTGAGATTTCCAGAGAGCCAATGAATTTTCTCGGAATAGATGTCGGAACCGGCGGCACGCGCGCTGTTTTGATTGATGAAAACGGAAAAATTATCGCGGCGGCAACCGCCGAGCACGAAGCATTTGCGTCGCCCGAAATCGGTTGGGCAGAGCAATCGCCCGATGATTGGTGGCGGGCGACGGTTTCGGCGATTCGCGGAGTTTTGCAGAACGCGGACGCCGATGCAATCGGCGCAATCAGCTTTTCCGGTCAGATGCACGGCTCGGTTTTGCTCGACGAAACGGACAAGCCTCTGCGCCCGGCGCTTTTGTGGTGCGACCAGCGGACGGAGAAACAATGCCGCGAAATTACCGAAAAGCTCGGCGCTGAAAATTTAATAAAGCTGGTTTCCAATCCGGCGGTGACGGGTTTTACTTTGCCCAAACTTTTGTGGGTCAGAGAAAACGAGCCGGAAATCTGGAAGCGTGTAAAAACGGTTCTGCTGCCGAAAGATTACGTTCGCCTGCGTCTTTCCGGCGACAAAGCGTCAGATGTCGCCGATTCTTCCGGCACGCTTTTTTTCGACGTGAAAAATCGCCGTTGGTCGAGCGAAATACTCGACCGTCTCGAAATCGATAAAGCCGTATTGCCCGAAGTTTACGAATCAATCGGGATAACCGGAAAAATTTCAAAACCGGCGGCGGAAGAGACCGGCTTGAAAGCGGGAACGCTAATCGTCGCGGGCGCGGGCGACAACGCGGCGGGCGCAATCGGAATGGGCGTCACGCGTGCCGGAACGGTCAGCGCGACGATTGGAACTTCCGGCGTCGTGTTTGGCGTGACCGAACAGCCAAAGCTGGATTTGAAAGGTCGTATTCATACGCTCTGCCACGCTATACCGCAGCGCTGGCACAACACGGGCGTCACACTCGCCGCCGGGCTTTCGCTCAAATGGTTTCGAGAGAATTTCGGCTGTCGCGGAGAAAGTTTTGACGATTTGGCTGATGAAGCGGCGAAAATCGTTTCGGGTTCAAACGGCGCAATCTGGCTGCCGTACCTGATGGGCGAGCGGACGCCGCATCTGGACGCAGCGGCGCGCGCCGCGTTCGTCGGTTTGACGGCAAGCCACACGCGGGCGCATTTCGTGCGGGCGGTGATGGAAGGCGTGGCTTTCAGCCTGCGCGATTCAATCGAGATTTTTCGTGACCTTGGAGCGCCCGTCGAAACGATTCGTCTGGGCGGCGGCGGCGCAAAATCGAAGCTCTGGCGGCAGATTCAGGCAGACGTTTACGGGCAGGCGGTCGAGATTCCGGAAGCCGACGAGGGCGCGGCTTTCGGTGCGGCGGTCTTAGCCGGAGTCGGCGCGGGCGCCTGGAATTCGGTTGACGAGGCGTGCGAAAAAACGATTCGCGTGAAAGAAAAAATCGAACCCGACGCCCGCTCGGTCGAAAAGTTAAATCGCAATTATGAAGCGTATAAAATGCTTTATTCCGCCATTCGTCCGGCGATGAAAATTATTACTAAGAATTAGATTTGAGGAGTTAAAAATATGAACAACGGCAGATTTGAACCAAAAGCGGAACACAAATTCACCTTCGGTCTGTGGACGGTCGGCAATCCGGGCGCAGACCCGTTCGGCGCGGCGGTCAGGGAAAAACTCAATCCGACGGAAATCGTGCGATTGCTGGCGGAAGTCGGCGCATACGGCGTGAATTTCCACGACAACGACCTGGTGCCGATTGACGCGACGAATGCCGAGCGCGACCGGATTGTTAAAGATTTCAGAAAAGCCTGCGAAGAAAACAATCTGAAAGTTCCGATGGCGACAGTCAATTTGTTTTACGACCCGGTTTTTCGCGACGGCGCGTTTACGGCAAACGACGCGCGCGTTCGCGCCTACGCCGTGCAGAAAACGATGCGGGCGATGGATTTGGGCGCGGAATTCGGCGCGGAAACTTTTGTTTTATGGGGTGGGCGCGAAGGCGTGGAAACAGACGCCTGCCGCAAAACCGAAGACGCCATCAAGCGTTTTCGTGAAGCTCTCGATTATCTGTGCGAATACAATATTTCGCAAAATTACAAATACAAATTCGCGCTCGAAGCCAAACCGAACGAGCCGCGCGCCGATATTTATTTTGCGACGACCGGAGCTTATCTGGCTTTTATCGAAACTCTGGAACACAAGGAAATGGTCGGCGTCAACCCGGAAGTCGCGCACGAGCAGATGCCCGGATTGAATATGATGCACGCGGTCGCGCAGGCTTGGGAAGCGGGAAAACTTTTTCACATCGATTTGAACGACCAGGTTCCCGGGCGTTATGACCAGGATTTGCGTTTCGGCTCGGCAAATCCGAAAGCGGCGTTCTGGCTCGTCAAATTTCTCGAAGACGTCGGCTACGAAGGAATGCGCCATTTCGACGCGCACGCTTATCGCACGGAAGATTACGAAGGCGTTAAAGACTTTGCGCGCGGTTGTATGCGGACTTATCTGATTCTGAAAGACAAAGCCGAGCGCTGGAACAATCACGAGGAAATCCAATCCATCCTGGCGGAAATCGAGCAGACGAATAAAGCATACAAAATCGGCAAATTCAGCGTGGAAAATTCGGCGGACTTGTTAGCCGGTGAATTCGACCGTCAGGAGCTTTCATCAAAAGGATTAAGATACGAGCGGCTCGACCAGTTAACGATGGACATTCTGCTCGGCGTCGAATAGAAGATTTTTCCGCCGCCGCCGGAAGACGAAATTTTGCGAGGAAGAAATTTATGAAGCGCTTGACGGGTTGTCTTTTTTTAACGCTTATTGTCTGGGCGACGCCTTTTTTCGCCCAGACCGCGCCGACCGACGCCGCAGACTGCCGCGAAGAAAAAATTAAAATCGAGCGCTACGAAAAACAGTTGAACGATTGGGCGCAGCTCGCGCGTTACCGCGAAGCCAACGCCAAATTACAGCCGCCCGCCGCGAACGAAAATCGGGTAGTTTTTCTGGGCGATTCGATAACCGACATCTGGAATCTGGCGGAATATTTTCCCGGCAAGTCTTACGTCAATCGCGGCATCAGCGGGCAAACCACACCGCAGATGCTCGTCCGCTTTCGGCAGGACGTCATTGATTTGAAACCGAAAGCGGTCGTCATTTTAGCCGGAACAAACGATATTGCCGGAAACACGGGACCGATGACGCTCGAAGACATCGCGCAAAACCTTAAGTCGATGGTCGAGCTGGCGAAAGCCAATCGCATCCGCGTCGTTCTGGCGTCCGTGCTGCCGGTCAATGACCGCGTAAAAAATAAGCAGGGCAATTTATTTATCCAAACAAAAAAACGTCCGAACGAAAAAATCCGGGCGCTGAATGACTGGATAAAAAACTACGCGGCGGAAAACGATTTAATTTATCTGGATTATTATTCCGCCACGGTCGATGCCGAAGGCACGCTCAAAGACGGCGTCAGCTACGACGGTCTGCACCCGGACGCCGCCGGCTATAAAGTGATGAAAACGCTGGCTGAAGAAGCGATTGCGAAAGCTTTGCGAATGAAAAGATGATTTCTCGAATCTGTGGAAAGTGAATCGTTCATTACCGCCAACAAAGCCTTTTTTCAAAATTACCGTTCATTATTTTTCTCTCCGCGAAAAATCACGCCTGCCCGTCAATTTAAAAATCATCGCCGCCCGAAATTGAATTGATACTTTTCCGGTTTATTTCTCGCGTTACACTTTACAGGCAAAAAATTGTCTGAATGTATGTCTCTATAAGGCGTATAAACATACGCCTATATATAAAGGAGTAAAAATTATGAAAAAAACAGTTACGCAATTATTTTTATTAATCGTTTTGACAATGGGCTTGGTCGGAATCACGCGCGCCGCCAGCGCTTCGGAATACCGGGCGCACATTCCGTTTGATTTTACCGTCGGCGAAAAATCATTCCGCGCGGGCGATTACTCAATCACTTTCGCGAATCTAACTTCAAGCCAGAGAAGATTGATTATCCGCTCTGCCGACGGCAAGGAAGCCGCGCTCGTCGTGGTCATGCCGAAAGAAACCACTAAACAACTAAAAAATTCCGTACTCGTCTTCGACGTTTCTGACGACCGGTATTCTCTGGCGGAGATAAAAACAAACCAGTTAAGCGCAGAGCTTTACCAGACGAAAAGCGAGGAAAAATTAGCCAAAAACTCGCCGCGCGTCGAATTGGCTCTGACAAATTAAAAACCGTATAAAATTTCAAACAGTAAATCGGACGCAAGCTTAAAATCGTCCGATTTATTGTTTGACTTTGCCGTAAGCTCGAAGATATCGAAATATATCCGCCGCGATAATTGTCAATCTTTAGCTTTCGATACGCTGATTGAATAAACAACAGGTTTTGTTGTATAGCCCAGCAAAAGTCAGGCTGAGAAATTAGCATTCCAGCCTCAAAAGTCACACTGAAAATTAAAGTTTCAACCGCTTTCGTGAAATAAAATACGGCTCTCCGAGTCGCCTCAAATTTTTAGCATAGCCAAAATTAAAGTTTCAGCCGGAACGGTAAATCATCCGGCGTAATTTCCGAAAAGCCTTTTATGTCGAGGTCGCGAGACAAATTTGTTTGCCGGCGCAGCAAATAATGCTTGAAGAATCTCGATTGATAAAATAGAATGATTTAGCAATACACTAAGTTTTTCAATAAAAATAAGATTGGTCATTTTGATTAAGCGGAAATAATGCTGACTCGTAAACTTTTGTCCGCCGCAACAACAAACCTGCGTCCCGAATGGAGAGCCTCTTCTTTCAGCGCTGCTTCGGCAGCAGTTTTCTCACTAATGAAACGCTATAAAAATCAAAAATATTTATTTGGATAGCAGCCGTCATATAGAAGACAGATAGCGTTTCAGAAAGAAACAAATAGAAATCGCCGGTCAATCCGCCTCTGAAAAACATGGCGGAAGGTACAAGGTTATGAGTAAGGCTTAAGTTAAGGAGCAAAGTTGATGAAAAAAATCGTAAGTTTTATTTATTTAGGATTGGTTTTGGCGGTGTTTGCGTCAGTTTCATGCGTAAATCAATCTCAAAACACAGCTAATAACGCAGCGAATTCAGGAAATTCGACGTCTGACTCGAATCGCAAAATCAAGATAGGTTTTGCGATGGCGACGGTCAAGGAAGAACGCTGGCAGCGCGACCGCGACGCCTTTGAAGCACACTGCAAAAAGATGAACGTCGAGTGTGTGGTGACGGTCGCCAACAACGACGCCAGCCGCCAGTCGAACGATGTCGATAACTTATTAACGCAAAAAGTCGATGTCCTCGTCATCGCGCCGCACGACGCGACGCAGGCAGCGACGATGGTTGACAAAGCCAAAGCGCAGGGAACTCCGGTCATTAGTTACGACCGCCTGATAAATTCCGACAAAATCGACGTTTACATCTCGCACCAGGTGCCGGTCATCGGCAGAAAAATCGCCGAATACGCGCTGCAAAAAGCTCCCGAAGGAAATTACGTCATGGTTTACGGCGCGGGAACCGACAATAACGCGCATATTATGAAAAAAGAACAGCTTGCCGTTTTGCAGTCGGCAATCGACAGCGGCAAAATCAAAATCGTCGCCGACAACTTCATCACCGATTGGAAGCCGGACGAAGCTTTAAAAATGGCGGAAAACGCGTTGACGCAAAATGGCGACAATATTAAAGCTTTCATAGTCTCAAACGACGGGATGGCGGGCGGCGTGGTGTCGGCACTTGAAAAACGCGGCTTGGCGGGCAAAATTCTCGTCACCGGGCAGGACGCCGAAATCAGCGCGCTGCAGCGCATCGCCGAAGGCAAACAGTCGATGACCGTCTACAAACCGATTATTCCGCTCGCCAACGGCGCGGTCGAAGCCGCGATAAAACTGGCGAAAAAAGAGCCTCTGACCGAAGCGAAACCATTTATGAACGACGTTATCAAAAAAGAAGTGCCGTCGATTCTGCTCGAAGTGCAGACCGTGGATAAGGACAATCTAATGACGACCGTCATCAAAGACGGTTTTGCCAAATTCGAAGACGTTTACAAAAACGTTCCGGCTGACCAGCGTCCGAAACAATAGAAGTTTAGCGAGTTGACTGGAAGTTGACTGAGTTGACTGAGTTCGGAAGATTCTTTCAAACTCGGTCAACTCAGTCAACTCAGTCAACTTCCAGTCAACTATGAATCCGCTTTTAGAAATGCGTTTCATCACGAAAGAATTTTCAGGCGTTAAGGCTTCAGACGGCGTCACTTTCGACTTCAGGTAACGGAAAATTTCTTCTCACTAAAATTTAAAAAGCAATTCCTGCGTCGCGAAGAATAATTTATTGAACATCGTCGTTTTGATTGAACGGCTGGCAGGTTTCGGAAAGACGATTAAATTGCATTCTCACGGAAATATTGAAATTAACTTTCTTGGGAGAATTTATTGATGAAAATTTCTGTAATTCGTTTAATTATTTTTCTATTTTCCTGTTTTTTATTTCAAAATATTGTTTCTGCCCAGCAAGCGGCGGCGTCTTTAACCGGCGTTATAACCGACCAGAACGGAGCGGTCGTGCAGGGCGTGAGCGTGACGGCAACCAGCAAATCGACGAACCTGCGGCGCACCGTTTCGACCGATGACGAAGGCGTTTTCGTGATTTCAAATTTGCCGGTCGGCGATTATGAAATAAAGGTTTCGGCGCGGGGTTTTAAGATATTAACTCTGGACTCGGTGCGGCTCAGCGTCGGGCAGACTCAAACCGTG
>DASVWG010000110.1:0-3985 GCA_036389695.1 Pyrinomonadaceae bacterium
AGCCGCGTGAAGAAGGCGGCGGACGCGGCGGAAGTCGCGGCGGCGGAGGCGGACGCGGCGGTTACGGCGGCGGCGGCAATCGCGGCGGCGGTGGCGGCGGCAATCGCGGCGGTGGCGGCGGCTACGGCGGCGGTTCGCGCTGGTAAGAATTCACGCGCTTAGTTAATAGGCAAATTTAAAATGTGCCTCGGGCTGGAAGATTAGCCCGAGGCGATATTTTTTCTGAGCAGAATCTATTGTCGGTTTTGCTCGAACCGAATTCACCAGGGCAATAAAAGGAAAATAATTTAAATGAAAGAAGAATTAATCGAAGCGGCGGGATTTATTGTGGACAAACAGCCGAATGCTTTTTTTAAAGTCCAGTTAAATGGCACCGAACATATGGTTCTAGCGACAATTTCCGGCAAAATGCGGAAAAACCGCATCCGGATTTTGATTGGCGACCGCGTCGACGTCGAAATGTCGCCGTATGATTTAACCAAAGGCAGAATCACCTACCGGCATAAATAAAACACTCCCGAACTATAAAAAATCAGGATATAAAGACAGAGCTTGAAAATTCAGCCGCGATTTTTTACTCGTTATTTAAAAAAGAAAACGCTCCGGTAACCGCAGGTTTGCCGGCGCGTTTTCTTTTGTTTCGCCCGTGTCGCGAAACTCTTTTGCAAATTGACGCGTAAAATGTTTTCATAAATTTAACGCTTTTCAGAGAGCAAAATTTTTGGAAGATTATGTCAGAAACTTTTCAATTTCCTTCTGTAGAATTAGAAGAATACACGCTCGACAACGGTTTGCGCGTGGTTTTGAACCCGGATGAATCCGTGCCGGTCGTCTCCTGCGCGGTTTATTACGACGTCGGCTCGCGCAACGAGCGCGAAGGGCGCACGGGTTTCGCGCACCTGTTCGAGCATATGATGTTTCAAGGCTCGGAAAATGTGCCGAAAGCCGGGCATTTTCAGTTTGTGATGAAGGCGGGCGGGACGATGAACGGCACGACTTCGAGCGAGCGCACGAATTATTACGAGACTTTGCCCGCCAGCCAATTGCCGCTCGCGCTGTGGCTCGAATCCGACAGAATGCGGACGCTGGCGGTCACGCAGGAAAATCTCGACAATCAGCGCGAAGCCGTCAAGGAAGAAAAGCGCCTGCGCTACGATAATCAGCCTTACGGGCAGGTTTTCGATTTGCTGACCTCGATGGTTTACAAAAATTTCGCCAATTCGCATTCGACTATCGGCTCGATGGAAGATTTGGACGCGGCGACGGTCGAAGACGTGCAGGAATTTTTCCGCGTTTATTACGCGCCGAACAATGCCGTTCTGGTTCTTTCCGGCTCGTTTGACGCGGCGGAAGCGAAATCTTTAATCGAAAAATATTTCGGGACGATTCCGAGCCAGCCGAAGCCCGCCGCACTCGACGTTTCCGAGCCGGCGGAAATCGCCATGCCTTCGCAGACGTATGTCGATAAGCTCGCGCCGTTTCCGGCGTTTATCGACGGCTGGAAGATTCCGCCGCGCCGCTCGCCGGAGTTTTACGCGCTTTATCTCGCCGGAAAACTTCTTTATGACGGCGAAAGCTCGCGTCTTTATCAAAAATTGGTGAAAGGCGACGAATCGGTCATTCAGATTTTCGGCTTTACCGACGAGCGGCGCGGTCCTTCGGGCGTCGTCATCGGCGCGATTCCGAAACCCGGCAAAGACATCAACCAGATTCGCTCGCAGATTTACGCCGAAATCGAGCAGATTGCAACGAATGGTCCGAGTGAAGATGAAATGCAGAAACTGCGCAACCAGTTGATTAACGACGAGGTTCGCTCGCGCCAATCGTCGCTGGCGCGGGCGCAGCGCCTTGCCGAATACGCTCTGTATGACGGCGACCCGACGTTGATTAATTCTGAGGTTGAAGAATTATTAAAAGTTTCGGCGGAGCAAATCAGAGATGCCGTCGCCAAATATCTGAACACCGACAACCGCGCTCAGCTCGACATCGTTCCGGCGAGCAACAACTAGAAAGAGTTGTGAGTTGTGAGTTGACTGAGTTGACTGAGTTATCGGTTCTAACTCAGTCAACTTCGGTCAACTTCAGTCAACTCAGTCAACTTTAATTAAGATTATGAATGAAGATTTTCGCAAAAACGCGCCCGCGCCGCTTCTCCCGCGACCGTTTTCGATTGACAGTCCTTTTGAGACGACGCTGGCAAACGGCTTGAAAGTCGTCGTTTTCGAACAGCGGCGTCTGCCGCTCATCAGCTTTCGCCTCGCGTTTCGGCGCGGCGAAATTAATGACCCGAAAGATTCGATTGGTCTCACGTCAGCCACCACGCATCTGCTCAGCCAGGGCACGGCGACGCGTTCGAGCAAGGAAATCGCCGAAGCCGTCGAGCGTTTGGGCGCGTCGCTTTCGGCGTCGAGCTCCGCCGACAATACGGTCGTTTCGGCTTCGGCGCTGACGCTTTATCGGGCGGACGTTCTGCAATTGATGGCGGAGATGATTCTCGCGCCGACTTTTCCCGAAAACGAAATCGCGCTTTACAAGCAAAACACGATTGAGAATCTGAAGTTTCAACGCTCGCAGCCCGGCTTTCTCGCCGACGAGCAAATGTCGCGCGTGCTTTACGGCGCGCATCCTTATTCAATCGTCGCGCCGAATGAAGCGGACATCGAGAAGCTTTCGCGCGAGCGGCTGGTCAATCATCACAAGCGTAGTTTTGTGCCGAACGACGCGACTTTGATTGTCGTCGGCGATGTCGAAACGGACGCGCTGGTCAGCGAGCTGGAAACGCTTTTCGGCGCGTGGGAAAAGGGAAGCGTCGAGGATTCGGAATTTGATGCGCTGCCGGAAAGAACCGAAAAAACTCTGACGGTTGTCGACCGCAAAGGCTCGGCGCAATCGAACATCGTGCTTTCCAATCTGGCGATAAAGCGTAATCATCCCGATTATTTTCCGCTGCTGGTGATGAATCAAATCCTCGGCGCGGGCGCTTCGTCACGTCTTTTTATGAATCTGCGCGAGGAAAAAGGCTACACTTACGGCGCTTATTCGAGCCTCGACGCAAGGCGTCTGGCTGGCGCGTTTGAAGCGACGGCGGAAGTGCGCACGACGGTGACGGGCGATTCGCTCAAAGAATTTTTTTATGAATTGAACCGCATTCGCGACGAAGCCGTCTCAAAGGAAGAATTGCAGGACGCGAAAAATTTTCTGACGGGCGTTTTCCCGATTCGCGCCGAGACGCAGGAAGGCTTGACGAATTTAATCGTCCAGCAGCAGCTTTACGATTTGCCCGCCGATTACCTGCAAACTTATCGCGACAACGTCAACGCCGTTTCGTCTGAAGAAATTCAGCGCGTGGCGAATCAATATATTACGCCCGATAAAATCGCGATTGTAATTGTCGGCGACGCCGAAGAAGTTTTGCCGCAAGCCGAATCTTACGCGGAAAAGATAGAGATTTTCGACACCAACAATAATATGCAGGACATTTCAAATTACGGGAAACCGGCGGAAGCGCCGACGGTGAATGTAACCGGAAACTGGAATCTGGTTTTAGAAGCGATGGGACAGCAAATTCCTGTCACGCTGACGCTGGCGCAAACGGACGGAACAGTTTCCGGCTCGATGCAGTCGATGTTCGGCACGGGCGAAATCGCGGGCGGAAAAGTCAGCGGCAATAAAATCTCGGCAACCGCGCAAATCGAGGTGCAGGGACAATCGCTCGAACTGAGCATCGACGGCGCAGTCGAAGACAGCCGCATGGAAGGCTCAATCACCGCGCCGATGATTCCGACGCCGGTCTCCTTCAGCGGCACAAAAGGCGAATAAGAGAATTTAGCCACAGAGGGCACAGAGAACTCAGAGAGAAGAAAATTAACAGGGATGAAGGGGATAGACAGGGATAGAAATTATTTAATATTTCTTTTAATCCCTGTTCATCACCTTCATCCTCGGTTAATTTTCTTTAAAAAATCTCTGAGTTCTCTGTGCCCTC
>DASVWG010000111.1:0-8748 GCA_036389695.1 Pyrinomonadaceae bacterium
GCGCGTATCCGGAAAACGTTCCGCCGTTTTTTTCGACCGAAGCGATGCGGTTTATGATTGAAAAGGGCATCAGGCATCTGCTCGTCGATTTGCCTTCGGTTGACCGCGCATTTGACGAGGGAAAGCTGTCGAATCACCGGATTTTCTGGAACGTCGAGCAGGGAAGTTTTGAAACGAACGAAGCAAGTTTTATTAACAACACAATCACCGAATTGATTTTTGTGCCCGGTGAAATCGAGGACGGAAATTATCTTTTAAACCTGCAAATCGCGCCCTTCGTCGCCGACGCCAGCCCGAGCCGTCCGGTGCTTTTCAAGATATTTTAAGTAGAATTACAGGTTAAAAAAACGAGAAGCTCGCCCGCGAAATGTGCAAAAGATAAAAGCAAACGCGCTCGAACAAGCCGCCGCGTTTGCTTTATATTAAATATTATAAACGTGATTTTTCTGCGCAATTATTTTGCTGAAGGCTTTCGTGAAAAATTCAGTTCGATGCCGGATTCGATACCTGCCGTCGCAATACCGATAGAACCCTCGGCGCTGATGGCGAGAGAGACTGATACTCCGTCAAGCTCCCATCCTTCGATACCCTTATTTTTCATGTTTTTGAGTAATTCGCTAACTTGATTTATACATTTTTCCAGATTAGTTCTGACTGTTTCATTATCGATTTCCTGACTGCCTCCGAGAACATAATTCTTGAATCTAGTTAACTGGTTTTTGAAATACCCGACATTCTCAATATGAAGTCCGCTTTCATCTGAGATATGAACTAAATTACGCGGATGCTGCGCGTCATCCTGGTCTTGTATTTTGTAGACCAAATTTTCTCCGCCGCTCTGTAAGGGAACTATTAAGGTAATTTTCCCATCTTTTTTTTTCATTTTAATCCTCCATTACTTAATTTTAGTCGTTTATTACAAAATCTGATTTCGGAAGAAAATCAGATTGCCTTTCCGCTGCGAATCAACTCAATTTGTTTAACTTTTTCCACGTAATTATGCGCGGCTTCGGATTGGAAAAGCTCGCGCGTTTCGGTTTCGTCGTCGGTGACCGGCTCCAAAGCCAAATCCATATATTCAAGGCGGCGCGGGTCGTTTTTGACCTTGCGGCAGAGCAGCCACATACGCGTAAAAAGCGAAATCCAGCGCGCCTGTTTCCAGAGCAGTTCGGCGTAAAATTTCGGATAAAAAACAAAAGGATTTTCGAGCGGCAAACCCGAACGGCGGTCGCGCCGGTATTTCATCCGAAAAATGCCGCCTTCGAGCGGGTGAATGTCTTCGATAAAAACGCCGCCCCAGAACCAGACGAGATAAAACAAAATTTTAGCGGAATCGACGCCGCTCGCCACCGCTCGCCGCAAAATCGTTTCGGCGTGCTCGCGCGAATAATAATTTTCCCACGCCGCGCGGCAAGCGTCAGTCCATTCTTCAAACGACATTTTCGGGTGCGCGGTCGTGATGTGGTGAAGGTCGTATTTATTTAAATCCGTGTCCATCTCAACGCCGGCTTCGTAAAGTTTTTTGTGGTCTTCTGAGCCGGGCAAAGGCGTTAAATAAAAGAATTCGAGCAAATCAATCGGCAGTTCCTTTTTGATGACTTCGACATCGTGCAGAATGCTTTCCTTTGTATCGGTCGGAAATCCGAGAATGTAGCCGCAACAGGTCAGGACTCCGATTCGCTTCCAGGCGAGCAGCATCGTTCGATAGTCGGTGATTTTATTCTGCCGTTTTTTCGCGCCTAAAAGACTGTCGGGATTGATGTTTTCCAGTCCGATGAAAACACGCTTGACGCCTGCGCGCTGGCATTTTTCGATAAAATTCGGCAATTTGTGACAGAGCGTATCGACCTGTATGGTAAATCTGATGTTCAGTTTTTCGTCTTCGCGAAGCTTAATCAAACGGTCGAGAATAATTTCCCAATCTTTGTTGCGGGCGAAATTATCGTCGGTGATGAAGAAGGAATAAAGTCCCTGTTTGACGTTTTCGCGGATGATTCGCTCGATGTCGTCGGGCGAGCGGCGACGCGATTTGCGCCCTTGAACATTGATGATGGTGCAAAATGAACAGGTGAACGGGCAACCGCGTCCGGCGTCGAAGCTCGTTGTCGTGCCGACGGTTCGTTTCACCCGACCAGCCGGAAGAACGGGCGTGGCGACGCTTTCGATGTTCGGCAAATCGTGCATGAAATTATAGAGCGGCTGAAGATTTTTGAAGAAAGCGTCCTTTAAAACCAATTCGAGCCGACCTTCGGCTTCGCCCGCAAATAAAGTGATGCCCATTTCCTGCGCTTTTTTCACCTGCGGGTCAATTTCTTTGAGCATCGAAATCGTGCCGGAAACGTGAAAACCGCCGATGGCGACCGGAATGTTTTTCTCACGCAGAGATTTGGCGATGTCGAGCGAGCGCGGAAATTGATTCGACTGCACGCCGACGAGCATCGCCATTCCGGCGTCGGCATCGTTTATCAGCGAAGCGATTTTTTCGGGACGAATACGGGTGTTGGTTTCGTCCAGAGCGTGGATTTCGATTTCGACGTCGTCGCCCAGAACCTTTCGTTCGGCGCATTCGCGCGCCAAGCCGTATAAAGCGGCGAGGCAATTCGAAGGCATTCCCGACCGGTACCATTGGATAACATAACCGTCGTCGTCGTAATGCGACGGCTTAATCAGCACAAGACAAAATCGCCGCCGACGGTTTCCATTTAATTCGCTCATATTTTATTTATTCCAAATAATATCTTTAATAATATGCGACAGCGTTTGACTAACCAGCAAATATTTAAGCCGCCTCAAACGGTTTCGCCGCGCGTGAGTTTTTCCAGCCGGTGAATTTTTTCGACGTAATTATGCGCGGCTTCGGATTGAAACAGCTCGCGCGTTTCGAGTTCGTCGTCGGTGACCGGCTCTAAAGCCAAATCCATATACTCCAGTTTTTTCGGGTCTTTGCGGACTTTGCGATAGATTAAGCGCAGGCGCGTGTAAAGCGAAATCCATCTGAATTGTTTCCAAAGCGTTTCGAGAAAATATTTCGGGTAAAAAACCATCGGATTTTCGAGCGGCAGATTGGAACGGCGAGACCGGCGAAACTTCAGGCGCAGAAAACCGCCTTCGAGCGGGTGAATTTTTTCGATGCCGATACAGCCGTTAAACCACGTGATAAAAAACATCGTCTTGCCCGGACTCGTTCCGGTGGCGATAGCGCGGCGCAGAACCGTTTCGATATGCTCGTCCGTGTAATAAGTTTCCCAGGCTTTTCGATAAGTTTCTTCCCAGTTTTCCTTCGACATTTTCGGATGCGCGGTGACGGCGTGATTAAGGTCGTATTTGTTCAAATCCGCGTCCATCTCGATTCCGGCTTCGTGCAGTTTTTTGTGGTCTTCCGAGCCGGGCAGAGGCGTTAAATAAAAGAATTCGAGCAAATCGACGGGCAGTTCTTTTTTGATGACTTCGATGTCGTGCAGGATGGATTCCTGCGTGTCGCCGGGAAATCCGAGAATGTAGCCGCAATAGGTGACGATGCCGACACGTTTCCATTCGAGCAGCATCTTTCTATAATCGGTGATTTTATTCTGCCGTTTTTTCGCGCCTAAAAGACTGTCGGGATTGATGTTTTCCAGTCCGATGAAAACACGTTTGACGCCCGCGCGTTTACTTTTTTCGATAAAATTCGGCAGTTTGTGACAGAGCGTATCGACCTGAATGATAAAGCTGATTTTCAGTTTTTCGACTTCGCGCAGGTGAATCAGTTTATCCAGAATAATTTCCCAATCTTTGTTGCGGGCGAAATTGTCGTCGGTGATAAAGAAGGAATGCAGACCTTGTTTGACGTTTTCGCGCACGATTCGTTCGATGTCTTCCGGCGAGCGGCGGCGCGATTTGCGTCCCTGCACGTTGATGATGGTGCAAAACGAACAGGTGAAAGGACAGCCGCGCCCGGCGTCGAAGCTAGTTGTCGCGCCCGCCGTCAGATGAACTCTTTCCGCCGGAAGCAAAGGCGTCGCCACGCCTTCGATGTTCGGCAAATCGTGCATGAAATTGTAGAGCGGCTGGAGATTATTAAAGAAAGCGTCCTTTAAAACCTGCTCCAGACGCCCTTCGGCTTCGCCCGCGAAAATCGTCACGCCCATTTCCTGCGCTTTTTTGACCTGCGGGTCAATCTCTTTGAGCATCGAAATCGTGCCGGAAACGTGAAAGCCGCCGACGGCGACCTGAATGTTTCTTTCGCGCAGAGGTTTCGCAATATCCAAAGCGCGGGGAAATTGATTTGACTGGACGCCGACGAGCATCACCATTCCGGCTCCGGCGTTTTCGACGAGCGAGATTATTTTTTGCGGACGAATGTTCGTATTCGTTTCGTCGAAGGCGTGAATTTCCAGTTCCACATTTTCGCCCAGAACTTTGTTTTCGCCGCACTCTTTCGCCAGACCATAGAGCACCGCGAGCGAGTTTGAGGGAATCGCCGAGCGCAGCCATTGGATAATATAGCCGTCGTCGTCGTAATGCGACGGTTTAATCAGCACGAGGCAGAAGCGTTTTTTCTGGTTTGTATTGCTCATTGTGTCGGGAAGTGGACGCTTTTTATAAATAAGAATAAGCGAAGAATTATTACATTTGAAAGCACGGAATTCAACTTTCAAGCGGGAAATTGTGTAATAAAGAAGTTGGTTGAGAGAAAGCCGGTGTCAGTAGCCCAAGCGTGAGCGCGGGCTTTATCCATAGCGAAAGCCCTTGCTGACGCGCGGGCTACTGACACTTTATCACGCGTCACGCGCCCTTTATCCCGCGAGATAATCCGCAAATCACAAATGAATTTCCGATTTCCGAAACAAAGCCTATATTTAAACTGCGGCGAGTGCGTTTCAAATTAGATGAAAAAAAATTGTCATAAAAAACCGTGCGGCGGGGTTTTACAGTTGATATCCGTTTTTATACCGGCAAAAAATCCAAATCATTTACAGGATAAAAGTCATGAAATATTTGCTTCCCATTTTCATAAAAAATTCGTTTGCTTTTATATTTGCAATCTTTCTCAGCGCGGGTTTTATTCACGCGCAAATTAATCCCAATCCGCCGAAAACGACCGAAACCGTGCAGCCTTCGCCGAAGCCTTCGGACGTTTCCGCGCCGTCGAATACGCTGCAAAATACCATCGACAAAACATCCGGCGAATCGAAAACCGCGTTTTCTCCGTATATGCCGAAAAACGCGCCCGCGCGGATTGCGCATTTCGACACGCCGCCCGTCATTGACGGGCAGTTAAACGACGCGGTCTGGCAGACGGCGGCGACTTTCGGCGAATTTTTGCAGACGAATCCGGGCGACAATGTCGCGCCGACGCACCCGACCGAAGTTTACATCGGTTATGATTCGAAAAATCTTTACATCGCCTTTCGCATTAAACAGGACAGAGACAAAGTGCGCGCGACGGTCGCGCGGCGCGATAATATTTTTAACGACGATTACGTCGGCGTTTATCTCGACACTTTTAACGACCAAAGGCAGGCTTACGCGATTTTCTTCAATCCGCTCGGCGTGCAGGCTGACGGCACTATAACCGAAGGTCGCGGCGAGGATTACAGCGTCGATTTGCTGATGGAATCGAAAGGCGTTCTGACCGAAGACGGCTTTACAATCGAAGCCGCGATTCCGTTTAAATCTCTGCGCTACGAAGCGGGCAAAAACAAAAATTGGGGCATACACATTTTTCGCCGCGTCAAATACGCCAACAACGAGCTTAATTCGTGGATGCGGCTCGACCGCAGCCGTTCGGGCTCGCTGAATCAAGCCGGAAAAATTACCGGACTCGAAGGCATCGAAACGACGCGGCAGCTGGAAATAAATCCGAGCTTTACCCTGAGCCAATCCGGCAGGCGCACGCGTTATACTTTTAACAACGACCCGGCGGGACGCTTTGTCAACGAAGGCATCAGAGGCGATTTCGGAATGACCGCGAAATTCGGTCTGACGCCGTCGATTACGCTGGATTTCGCTTACAATCCCGATTTCGCGCAGGTCGAAGCCGACGCGCCCGTGACGAGCGCGAACCAGCGCTTTCCGATTTTCTTCGCCGAAAAACGCCCGTTTTTTCTGGAAAGAATAGATATGTTTCAGAGCGGGCTGAATCTCGTCAACACGCGCCGGATTGTCGACCCGGACATCGCGGCGAAATTGACCGGACGACGCGGCAAAAATACTTTCGGCTTGATTTACGCTTCGGATAATGACCCCGGAAAACTGACGCCGGACGAGCGCGAAGACTTGCTTATCTGCCAGCAGACGGCTGGTCCGAACGACGTTTGCAGCGCCGAGCGCTTCGTCGATAAAAACGCGGAAATCGGCGTGCTGCGTCTGAAACGCGACATCGGCAGCCAGAATAGTCTGGGATTTTTTGCCACGACTTACAATTTTGTCGACCGGCATAATCACACGGGCGGTTTTGACGGTCGCTTTCGTCTGAATCCGAAAACCGTGACCGAGTTTCAAATTGTCGGCACAAACTCGCGCCGGTATTTTTACGACGCCGATTTGGACGAAAATTCGTATCGCACCGGCAACGGCGTCGGCTACAGGGTTTATCTCGAACGCGCCGACCGTAATCTGTATATGAATTACCTGGCGCAGGGCAGGTCGCGCGATTACGTCGCCGACGTCGGTTTTACCAACCGCGTCGACACGAATTATCTCGGCTCGTTCGTCCAGTATCAAACCGACCGCGACGCCAAGAAAAAAATCATCTATAAACGCCTGCAAAACGAGACCAACATCAGCTACGACTGGCGCGGGCGCGCGCAGTACTGGATTACGAACACGCAGGGAATGCTGGCTTTGCAGCGCCAGACCTTTGTCGGCACGGCTTTTCAATACGGCTACGAGCGCGTCTTTGAACACGAATTCGGCAGAACGCGAAAAGTCGGCAGAGAAGGCGCGTTTTTCGGACCGGACTCGGAGCGTTCGACAAATTTCAAAGCCGTGCAGGCTTTTATCGAAACGTCGCCGCACAAGAAATTTTTCGCTTTCGTGCTGCTCGATTATACGTTTGGACAGATGGATTATGACTTGGGCGCGGGACCCGATTTTCCGCGTGTCAGCGCGGCGGCTGTAGCTTTCGGACAAGCCGCGCCTTACGATCCGGGTCCGGGCAATCAGCTGTTCATCGAATCAAGCTTTCGATATCAGCCGACGACGGCTTTCCAGACGCAGCTGAACTACAACAAAGTTCGCCTCGTCAGAAACGACACGGGAAAAGTCGCCTTTGACGACAATATTTTCTCGTCGCGCTCGACTTACCAGTTTTCGAGAGACATTTTCGCGCGCCTGCGCATCGATTATTCGACTTTAAGCAATCGCGTCCGCCCGCAACTGGTTTTCGGCTGGACGCCGAGTCCGGGCACGGCGATCTACGCCGGATACAACGACGATTTCAACTACAACGGCTACAACCCGTTCAGTCGTCATTTCGAGCCGGGCTTTCGCAGCAACGGCAGAACGTTCTTTATCAAGGCTTCTTATCTGTTCAGAAAGAATTTTTAGACGCGAAAGCGTTTGAGTTTTCCTCCAAAGCAAATAGAAAAACTAAAGGGCGTGAATTTTATTTTCACGCCCTATTTTTATGCAAATTATTTCCAGCCGAAATTAAGGAATATAAGCGCCCGGAACAGGTTTGTCATTCGTTTGACCGAACTGCCTGCCTACAAAGCCGTTGTTTGTGCTTTGCAGCAGATACCACGTTCCGTTTCTGAAAACCGCCAAATCCGTCTTGCCGTCGCCGTCGTAATCCGCCGGTGCCGGAATATCCGAGCCGATGCCGAACTGCACGGCGTAATAGCCTCGCGTCGTTCCCAGAATATGCCACGCGTCCGAACGATAAAGCGCCGCGTCCGCTCGCCCGTCGCCGTCGTAGTCTCCGACGACCGGCTTGTCCGTCGAGTTGCCGAAATAAATGCTGTAGAAACCCTGCGCGCTTCCCAGTATATACCAGTAACCGTCGCGATAGACGGCAATGTCGGTTTTACCGTCGCCGTCGAAATCCGCCGGAACGGGTTTATCCGAAGCGATGCCGAACTGCACGGCGTAATATTGATTGCTCGTCAGAAGATTTGAAATATACCAGTTGCCCGCGCGGTAAACCGCCAGTTCGGCGCGTCCGTCGCCGCTATAATCCGCTGGAACCGGAATATCTGAGCCGATGCCGAACTGCAAGCCGCTAAAGCTGTTGTTGGAGCTGTTCAGCCAATACCAGACGCCGTCGCGGAAAACAGAGATGTCGGTTTTGCCGTCACCGTCGTAATCGGCGGGCGTCAGCTTATCGCCTGTCGCGCCGAAATGGACGGGCAGCCAGTCCTGCGTCGCGGAACGCAGCAGATGCCAGTCGCCGTCCGCCGGTCGAAAAACGGAAATGTCGGAGCGTCCGTCGCCGTCGAAATCGGCGACTCGCGCGCGGCGCGCGCTCGAAGCGTCATAGCGCGCGAGCATAAAATTACCGGTGGTTGGGCTGCCGTTGATTCTAATGTATCCGCCGGTCACGATTTTTCCGTCCGGCTGAATCGCAATCGCATAGGCGGTGCTGTAAGTGGTGCCGAATTGAGTCTGGATGACGTTCCAGCCGTCGCCGCTGAAAGTCGTGTCGAGCGAGCCGTTCGGATTGACGCGCGCCGCCGCATAATATGTGTTTTTGCCATTACTGACGAAGGCGGCGACAGCGATTTTATTATCGGCTTGAAGCGCTATGTCAAAAGCGCCCACGGCGAT
>DASVWG010000112.1:0-3571 GCA_036389695.1 Pyrinomonadaceae bacterium
CGAGAGTTGAAACGTTTCAACTCTCGTCCTTTTTTATATTATTTGCGGTCTGCTTTATTCGTCTTCGCCCAAATCAGCCATAATTTTTTGGTAAAGCTCGGGCGCTTTTTCTTTCATGTCCTCAAGTATCGCGTCACACGTTTTATCCAACTCTTCCATCTGAGCTTCGTATTCTTCCTCAAGCCGCCCTTTTCTTTGCGTGAGCTCGTATTCTTCAGCCAGCGCCTGCTCGAATTTGTCGATACTGCGGTCAAGTTCGGCGAGCTGTTTGACAAGGTTCGGGCGACGCGACGGAGACGCCGTTTTTATCTTTTCGGCAATCCAGTCGCGCGTTTCGATTCTTTCAAGCAGGTGTTTGAGCGCCTGTTTGTAGCTGTCCGACATTTCATATTCTTTGCGTCCGGTCATAATCATCTCCCGATTGTTTTTTTATTCGCCGGTTTCCAGTTTACGAGTCGCCGGTTCGTCCGTTTGCAGAATGCGCGTGGTTTGCTCGGAATCCTGCGGCGCGGTTTGGTGCGGCGACTCAGCCGAAATAAAATCCTGTTTCGGCTCGCTCAGCCCGGGCGCGGGTTTAGCTTTATTTAATTTAGGCTTTTCGGCTTGCGTCTGCGCGCCGCCGCTTTGCAGGTAAACGCCGAGCGCGCGCGATAATTGACGAATCAGCAGCGCTTCGATGCCGAACAGGGCGAGCGTAAAAACCACCAGAAAAACAAGCGTTTCAGCCGGAATATTGCCGCGCCCCATAAATTCGACGGAGAAAAGGAAAATTGCCGCCAAACCGGCAACGCCGATGAGCGCAATCGCCGTCGCCAGCACCATTATGATGCCGAACAAACGAGGCGGCGGCGCAGGCGCAGTTTCCGCCGCGAGATTAGCGCCGCAGCGATTGCAGTAACGCAAACCTTCCTGCACCTCTGAGCCGCAAGCCGCACAATACATATTTTTCGCCTCTTTAAGCCGGAAATCGGAAACACATCATAATTCAGATTGTAACCGAAAAACAAGCTAAATAATAAAAAGGTAAGTTAAAGCGACAAAGGCGGAAACGCGACAGTCATGGAGCGTGTCAAAGTTTAGCGGTAAGAGGCGCTGATTGAAGTTCACGTTTCTAATGCTTAATATTGAGACACGCTCCATTACTGTCGCGTTTCCGCCTTTAAAATACGTCTTAGGAAGCGCGCATTTCTTCAATCATCGCCGCGATTGTGTCTTTCAGATGTTTGGTGACGGCTTCGTATTTCGCTTCGTCCGTCATTTCCGCATCGACAATATCTTTCGCGTAAAACGGCTCGCCGAAACGGATTTTCACTTTTGCCGGTCGAATGCGCCACGTGGCGCGCGCCCAGACTTTGTGCAAGCCGTCGAGCGCGACGGGCAGAATCGGCAAATCCAGCTCGGTCGCCAGAATCGCCGCGCCTTTTTTGAATTCGTGAAGCTTGCCGTCAAAGGCGCGCTCGCCTTCCGGATAAATGTTCAGAACCTTTCCGCTTTTCAAACCCGCCGCGCCCGCTTTCATCGCGCGCATCAATTGCGTATCGGGGTCAATCGGCACGACGTTTAAAAGACGCGAAAGCCAGCGCATCAGGGCATTCTGGAAAAATTCGCTCGCGCCGACGTGAAAAGTGTTGCGAAAAGTGTCGAGCGAATAAAGCGAGCAGACGGCGAACGGGTCAAGAAAACTCTGGTGATTCGGGCAGACGAGAAACGGTCTTTGCAGCGCCCGCAGATTTTCGATGCCGCGCACTTCGAGCCGCGTGAAAATTCTGAAAACCAGATTGAAGCATTTATAAACCGTCCAGGCGAAAGCGCTGAAAATCGGGCGATTTTGCAAAACGTTGGCGACTTCGGGAATATTCGTGTCGGTTTCCTTAACGATTTTCGCCCAGTTCAAATCGGCGGAAATTTCGGTGGTCGTTTCGGCTTCGCCCGCGTGTTTCCGGACAAGCTCAATCGCGTCCGTGACGGTCAAAGCCTTCGCCGCTTCGTCGCCGCCAAACTCGATGTCGAAAGCCTGTTCGAGCGCGGCGAAAACTTCGGCGCGCGACAGCGAGTCCAAGCCCAAATCGATTTCCAGATTCATCGCCGGATGAATTGTTTCCGCGTCTTTGGCATTCTTTTTGATGACCGAAGCGACGGCTTTTCCGGCGTTTGAATCGAGCAGGCGCGCGTCTTCCGCCGAAAGCTTCCATTGATTCGGGTCGCGCGCCTGACGCGTCGAAATCGCGCCCGATTCGATTTCCTTCTGCAATTCAAAGCGGCGAATCTTGCGCGTCGCCGTGCGCGGCAAAGGCTCGACGCGAATGATGTAATCGCGCACGCGCTGGTATTCGGGCAATTCGCGCCCGAGCGTGTCGAGCTCGTGACGAATCGCTTCGCGCGAGTTGGCGATGTTGTTCGCTTTCAGATATGTGAAATCGGGAACGATGACGGCGACGAGCTTTTCCGAGCCGGCGTGCTGCGCCGTTTCGTCTTTGACGCCGAGGATAGCCATTTCTTCGACGAGCGGCGTTTTCAGATAATGCACTTCCAAATCTTCCGGGTGCACGTTTTTTCCCGAAGGCAAAACGATAACGTCTTTCGCGCGTCCGACGATGTAAAGATGCCCGTCTTTATCGAATTTTCCCAAATCGCCGGAGCGAAACCAGCCGTCTCCGGTAAAGCTCTGGCGCGTCGCTTCCTCGTTTTTGTAATAGCCTTTGAAAACCATTCCGCCTTTGATTAAAACTTCGCCGATGCCTTCGGCGTTCGGTTCATTCAATTTCACTTCGGCGTTGACGAAAGGTTTCCCGACCGAGCCGACGCGGTTGTCGTCTTCATAAGTCGCCGTCGCCGCGCCGGAAGTTTCGGTCAAGCCGTAGCCCTGCAAAATGGTGAAGCCGAGCTTGTGAAAATCGATCGCCACGTCTTCGTCAAAACGCGAACCGGCGGTAATCGCAAAACGCAGGTTTCCGCCGAAAGATTCGTGAACTTTCGCAAAAAGTTTTTTGCCGAGGTTTATTTTAAACGTGTCGCGCGCGAAACCGTTGGTCGCAAACATCGTTCTGAAAAGCATCCGCACGGGCTTCGGTTGAGATTCGACCGCATCGAAAATCTTTTTGTGAAACAGATACCAGAGACGCGGCACGGTTGTCAGAATCGTCGGCTTAAAGCTTTTCATCGCTTCGCCCAATTCAGCGGGCGTGAGTTCTTTCAGATAACCGACCTCGCAGCCGTAAGTCGTCGCCGTCCAGAGATTGACGATTTGCAGGTAAACGTGAAAAAGCGGCAGAAGGCTGAGAATTTTATCGTTTTGCGTGATGCGCAGAACCTCGTTGATGCCGTCGAGCTCGGCGACGATATTGCCGTGCGTCAGCGGAACGCCTTTCGGCGTGCCGGTCGTGCCGGAAGTGTAAATCAAAAGCGCCGCGTCGTCGCCGCTGCCGGCGGGAATTTTTCCGGCGAATTCGGCAGGAAATTCCGTGTTTGCCCAGTCTTCAAATTTCTGAAAACCGTTCGTGGAATTTTCCATCCGCCAGACGACTGCCGGAATGTGACGACCGAGCTTTTCTTCGATTTGTTTAAATTTTTC
>DASVWG010000113.1:0-3684 GCA_036389695.1 Pyrinomonadaceae bacterium
TGAGAAACGGAATTTTTGAAGGCTCCCAGGGCGTCATATTGCCGATTGATTTGCCCGCCTGCGACGTGACGGCGGCGAGCATCAGAGGAATCAGCGTCAGGATAACCAGCAGAAATCCGTTTTTCTGCAAGATGCTTAAAACTTTATCTTTCCGGAAAAAATAAAACGCGCCGAAAAACAGTGCGACGGCGAAAAGCGGAATCAAAGTTCTGCCGGATGTGAGCACGCCGAACGCGCTTTCGTTCGCCTCGCGCGGTTTTTCTTTCGATAAATCGACGGGCGCGGGCGGCGTCGCGGGCATTCCCATCATCTGTTTTTTCTCCGCCGAATAATTTTCCTGTATGTAATGCTCCTGCAAGGTTTCAAGCTTCGCCTGCCGCGCTTCCGCTTTTTTGTCGCGCGAGGAATATTCGAGGTCGCTGAACAGTCGATACTGCACCGTCAATCCGATGGAAAAAAGCAAAACGGCGGTCGTGTAAAGCGTCCAGTTGCCCTGAAACCTTGTAAATCTGGTGAGAAAAAGCGGCAGAATCATCAGTATAAAAAGCAGACCGAGATTTCTGCCCGCCGTCACCCACGACGTTTCGTAACCGCGAATCAGAGCGCCGTAATAAATGGCGTAATGCGCGATTGCCGTTAAAACGCCGATTAAAAGCAATATAAAAACGTGTGACGATGCGCGATTTTTCATAAATACAAAATCCTAAAATCCGAGCGGAAAAATCTTTCTTTCCTTACTTACTGTTACTATTGCGGCGGCGGCTGTGGCTGCCCTTTTTTCTTTTTCGGCGCGGTCGGCGCGGGCGTCTGGACTTTCGGTTTGTATTGCTCGCCCAGAAGTCCGAGCTCGCGCGCTTTCATAATGACGTTGGCGGCAATCGGCGCGGCGGTTTTCGCGCCGAAGCCGCCGCCTTCGACGACGACGGCAATCGCCAGCGTCGGGCGTTCGAGCGGCGCGATGCTGATATACCAGCTGTCCGTGCGTTCATACATCACGGGCGCGTCGTATTCAATCCATTTCCCGTTGACCTTGCGCTTGCGCTTGACGGTTTTCAGCTTGCCGGTTTTTTCGTCGTAGACGGGCGCTTGTTTTTCCGCCGTGCCGGTTTTGCCGCCCGAACGGATTCCGGCGGCGCGAACCGCGCCGAAAACTCTGGTCGCCGTTCCGCCCGAGCCTTCCGTCACCAAGCCCATAATTTCGCGAATCGCGGCGGCTTGCTGCGGCGAGAGAACCTGCGCGAAAGCCTGCGGCGGCTGGTCGAATTCGATTTTCGGCTTCATCAATTTCCCTTCCACGTTTGCCGCCGCCGAAGCAATCAGCGCCATCTGAAACGGCGTCATCTGTCCGGCATAGCCTTGTCCCATTCCTTCCAGCCCGATGTCGTAAGCCGAAATATTTTTGCCCGTCACGATGGTCGATTGCTGGAGCGCCATCGAACTGGCGATGCGTTTATTGCTGGTGTTCCAGATATCCGAGAAAAATTTGGACTGCACGGCTTCGGCGGGCGTATCGACGGCGGCGATGCCTAAAAGTCCGGCGGTTTCGCGGATTCTTTCGCGTCCTAATTCGACCGCCATCCGCGCGAAATACTGGTTGCTCGAAGCCTCGTAAGCCTGCGCGATATTCAGCGCCGTGCAGCCGTAAGGCGGTTCGCAGCCGCCGTTTGCGTCGGTAATCGGGCGCGAGCCGCGGAAGGCGACAAATCCGCCTCCGCTGCTTTCAAAAATCGAATTCTGCCTGCCCGCGCGAAAAGCCGAAATCATCGTAAAAGTTTTAAACGTCGAGCCGGGCACGTAAAACTCGCGCGTCGCGCGATTTAAAAGCGGCTTGTTGCGCTTGTCGTGTTCGAGCTGGTAAAAGCTGTCGAGATTTTCGACTTCGCTAAGCGAAAATGAAGGATTCGAATACATCGCCAGAAGCTCGCCGGTCTGCGGATTCAAAACGACGACCGCGCCTTTTTTGCCCTGCAATTGCTGTCCGAGAAAAGCCTGCAAATCGCGGTCAATCGTGACGCGCACGTCGCGCTGCTCGTCTTCGGGTTTTTTGATTTTCGTCAAAACTTCCCACGCCTCGGGCATCGGGTCGACGGCTTGTTTGTAAAGCGTGCGCTCGAGTCCGGGCGTCGAGCGTTCGGTTCCAAGCAGATGCGCCATTTCTTTTTCGAGCGCGAAGGCGCGCACGATGTCGCCGTCCTGCTCGCGTTTGTAATAGGCGAGCGCGTTGCCGAGCTTGCCGGAACGGTCGAGCATCCAGCCGCGCAATTGCGAAGCGCTCGTGCGCCGGCTGCGCAAGTCGCGGCTCGTCAATTCCTGAAAACGCTCGTTGTCCTTTCCGGCGTAAAGCGTCCAGTAAACGTGAAAGCCGAAAACCGTAAACGCCAGCAGAATAAAGACAATCTGCCAGATGCGCAGGCTGCGGTTCGTCTGCGTCATACTCAATTTGCGTTTGACTTCCTTCGGCAAATCGCGCTCGAAAGCGAATTTCGGACGCAGGTTGCGGACAAAGGAAAGCATCAGAAACACAATCAGAATCGCCATACCGACCATGAAAATCATACTTAAGCCAGCCGGCGTGCGCTCCAGAACCTGCCCGCCGAAAAGATTTTCCGGACGCAGCTTCTGCCAGTCGAATTGTAAAAAAAGAAATAAGTAATACATCTTTAGTTTTTATTGTCTTCGTCGCCAAAATCGAGCTTGATGCCCTGCTCGGTTTGAAAAATTTGACTGTCGTTTTGATTATCCTGAAAATTTTGACCGTCGTCCTGAATGTTCGGAGCGCTTTCCGCGCCGTTGCCCGTTTCAAAATCCGGCTCGGATTGATAAACTTCCGCCGCTTCGTTTGTTTTATAAATTTCGGTCGGCGCGGCTTGCGGCGCGGGAGCTTGTTTGACGGCTTCCGTCGAAACCGTCTGCGGCGCTTCGAAGGCGGCTTGCGGGCTGATGATGACTTGCGCGTTTTCCGTTTTGAAATCAACGGCTTCGTAAGCTTCGCGCGGCTCGAATTCGACCGGACGCGGGACGCGGCGGAAGAAAACTTCGATTGTTCCGAACTTCACCCTGTCGCCGTCGTTTATCATAAAAGCCTTGCCGTAAGCAATACGCTGGTCGTTGACGAAAGTTCCGTTGGTCGAGCCCGTATCGGCGACCATTAATTGATTTTCGCCGTTTAAAACAAGGCTCGCGTGAATTTTGGAAACGCTCGCGTCGTCGAGCATCAAATCGTTTTCCTTCGTTCTGCCGACGTTGCGGCGCTGGTTCGATTTAAATGCCAGCTCGATTGATTTTTCCTTTCCGGCAATCCGAAACGCGGCGATGAATTTTTCTGGCTCCGGTTCCGGCTCCGGTTCGGGATTTATGACGATGTTTTGCAGATTGACCTGCGGCATCGTGACTTTCAAAACGTCTTCGTCCGCTTCTTCTTCCCCGGTCTTGCCGTATTTTTCGAAGCTCGCGTGCAGGTTGACGCCTTCGGTAAAATAATCGGGCTTGACCTCGACATTTATCGGCGCGTAGGTGTGATAACGGTTGTCGTTGATGTGGTCGATCGCGGCGGCGTGAAGCTCGTTTTGCAGTTTTTCCAGAGCCGCTTCGGCGTCGGTCGAAAATTTGTCCCACTGCATTTTCAGCTTGATGCTGTGCGGCACGAAGCGCCCGTTTTCGCCTAAATCGCGAACTTTCGAGTCG
>DASVWG010000114.1:0-3538 GCA_036389695.1 Pyrinomonadaceae bacterium
GAAGTGACTTTAAACGTCCCGGTTATCGTGACGCCGGAAGGCGGCGCGGCGGCAGCGGCGGCGACGCAGGAAAATGCGCCGGAAGCGGCGCCGGATGACGCCGACGCCGGAACCGACCAGAATCCTGACGAAATCGCCGAAGCCTAAGTTTTATCGGAAAAATAAACCGTCAAATTTCCTTTGGTTGTTTCTCCGTTTTCGGTTATTATCTAAGACTGCAGGGCGAAAATCCTGCAGTCTTTTCCGTTGATTTCAATAAAATTAAATTCAGTCTTCGGCAATCGAGGTCAATCCACTGACCACTGACCACTGACTACTTGTGTAAATGGCATCTCCAAATCCAGAGTTCGCGCGTGAACAGTTTCTCGAAAAACCGCTGCCGAGCAGCCCGGAAAGCGAACGCGTCATCCTGGGCGCGATTCTGCTCGACAACACGCTTATCTCGCAAGCCATCGAGCTTTTAGGTCAGGATGATTTCTATTCGCCGCTGCATCGCCGCGTTTTTCGCGCGATGAGCAATCTTTTCGAGCGCGGCACCCGTATCGACCCGATTCTCATCGGCGAAGAGCTCCGCAAGGAAGGTCAACTGGAAAACATCGGCGGCGTCGCGACCATTACCAATCTGACCTACGGCTTGCCGCATTTTTCCAACATCGCGCACTACGCCAAAATCGTCCACGACAAAGCGGTCGTGCGGAATCTAATCAAGGTCTGCAATCAAATCACCAGCGAAGCGCTCGCCGAAGAAGAAGACGCCGAAGTCGTCCTCGACCACGCCGAACAAGCCATTTTCGCGCTCGCCGACGAGCGAACCCGGCAAGGCTTTTCGCACATCAAGCCCGTCGCCGAAACCGTTCTGGCAAAAGTGCAGGAATACGCCCGCCGCGAAAGCCACGCTTTAACCGGACTTTCAACCGGCTTCCGCGACCTCGACCAGATGACTTCCGGCTTGCAGCAAACCGATTTAATTATCGTCGCCGCGCGCCCGTCAATGGGAAAAACTGCCTTATGTCTAACGCTTGCACAAAATGCGGCAACGTTGGAAAACGCTGTGGTCGCCGTTTTTTCGCTCGAAATGTCGAAAGAGCAATTGGTGATGCGAATGCTCAGCTCGGAAGCGAAAGTTGACGCGCATCGTTTTCGGAGCGGTTTTCTGACGCGCGACGAATGGGGAAGACTGGCGGAAGCCATCGGGACTTTGTCGGAAGCGAAGATTTTTATTGACGACACGGCGGGAATTTCCGTGCTGGAAATGCGCGCGAAAACCCGGCGCCTGATTGCCGAGCAGAAAAAGCTGGATTTGATTGTCGTCGATTATCTGCAATTGATGAGCGGCTCGCGGCGCACCGAATCGCGCCAGCAGGAAGTGTCGGCGATTTCGCGCGAATTGAAAGGTTTAGCCAAAGAATTAGGCGTGCCGGTCGTTGCTCTCTCGCAGCTTTCGCGCGCGCCCGAAGCCAGAAATCCGCCGAAGCCGATGATGTCGGATTTGCGCGAATCCGGCAGCATCGAGCAGGACGCCGACGTGGTGGCGTTTATTTATCGCGACGATTATTACAAGCCGACCGAGGAAAACGCGGGGATTGCGGAGATAATTGTTTCAAAACAGCGCAACGGTCCGACGGGCACGGTCAAACTGGCTTTTCTGAAAGAATTTACCAGATTCGAGAATTACTTTGGAGAATAAAATGAGCGAAGATTTACGTTATCCGATAGGGAAATTTTATTTTGACGCAGGCAGCGCGGTGAGCGGTCGTGTCGATTCCATTCGGACTATCGAAGAGCTGCCGGTCAGATTGCGACAGGCGATTGGCGGTCTGAATGAAGAGCAATTGCAGACGCCGTATCGCGAAGGCGGCTGGACGGTTCATCAATTGATTCATCACGTTGCGGACAGCCATATGAACAGCTTCGTGCGTTTCAAACTGGCGTTGACCGAAGACAAGCCGACGATAAAAACCTATGAAGAATCGGATTGGGCGCTGACGACCGACGTGACGAACGTGCCGGTCGAGATTTCGCTGAAACTGCTCGACGCGCTGCACGAGCGCTTGTTTATTTTGCTCGCTTCGCTGTCGGACGAAGCGTTTGCGCGCGAGTTGAATCATCCGGAACAAGGTCTCGTCAGCCTGGAATTTTTGACGGCGATGTATGCCTGGCACAGCCGTCATCACACGGCACATATTACAAGCTTGCGCGAAAGAATGAACTGGTAGGTAAATAACGCAAAATGCAAAATGCAAAATGCAAAATGGAAGAAAGAATTTAATCTTGAATCTTGAATCCTGAATCCGCACACTTTGCACTTTGCATTTTGCATTTTGCATTATGAAACGTCCAACCTGGGCAGAAATACATCTCGACCATCTCGCCTTTAACCTGCAATCCGTTAAAAAACGCGTCGGCGAAAATATCAAGTATATGGCGGTCGTCAAAGCCGACGCTTACGGTCACGGTGCGCTGCCGTGCGCGCAGGCGCTGGAAAAAGCGGGCATTGATTGGTTCGGCGTCGCGCTGCCGGAAGAAGGCATCGAGCTTCGGAAAAACGGCATTCGCAAACACATTTTGTGTCTCGGCGGCTTCTGGGCGGGACAGGAAAACGAGCTTCTGGAGTATCACCTGACGCCGACGATTTTTCGGCTGGAGCTCGCCGAAAAATTCAACCGCGCGGCGCGAGAGCAGGGCGTCGTCGCGGACGTTCACGTCAAAGTCGATACGGGAATGAATCGCATCGGCGTGCGCTTCGACGAAATCAGAGAGTTTGCCGAAGAACTGAAAAAGTTTACGAATCTGAAAATCGACGGCTTAATGACGCATTTCGCGGCGGCTGACGCGGACGCCGATTTTACGAACCTGCAAATCAGGCGTTTTAACGAAGCGCTCGAAATTTTTCACGAAAAAGGCTTTCGCCCGACTTATAAAGATTTAGCCAATTCGCCCGGCGCGGTCGGTTACGAAAACGCGCGCGGCAATATGGTGCGGCTCGGCGGCATTCTTTACGGTATGTCGCGCGGCATTTTGCCGGAGACGGTCGAAGCGCCGCCTTTAATGCCGGTGATGACGCTGCACACAAAAATTTCCTTGCTCAAACGCGTGCCGAAAGGCGAAACCGTCGGCTACAGCCGAACGTTTACGACCGAAAAAGATTCCGTTATCGCCACGATTCCAATCGGTTACCAGGACGGCTATATGCGCGGATTTTCAAACTGCGCCGACGCGCTGGTCAACGGCAAATTCGCCAGAGTCGCCGGGCGCGTTTCGATGGATTGGACTTTGCTCGACGTGACGGACGTCGCGGACGCGAAAGTCGGCGACGAAGTAATTTTAATCGGCGAGCAAAACGGTTTAAGAATCTCGGCGGAAGAATTGGCGGCGCATTGCGGCACGATTTCCTACGAATTGACCTGCGGCATCAGCCAGCGCGTGACGCGAGTGTATAAATCGTGAATCGTGAATCGTAAATCGTAAATCGTGAATCGTAAATCGCCAATAGAGAAAAGCGAATAATGCATCGAAAATAGAAAATCCAAGCTATTCG
>DASVWG010000115.1:0-8796 GCA_036389695.1 Pyrinomonadaceae bacterium
TCAATTTCGCGCCCGAATATGTCAAAAAAGCGCGACGGTTTTTTGACGAGTTAACCGCTTTGACCGAAACGAAAACGCTTCTGCACGGCGATTTTCATCACGAAAATATTCTGTCGGCAGAGCGCCAGCCGTTTCTGGCGATTGACCCGAAAGGAATCGTCGGCGACATCAGCTACGATTTGAGCGTTTTTATGATAAATCACGCCAACTGGCTGAAGTCCGAGCCGGATTTGCGGGAAAAATTAGATGACGCGATTCGTGCGTTTTCCGAAGCCTTCGGGCTTGAGCCGCAGAATTTGCGGAAATGGATTTTCGCCTTTTCGGTTTTGTCGGCGTGGTGGACGTTTGAAGAATCTTCGGAAAATTGGAAAAGGGAAATAGCTTTTACCGAAATCTGGAAAGTATAATTAATTTTATGAACAGAGCACAATTCGGAATGGTCGGGCTGGGCACGATGGGCAGAAATTTTCTGCTGAACGTGGCGGAACACGGTTTTGCGTGCGCGGGTTTTGATATCGATACGGAAAAACGGCAATTACTGCTTGCCGAATCCGGCGGCTTGAGCGTCGTCGCGGCGGGCAGTCTGGTCGAGTTCGTCGCCGCTTTGGAGCGACCGCGACGGATTATGCTGCTCGTTCCGGCGGGCAAGATTGTCGATGCGGTTATCGGTGATTTGCTGCCGCACCTGGAAGCGGGCGACATCGTTATCGACGGCGGAAACTCGCATTTTCTCGAAACCGAGCGGCGCGAGATTTTTTTGGGCGAAAAGGGCATCGAGTTTATCGGCGTCGGCGTTTCGGGCGGCGAGGAAGGCGCGCGTCACGGCGCGAGCATCATGCCCGGCGGCAGGCGCGAAGTTTACGAACACGTCCGACCGATTTTCGAAGCCGTCGCCGCCAGAGCGGGCGGCGAGCCGTGCGTCGCTTATATGGGAAATTCCAGCGCCGGTCATTTCGTCAAGATGGTGCACAACGGCATCGAATACGGCTTGATGCAAATCCTGGCGGAAACTTACGATTTTATGCTCCGCGTTTTGCGGATGAATTACAGCCAGATGAGCGAGACTTTTTCCAAATGGAACGATTCGGAGCTTAATTCTTTTCTGGTCGAAATCACGGCGGAAGTTTTGCGCAAAATTGACGACGAAACCGGCAAGCCGCTGGTCGAGATGATTCTCGACAAAGCCGCGCAGAAGGGAACCGGCAAATGGACTTCGCAGGCGGCGATGGATTTCGGCGTACCGATTCCGACGATTGATTCAGCCGTCGCGATGCGTCAGATTTCCGCGCAAAAAGAAGCCCGCCTTTTGATTGCGAAAAAATACGACGGGCAGCTGTCAGCCGTCAGCCATCAGCCGCCAGCCGATGCGGAAACGGTTTCCAGCGAAGCTCAACACGATTTGAAAGCGGAATTGGCGAGACAAGATGTGGAAACAATTGTGAGCGAGCATCACAAGGAAATTATCGGTGAAATCGCGGCGGAATCTGTCGGTGAAACACTCGAAAACAAAGCGGACGAGCGAAAAAACGTTGATTTGCGCCAGGAATGCGTGGAAGATTTCGACGAATTTGTCGAGCGGTTGAAGAATGCGCTTTTCAGTTCGTTTATCGTCACTTACGCGCAGGGCATGTCGCTTTTGCAGACGGCTTCAAAGGAAAAAAATTACGGCTTGAATTTATCGGAAATCGCCAGAATCTGGCGCGGCGGCTGTATTATTCGCTCGGCACTGTTGGAAGAAATGCGCCGCGCTTACGCCGAAAAACCCGAACTGCCAAACTTGATTTTAGACGATAAATTCGCCGAAATCCTGAATAAAAACCGCGAAGATTGGCTGTCGATTACGGCGAAGTTTACCGAAAGCCGCATTCCCGCGCTTTGTCTCGCGTCGGCGCTGGCATATTTCGACGCTTTTCGCTCGGAACGCCTTCCGGCAAATCTGATTCAAGCCCAACGCGACTTTTTCGGCGCGCACACGTATCAAAGAATCGACAAGGAAGGGATTTTCCACACTCCGGATTGGAATAAGTAATTTGCTAAATTTGATTTAGGGTTATAATGCCGAAAAGCTAAAACAAATTAATCAGCGTTATATAAAAGTAGGTTTCTACTATCGCTCCAAACAATGCTGGAATATAAAGATTTATTCAATTATAAAAAAGAGTGTCTGTTTCAATCACTCCAAAGAAATCTGGAGTGGGCGAAACGGACTAATGAAATCTCAATCCACGCTAAGAACTGGTGTCTCGCTTTCTGGTTGATATATGTCGGAATCCTAGTTAAAGACTCAAATGTAAATGTTTCCTGGTTACAAGTATTTGTTGGTGTTTTAGGCGTAATGTTTTTTTTTATTTTGGATTCACTTACTCACTACTACAGTCATCTTTGGCAAAGGCAGAGAAATGAGCTGAAAAAAATACTCATTGAACTACCCGATTTGGAAATTAAAGAGCTTCAGGCAGTCGACCCTTTTGAAGGAAAACTCCTCTTAGAAGGAAAATACCGGACATTTGCCTTAATGCTAAAAAATGAGACACTAATATTTTTCTATTTCGGACTTGCCATAATGATGGTTTTTGTTCTAACTGCAATAAAATACTTTGTTCAAAAAAGTTGACGATTTATCAAAGAATCGACAAGGAAGGAATTTTCCACACGCCGGACTGGAACAAATAAAGAACTCAGCAATCTGGAAAAGCTTTGTTTGTTGCTCAACTGCACAAGAAAGAAGAATTAAACGGCGAAGAGACAAAATAAAGACTTCATCAGGCGGAAAATCTTTTACTTGCAGGGCGAATTTGATTTATACTTGTGACGCTTCCAGCCGCACTGAAACAGTTTTCTTCTTAAGAGAGCAAATAATTGAAACGCCCGCCCCGGTTTCAAAAAGGAACTTCGTCAATATGAAATTTTCCCGCAGACGGTTTTCGATATTCTTTGTTTTTTCGCTCGTTTTTATCTGCCTCGCGGCTGAAGCGAAAGCGGCGGTTTTTACCGTGACGCATCTGGGCGACAGCGGCGGCGGCAGTCTCCGGCAGGCGATTAACGACGCCAATGCCGCGCCCGGAGAAAATATAATTAACTTTCAAACGGGACTGGCAGGCACGATAGACGTATTGTCGGCGCTGCCGGATTTATCGAATGCCATGACCATCAACGGACCGGGACCGGATTTGTTGACGGTTCGACGCTTCTCAGGCACCACTGCCTACCGAGTTTTTAATGTTACCTCAACGGTCGTGTTGAATGGGTTGACCATTTCCGGCGGCGTCGCGCCGGATACCGGTGGACCGAAATTCACTGTGAGGCGGGGCAGCGGAATATCGGCTCAAGGCAATCTGGTTCTGAACAACTGTCGTGTTACCGGCAACAGCGCATCAGGCTCAATTATAGAGGGCGCCGGAATATATAATACGGGAGCGCTGGTCGTCAGGAATAGCGAAATTACAAACAACAGTTTGGTTTATTTCGGTTCGGCGGGACACAGCTACGGCAGCGGAATTTATAACGAAGGAATCGCCATCGTTGAGGACAGCACGATTTCGGGCAATTCCGGCGCAGCCGCCATTCATAATGCGCGCGGTATGACGATTTCCCGAAGCAGTATTACGAATAACATCAACGCAATGGGAATTTTCTCTTTTACGCAAGTTGGAGGCAGTCCAATTAGCATATTAATCGAAAACAGCACGGTTTCCGGCAACTCCGGTATAGGCGCCTGGTTATACAGCAACTCGCCTATGGAAGTAAGAAGCAGCACGATTACCAACAATCAAAACTATGGACTTTTGATTTCGGGGACAGGTCGGCTGGATAACAACATTATCGCCGGAAACACCAATAAGGACGCCGTCGGGAACTTTACGGCAAACAGCAGTTATAACCTAATCGGCAAAGGCGAGGATTCGAATCTCGTCAATGGTCAAAACGGCAACATCGTCGGCACGACCGCCGCGCCTGTCAACGCTCAACTTGCGCCGCTCGGCAATTACGGCGGTAGAACGCCGACGCACAAGCTTTTGAACACGAGTCCGGCGATTAATGCCGGAAATCCGACGGATTTTCTCATCACTGACCAGCGCGGCGTCGTGCGTCCGGTCGGCGGCAGTCCCGACATCGGTGCTTTCGAGTTTAATCTGACGCCGCACCGTATCTTGCCGCGCGGCGGATTAAATGCAGCTTACAACCAGACTTTAACGGCATTTTCAAACGTGCCGGAGCCTGTTTTTACATTCGCCGTCACGGAAGGCGCGCTGCCGCCCGGACTGTCTTTAGCACCGCTGGAAACAAACGCCGTCGCGCTCGCCGGAACTCCGACCGGCACCGGAATATTTAATTTTACAATCACCGCAACGAACGCGGGCGGCTTCACGATTTCGGCAAGTTACAGCCTGACGATACAAACGGCTGTTTCGTTTGCTGCGGTTCGCGGCAGAGTTTTAAACAATGACGGCAAACCGGTCGGGCGCGCCTTTATATTGTTGTTCGACGCCAACGGAAACGTCATCAAGCAAGCGTTTACTAATCCTTTCGGCTATTATCGCTTCAAAGATGTTCAGGCAGGCGAAATTTACGGTTTTAAAGTCTTCGCCAAAAACCGGCATTTTACGCCGTTGCAGAATGTGACGGTCAACGGCGAGCTGAACGATTTTAACTTTACCGCCGCGCCGTAGAAAAAGTGAGAAATAAGAATTGAGAGCTGAGAATAATCTTTACTTCTTACTTCTCAGTTCTCATTTCTTTTCGCCGATTGATTCGAAATCGAAAGGACGATTGACGTTAAAAAAAAGAATTTCGCTTTCGCCTTCCGTCGCGAATTCGCCGACTTCGACAAGGCGCGTCGGAACGGTTTTTAGAAAATCCTTCACCGGCGGCGAATTTTCGTTATTTAATATTTTTTCGATTGCGGGCAGGCAATCCCTGACTCGATAAACGGCGCAGAGCGGCTGGATTCTGCCGTCAGGTTGTTTCGGCACAACGGCGGCTGTCTTTTCCGGCGAATTTAAAGCGATTTCCGCGAGATTTTTAATCGCGTTTTCCGTGACAAAAGGCAAATCGCAAGCCAGAATCAGCGCCCAAACGCTTTGGGAATTTTTCAGCGCGGCGTGAATGCCGCCGAGCGCGCCGCGTTCGTAAAAAACATCGAAAACGTATTCAAACGAAGCGAAGCTTTTTTCAAATTTCGCCTTTTGAGTTTCGTTGATAACGATTTTTACGCGTTCATTACAGGTTGACGAAAGCGCACGGGCGGCGCGCCGGAGAAAAGTTTCGCCGTTAAATTTTAAAAAAGCTTTGTCCGTTCCCATCCGCGAAGATTTTCCGCCGGCGAGAACAAAACCTTCCATAAGTTTAAAAGTCATCGTTACAAATTTTGTAGGGGCACGCCCGCGTGCCTGCCCAATGAGCGAGAGCGAATAAATGTTTAGAATAAATTCAAGATTGAATTTGTCCGACATTGATTAGCGTTCTGTCGAACGCTTTGGGCACGCGGGCGTGCCCCTGCATTAATTATTAAACTTTCCCGAAAAAACAATCTCGCCGTTTTCCAGATGCGGCGCGACGGTGATAATAGTCAGTTTGGAAGTCGGGCAATTGCTTTTTTCCGCCGTGCTCGTGACCGGAACGAGAACGTTTGTTTCGGGAAAATACGTCGCGGCGCACTTTCGGGGAATCGGATACGGAACGACGATGAATTTTTCCGCGCGGCGCTCGCCGTCTTCAAAATAGCTCGTCAAATCGACGACCTGACCGTTTTGTAAATTTCGTTCGGCGATGTCGTTTTCGTTCATAAAAATCACGCGGCGCGAGCCTTTAATGCCGCGATAACGGTCGTTGTGCTCGTAGACGGTCGTGTTGAACTGGTCGTGAGCGCGAATCGTCGTCATTAATAATTCACCGTCTTTTAATTCGACGCGGCGAAGCTCGCTCCGTTTGAAAAGCGCCTTGCCGGTTTTGTTCGGAAACGTGCCTTCGCGCGGCGGGTTCGGCATATAAAAACCGCCGGGCTGGCGGATTTTTTCGTTATAATTTTCGCCGCCCGCGACGACGCGCGAAATCGCCTCGCGGATGCGGTCGTAATCGGAAACCATTGCGTCCCACTGAACGGTCGTTTTTTCGCCCAGAACCGCTTTCGCCAACTGCGCGATAATCCACGGCTCGCTGCGCAGATGCTCCGACAAAGGCTCGAAAATTCCTTTCGACATCTGCACCTGGAGCATCGTGTTTTCGGTCGAAACAAACTGCTCCGCGCCGTTCTGCAAATCTTTTTCCGAGCGTCCGAGACACGGCAGAATTAAAGATTTTTTGCCCGCGACCAGCGCGGTTCGATTGAGTTTCGTGATGACCTGCGCGGTCAGACTGCAATTTCGCAGAGCCTCAGCCGTAAAATGCGTGTCGGGCGTCGCGCTGAGAAAGTTTCCGCCCATCGCGAAAAAGACTCCGGCGCGTCCGTCGTGCATCGCTTTGATGGCTTCGACCGTATCGAAACCGTCTTTTTCCGGCGTTTTAAAGTTAAATTCTTTTTCCAGATTGGCACGGAAATCCGGTCGCATTTTTTCCCAGATGCCCATCGAGCGGTCGCCCTGCACGTTGGAATGACCGCGCACGGGACAAAGCCCCGCGCCCTGTCTGCCGATATTCCCGCGCAGAAAATGCAGATTGGCGATGTCCTGAATCGTATCGACGGCGTGTTTGTGCTGCGTCACGCCCATCGCCCAGCAAGTAATAACGCGGTTTGCCTTCGCATACATTTCGGCGGCTTCATTGATTTGCTCGCGCGTCAAGCCGCTTTGCTCCAGAATGTCTTCCCACGAAATTTTTTCCAGATTTTCGACGAATTCGTCGAAGCCGGAAGTTTTTTCGGCGATAAATTCGCGGTCGAAAACAGAGTTCGGATTTTGCTTTTCCTTCTCCAGCAAAATTTTCATAATGCCTTTCAAGACCGCCATATCGCCGCCGATTCTTAAAGGCAGATACAAATCCGCCAGATGTGTCGCGCGGCTTCCCAGAACATCAACCGGAAACATCAAAGGGTTCGGATAATGCTGCGGGTTCGGGTTGATAAAATTCATCAATCCGGCTTCGGGCATCGGATTTACGGCGATAATTCGCGCGCCGCCGCGTTTGGCTTCCTGTAGAGACGACATCATACGCGGCGCGTTCGTGCCCGGATTTTGCCCGATGATGATGATTAAATCCGTGTTTTCCAAATCTCTCAGACGAATGCTCGCCTTGCCTAATCCGATTGATTCGGCGAGCGCGACGCTGGTCGATTCGTGACACATATTCGAGCAGTCGGGCAAGTTGTTCGTCCCGAATTGGCGGGCGAATAATTGATAAAGAAACGCGGCTTCGTTCGAGGTTCTGCCCGAAGTATAAAAAACGGCTTCGTCGGGCGAGGCGAGAGAATTAAGCTCGGCGGCAATCGTTTGAAAAGCGTCTTCCCACGAAACCGGCTCGTAGTGCGTCGCGCCTTCGCGCAAAATCAACGGATGCGTCAGGCGACCTTGCGCGTTAAGCCACTGGTCGGATTTTTCCGAAAGCTCGGCGACGCTGTATCTGGCGAAAAACTCCGGCGTGACGCGCTCAAGCGTGCCTTCGTCCGCCATCGCCTTCGCGCCGTTTTCGCAAAATTCGGTGTACGTGCGATGCTCTTCCGGGTCAGCCCACGCGCACGATTGACAATCGACTCCGCCTTTTTGATTGAGCTTGAGCAAAGCGCGCGTGCCGCGCGCGACGCCCATTTTCCCGTAAGTATTTTTCAGCGTGTCGGTAATCGCGCCGATTCCGGCGGCGGTGTTTTTTATTTCGCTAACCTGCAAATCGCCGAGCTCTTCCAAGAATTCGGCATTCGTCCGTCCGTGTTCGGTTTTCATAAATTCTTACGCTTTAAAAGCGATTCTTTCAAATCCGGCATAAATATTAAAACGATTCTCGCGCACAAAACCGAGCAGCGTGACGCCGAATTCGGCGGCGGCATCGACGGCGAGGCTCGACGGCGCGCCGACCGCCGCAATGACCGGAATCTGCGCCATCACCGCTTTTTGCACCAGTTCAAAACTGGCTCGCCCGCTCAGAAAGAGAATTTTATCGCGGAGCGGAATTTCATTGGCTAAAACCCGCGCGCCGATTAATTTATCGACCGCGTTGTGCCGCCCGACGTCTTCGCGCAGCTCAATTAAATTTCCGCCGGCGTCGAAAAGCGCGGCGGCGTGAAGCCCGCCCGTTTCGTCGAAAACTTTTTGCGAACGGCGCAGCTTTTCCGGCAGTTGATGAATCGTTTCGGCGGAAACTTTGGGAAAATCGCTTTGCCCGATTCGCTTGGCGCCGGTTTCCAGCGCTTCAATCGAGCTTTTGCCGCACACGCCGCAGCTGGAAGTCGTGTAAAAATTTCGCTCGATTTTTTTCAGATTTACTTCGACATCGTTTTGCAAATCAATGCGCACGGTGTTTTTTAATTGACCGAATCTGCCGCAGTGTTTGATTGCTGAAATTTGATTTTTGTTTTGCAGAATTCCCTCGGTGAAAAGAAATCCGGCGGCGAGCTCGAAATCGCTGCCCGGCGTGCGCATCGTGATGGAAATCGCTTTATGTTGAAATTTACCGTTTTCGCTGAAGCCCAGACGAATCTCAAGCGGTTCTTCGACGGCGAGCGAGTCCGCATCGGCGGATTCTTTCACGTGATTTTGCGAGACGCGTCGAATCGAAAAAGTCTTTCCGGCAAAATCGCTGCTCGCCGCTAATTGTTTCGCCGTTTTCATATTAAAAGTCAGAACCGTCTGCGGTAGCGGGCGGTTGAAG
>DASVWG010000116.1:0-41361 GCA_036389695.1 Pyrinomonadaceae bacterium
ATAATTTTAATAAATATTTTTCCGCGTCAAAATCTTCCGTTTTTCTCTCGCGTAGAACGAACAAAATCGCCTGCCGGTAAGTTTCCGCCGTCGGTTTGCCGTTAAAACACGGCGTTTCGATTTCGGAAAGACTCAGGTAACTGACCAGAACGCTCAGCAGCATCCATAAAAGCGTCTCGTCGCGCGTCCCTATCGGATTATGTCGATGGATGCTTTCGCGGTCTTCGTAAATTCCGTCGCAGATTCGCGCAAATTCCGTTTCGCTGATTTTCGTCATAGCTCAAAGTAAGAGTTTAAACAGCCGAGCGTAATTCGTTCAACCTGACTGAATCGTTTTCAAACACAGTATTTAAAATGACGGCGCGATGTATGTAAAGCGAACACGATATTTATACTAAAAACTCAGCTAAAATAACTTTATTTCTGAAATATTTGGACTTATCGGATTTTTCACTTTTTGCCGGGTTTTGGCACATCGCTTGCTAAAGTAACGGCACGGAAGGCATTAAACGGACGCTCGGATGAGTATGGCGGCGGGGCAAAAGGCTGGGCAGGGCTTTTTGCCAAAGCTGAGAAGGGGGAGTTGCGCGAATGCAAATGATTTCTTTAGAAAATGTACTTCAGGATGTGAGAAACAGGGTTGACCAGTCGGTCTTTGGTGACAAGGTTGGTATTTTCGGAAAGCTTTTCGGATGTTGGCACGAAGATTTAAGCCGTCCTTTTGTGCAGAACAATACGGCATACAGAACTTGTCTCAATTGCGGCGCGAGAAAGCAGTTTGACACGCAAACCTTAAAAACGCACGGCGCGTTTTATTATCCGCCGATTGTCAGAAAGATGTGCTGAGCGCACAAAAAACGAGTTTGAAAGAATTTGAGAAACGCTCGATTTATTTACGTTTCATAACACAGGCTCAGGTTTTGATTATTTTGCTCCTTATAATTACATCCTGAGATTGTGTTTCTCAAAATTTCTTTCATTGCAGCCGAAGCCGAAGTCACGCGAATGGCTTCGGCTTTTTGATTAAATCATTTCTTCATACATCAAATAATGCGATTGCTCCATGCCTAATTTTTCATAAACTTTTTGGGCGTTCGAGTTTTCCTTTTCGACATAGAGACGAAAGCCGCGCACATTTTTCGCCTGCGCGGCTTTTTCCCTGACGAATTCGTAGAGCCGGCGGTAAATTTTGCGCCCGCGAAAATCCGGCAGAATGTAAACGCTCTGAATCCACCAGAACCAGCCGTTGCGCCAGTCGCTCCATTCAAACGTGACCATCAAGCCGCCGACAATTTTGCCTTCCGCTTCGGCGATAACGTAAAAACCTTTATCTTCGGCGTGAAAAACCGCATCGACGCCGCCCATCAAAATGTCACGGTCGAGATGTTTGCCTTCGGTTTCGTGCGCCATCGCCTGGTTAAATTCGACAATCGCCGCCGCGTCGCTTAATTTCGCCGGGCGAATTAAAATTTTATTATTCATAAATCCTGCCTTGACGTTTCTATTCCAGCCAACTACTCTGAAATGTTTGTGGTTTTTACCAAAAGGAATCATATCAATAATCGATGAAACTTCGCATTCTTTATCACGGAAACTGCTTCGACGGCGTTTCTTCCGCCGCCTTTTTCACCAAATTTTATCGCTCGAAAATCAGCCCGCACGCCGAAATCGAATATCAGCCGATGGCGCATCGCGCCGGAAATCTTTTCGACCGCGAATCGCTGACCGGCGAAGGCGAAAACGCGATTGTCGATTTTAAATATTCGCCCGACGAGCGCGTGACGTGGTGGTTCGACCATCATCAATCGGCGTTTTTGACCGAACAGGACGAGCGGCATTTTCAAGCCGACACGAGCGGCAAAAAATTTCTCGACACCGAGAGCAAATCCTGCTGCGAATTCATCGCGCGGATTGCGAAGGAAAAATTCGCTTTCGAAGACGGCTCGCTCGATGAGTTGGTCGAATGGGCGCACATCATCGACGGCGCGCTGTATGAATCGCCCGCGCAATGCGTCGAGCTTCGCTCGTCGGCGCTGAAGCTGATGCAGGTTATCGAAGGCGAAAAAGACGCGTCGTTTGTCGAAAAAATCATCCGCGATTTGACCGAAAAATCGCTCGACGAAGTGGTCGAAAGCGCCGAAGTTCAGGCGAAACTGAAACCGATTCTCGAACAGCATTGGGCGACCGCCGAAATTATTAAACGTAAATCGAAATATTCGCGCGGCTTGGTCAGCTTCGACCTTGTCGAGGACGGAATCGAAGGCTACAACAAATTTATCCCGTATTATTTTTACCCGCAGACGACTTATAACGTCGCGATACTGCGCAGCCATTTCCGCACGAAAATCTCGGTCGGCTCAAATCCGTGGTCGCCGCGCCCGCGCCTGCACAACATCGCCAAAATCTGCGAACGCTACGGCGGCGGCGGTCATGCGGTCGTCGGCGCGGTTTCATTGCCGCCCGAAGATGTGGAATTAGGCAGAAAATATATGCAGGAGATTATCGAAGAATTGCAGTTTGAAAGCGATTAGCTGTTAGCGATTAGCGATTAGCAAGAAAAGAGCATCTGGCTAAAAGCTAAAAGCTAATCGCTAACAGCTAAAAACCAATGGATTCAATCGACTGGAAAATTTTGAAGGAATTGCAGACGGACGCGCGCGTCAGTTATGCCGAGCTTGGGCGGCGCGTCGGTTTGACGACGCCTGCCGTTATCGAAAGAGTCAGAAAGCTGGAAGACGCCGGAATCATTACGGGTTATCGCGCCGAAATCGACGCGGCGAAAGTCGGCTTGCCGATAACGGCGTTTATCCGGATGAGCATTACCGGCGTCGATTACAGCCATATTATCGAAGTCGCCGAAAACGCGCCGGAAGTTCTGGAATGTCATCGCGGCACGGGCGGCGATTCGTTTATTATGAAAGTCGCCGTTTCCAACGTCGAACATTTGCAAAATCTGATTGACCGCCTGACGCCTTACGGCATCACAACGACTTCGATTGTGCTTTCTTCGCCGGTGAAAAGCCGCGTCATCGAAAAAAAAGATAGATAATTCGGGGAAGAAATTTATCGCCTCGCGCGTCTAACGGACGAGGTCGATTATGAAGAAAATTATCTGGTTCGCGTTCTGCCTGATTTTTTCAATCGAGGCATCGGCGCAGAAAAATGAAAAATTGAAGCTGCCGCTTCCCGCAGAATTGGAGCGCATCGAAATCAGCAAGACGAGCCAGGTTCAATGGTATAAGCCCGAACATCTGCGTCGGCTTCTGCCGAAATTTGTCGCCAGCCCGGGCACATATCTGACCAAACTCGGTTTTCAGTACGGAACGTTCGTTCTCAAAAACGGAAAAACAATCAAATGGATGGCAAGCTACACGGATTCGATTCTGCTTTACGAAGGCTCGAAACATCAATTGTATGTTCTGCCGAAAAAACGCAGAAAGCCAAAAACGAAAAACGTTTGATATTTTATTTTCGCCTTTCGCTCAAGTAGAAATGCCACAATAATCGTGCCGCCGCGGCGCGCAGCGGTTTCCATTTTTCGGCGATTTGCTGAAACTCTTCGGAGCCTGGCGCGTGTTCCAGATTTTTCAGTTTTTTCCACGCGACGTGCAGCGCCAAATCGCCTTTCGGCATAACGTCGGCGCGCGAAATCGCCATCAGAAGATAAATGTCCGCCGTCCAATCGCCGATGCCTTTTATCTTTTTCAGTTCGTGTTTCGCTTCCGCGTCCGGCAATTTTTCCAAAGCTTTCAAATCCAGATTTCCTGCCAGAATCGCTCTTGCCAGCTCGCGCGCGTAAGTTATTTTCTGGCGGCTGAAATACGCGGCTTTCATTTCCTCGTCCGTCAAATTTAAAACGCCGGCGGGCGAAATCGCGCCGAGCTTTTCTTTGAGTTTATTAAACGCCGAAAGCGCCGCAGCGAGCGAAACCTGCTGTTCCAGAATGATGTGGACGAGCGTGGCAAAACTCTGTTCGCGCTGCCAGAGCGGCGGCGTGCCGTAAGTCCGAAAAATAAAAGCTAAGTCTGAATCTGCGGCGGCTAGTTTCCGGCAGGCGGCGACGAGTTTTTTTTCGTCGAGAGTCTCAATCATAAAATGGCGGCGAAAATTTCTCTTTTTTCCGTTAAGATTATCATATACTTTGAGACGGTTTATGAAACTGATTTTTTCGATTTTTTTGGCATTGTCAGTCTTTGGCGCGGGCGGCGCGGCGCAGAGCGTCTGTCGCGCGGAGCTGACTGACGCTCCGGTTTTGTTTAATCTGAAACTCGGAATTTCGCCCGCCGCCGCGCAGAGCGTTTTGGGAAAAGATTTGAAAATCAAAAACAAAAGAAACGGCGAATACACGTTTTTCCAGAATTTTATCGAAAGAAAAGCGACCGGTTCTTTAGCGAATGTGCGCGCGCTTTATTTAAGATTTTACGAGGGCGCGCTTTATCAAATCGAGATTTTTTACGAAGACGAACCGGACGCGCAGACGCTGGAAAATTTTATCAATCTTCAAACGGCGAAATTCAATCTTCCGCGTGAAGCTTGGAAAATCAAATACGGCATCGCCGAAATAAATTGCGGCGCGTTTTCGCTGGCGGCGGATAAATTTTTAAATTCGCGCGTTGAATTGACCGACGAAAGCGTTCGCGCAAAAGTCACAGACGCCCGGAAGCGCAATTAATCGGGACGCGCGGGAGATTATTAAAAATCAAAAAATAAAGAGACGCATCAGTTTTGCCGCCGCGCGTTTTCGCTTAGTTGAGTCCATTTGCGGTCGTAATGAATGTCGCGCAGCCATTCGGGAATTTCGGCTTCCGGCGGCGACTCGAGATGAAAGATGACGATTTTGGGCGGATTTTTTCGCTCGCTGCCGGTTTTCAGATGGGCGCGTTCGGCTTCTTTGATAACCCATTCCGAACGGCTCGCGGCTTTTGACCAGAAAAGCAGAAAAACGTCGTCGGCGTCGATAAATTCATAAAGCTTTTGTTCCCAGCGGTCGCCGGGCGCGATATTGACGATATCGACGTGATACATAACTCCGACCGTGTCGAGCAGTCGCAGGAAATTGTAAACTTCCGCTTTATCTTCCGACGCATACGAGACAAAAGCCGATTCTTTGCGCGACATCGGCACCGGAGTTAAAGCGGCTTCGGACGGCGGCGCCGACGCTTGACGTTCTTCTCTGGCAAGAATTTCGATGCGGAAAGTGATGGTGCCGATTTTTTCGTTGTTTTCGTAAACCGAGACTTTGCCGAAACGTTTTCCGCTCAAGTGATTGTCCGGAACCGAGACGATAAATTGAATCTCCAGCGGCTCGCCTTCCCACGCGGCGGATTCTTCGGTTTCCGACGCTTCGAGTCCGGGCATCGTCAGTTTAAAAGCGAGCGTCGAGCCGCGTTTTATTTTTCTCTTTAATTTTTCCGCGACGTGTTTTCGGGCTGCTTCGTCCAGCGCCTTCGCCATTTCTTCGAGTCCTTCGGCTTGCTCGATAAGATGCGCGAAAATTTGTATCACAAAGCTCTCGCCCGCGCGCGCTTCGGGCGGCGCGTAGAGCGTGCAGTGAACTTCATCTTCCGATATTTGTCCGGATATGGGAGGAAATACCCTCTCCGCTTTCCGAATAGGTTCCTTTTTTCCGCTCCAGACGGGAACGACGCTGAAGATAAAAGCCAAGCCGCCGGTGATAGTTGATAAATAAGTGAAAATTTTTGACGAAAGAGGCAGCCCGACGCGGCTTTCCAGCGCGTCGCTCGTCCAGTATTTAGCCTGTTTTTCCGAAACGGCGCTGTTTTCTTTGGAAATCCATTCGACATCGCAGTTGAATTGAATTTCAACCATCTCGGAATTTTCGCCCGCGTCGGATAATTTTAGTTTCCATTTCCATTGCGGGAAAGTGCCCGCTTGCCGGTCATAAGGCAAGCGCATTTCTTCGGGTTTCGCGACGACCTGTAAACCGTCGCCGGCGAGCAGCTCAGCCGTGACGAATGCGTCATAACCCGGTTTTGTCACAGGCTCGACCCGCGCCGCGCCGGTGACGACGGGAGTATTGCTGTCCTTATTTTCACAGAGATTTATCTCGGAGCGCTCGGGCTGGAGGCTGAGACAAACCGTGTATTCCGTATCTTTTATAAAACGCGAAGGATAAGTATAGCCGATTTTGTCGGCGTCGCCGTTTGAGCCGATAGCGTTGGAATTGTGCGTTATTATATTGCCCGGCGTGCCGTTGGTCGGCGTGACGGTATTCGCCGTGCCGGTCTTGGTCGGCGAAACGGTCGGAGTCGGAGTTATTATTACCGGAGTCGGGGATGCTTCCCGAGTCGGTGTTTGAACCGGTGTGACAGATGGTTTCGGCGTGGGTGAAGCGGGCGGAGTTTGTGTTTGTATCGGCGTTGGCTTCTGCGTTGGCTTCTGCGTCGGTAAAGGCGTCGGAGCGACGCATTTGCAGCTTTCTACCCGAATAGCTTTTCTGGTGATTGCATTGCCGCTGACAACTGTAATCAAGTAATTGCCCGGCTGAGCGCTGCTTAAATCCCAGGTCGTTTGAGATTGACCTTGTCCGAGAATGCGCCCTCCGGAAACGCGATAGGTATAAGGCGGACGTCCGCCTCGTGTTGTAACAGTGACTCTCGTATTCCCACAATTCGTTTCGTATGTTCTTGAGCCGGACGGGCATTGTGTTCTGACAACGCTCGTGCCAAGCGTGATTTCGAGCTGTATTTGCGATGCCTGCGCTGAATTGGGCGAAGCGGTCGAAGTTTTTGAAGCTTTAGGATAGCTTGATTCGGATGCGGAAGCCGGAGTTGTCTCGGCGGGATTTGCCGAAACGTCATAACTTATTTGTTCAAAATCTCCCGGCTGAGTAAGCTCTCCGGCGGCGGCTTCGGGCTTTTTGAATCTTAATTTAAGTGAATTTGTTTTATTGAAACGGCTGCCGGAAATTGTTTTGGAGTCGCTGACTTGCGAATAAGAACTGCTGTAATAATAATTCAGCGCAAAATGCAGCGCCAGCCCGAACGCTAATAAGCCAAGACCTGTCAGCATCAACCGCCATCGAATACGAAATTTTAATTTCGGCAATGCCTCGTTTGAATTTGAGTTTTGCGGTGAATCTAAAGCCGAAGACATAATTTAAGTCTCCAACATCGTTATTTTATTTTCCGGCTTCAAACCGAAAAATTATGAATAAACTTATACAAACACGCCTGTTACGACATTGCCGATTCTACCAAAACTTGCGGAAAATAAATAGTTTTTTATAAAAGGCAAAACCTGAACGGCTGCGCTTCCGTTTTTATTTGAGATTGCCTTTCTGCCGGATTTCTTCGACCGCCTGCGGATTTTCGAGCGCCGATAAATCGCCCGCGTCTTCGCCCAGATATGCCGCGCGAATGACGCGGCGCATTACTTTGGCGTTGCGCGTTTTCGGCAGCGCCGCGACGAAATGAATCCGCGAAGGCGCGAGCGGCTTGCCCATATCTTTCGCCACGACCGTTTTTAATTCGGCTTCGAGATTTTCCGTCGCCTCCGTTTTCAAAACGCAGAAGGCGACCATTGCCGTGCCTTTCATCTCGTCGGGAACGCCGATGACGGCGGCTTCGGCAACTCTTGCGTCTCCGACCAGAAGACTTTCGACTTCGGCGGGTCCGACGCGTTTTCCGGCTACTTTCAAAGTGTCGTCCGAGCGTCCGAGAATAAACCAATGCCCGTCGGCATCTTTCATCGCCCAATCGCCGTGAACCCAAACGTTCGGAAAACGATTCCAGTAAGTCTCTAAATATCTTTCGCGCTCGTGCCAGAAGCCGCGCGCCATTCCAATCCAGGGTTTTTTAATCGCCAGCTCGCCGACCGAACCGGCGGCGACCGATTCGCCCGTTTCGTCTAAAATATCAGCCGCGATGCCCGGGCACGGCGCGGGAAACGAGCAGGGCTTTATCGGCAAAAGCGGATTGCCCATCAGGATTCCGCCGGAAATTTCCGTGCCGCCCGAATAATTGATAATCGGAATCTTTGAGTCGCCGACTTTCTCAAAAAGCCACCACCACGGCGCGGGATTCCACGGCTCGCCCGTCGAAGCGAAAGCGCGAAGCGAGGAAAGGTCGTGTTTTTTCGGCAATTCGTCGCCGTGCGTGGCGAGCGCGCGCACTAAAGTCGGCGAAATTCCCAAAATTTCGACTTTGTGTTTCGCGCAGAATTTCCACATTCTGTCCGGCGCGGGGTAATCCGGCGCGCCGTCATAGATGACGATGGTGCCGCCCAGAATCAGAGTGCCGTAAATCAGCCACGGTCCCATCATCCAGCCGATGTCGGTTATCCAGCAGATTCGCGTCCCGCGCCCGACGTCCGTGCCGAAAGCCATATCCTGCGCCGCTTTTATCGGAAAGCTGCAATGCGTGTGCGCGATGCCTTTCGGCTTGCCGGTCGTGCCGGAAGTGTAAAGAATAATCAGCGGGTCTTCGGCGTCGGTCGGTTCGAGATAATTTAATTTGTTGAAATTTTTTTCGCCGCTCGTTTGCAATTCTTTAAAGCTGATTACTCTTTCTCTGGCAACAAAATCAGATTCGGCGTGATTAACTAAAAAGACTTTTTCAATGGAAGGACATTTCGCCGCTGCTTCCTGAGCGACTTCAAAAGCCTTAAAAGGTTTTCCGCGACGCGGAAACCAATCACAGGTGAAAAGCGCTTTTGCGCCGACCGCCTTTAAACGAGCCGCAATCGCATCAACGCCATAACCGGAAAAAACCGGAACGGCAATCGCACCAATTCTGCCGATTGCCAGAAGCGCGATAACCGTTTCAATCATCATCGGTAAATGAATCCCAATCGCATCGCCTTTTCTAAAACCATTTTCCCGCAAGCCAGCCGCGCAAAATTCAACATTCTCTTGTAATTCGGCATAAGTAACTCCCCAAGATTCGCCTTCCTCGCTCTCCCAAATTACTGCAAATTGATTTTCGATTTCCGTATCCTGCCAGCGGTCAACACACATTTCGGTGATATTCAAACCTGCGCCCGCGCTCCAGTGCGGAAACTCCGCGCCGTCCGATAAATCGAGCAGTTTTTCATACGGCGGATTGAATTTTATTTCCAGAAAATGCAGAACTTCCGATGTGAATTTTTCGACGTCCGTTATCGAAAATTGATAAAGCTCGTCAAAGGAATTTGCGCCGATTTGTTTCATAAAACGCGTTAGTTGAGCGCGTTCGATAATTTCTTCCGTCGGCGTCCAGGCAACCGGCTGATTTTCCAAAAGGTTTATGTCGTTCATAATTTTGTGATTTGAAAAGAATTAAGGCATATTTTATAACACAAAGTTTTGGTAAGAAAATTCATCTTAATCTTTGCGAACTTTGCGCCTTTGCGGGACGTATTTTTTCCTTTGCAAGCGCCGCGAAAAAATTTATGAGCGAAAAACCTGTCGAAATCAAGCTTCCCGTCAATCTGTTTCAAGGCAAGACGGCAATCGTCACGGGCGCGTCGCGCGGCGTCGGTCGCGCCACCGTTTTGCGTCTGGCGGAAGCGGGCGCGAATGTCGTCGTCAATTATCTAAACGCGGAAGAAAAAGCGCGCAACGTCGTGAAATTATGCGAGGAAAAAGGCGTCGGCGCAATTGCCGTGCAGGGCGATTCGTCCGAATGGCTGGACGCGCAGAATCTCGCGCACGTCGCGCTCGAAAAATTCGGACAGATTGATTTGCTCGTCTGCAACGCGGGCATCTGGGAAGGCGCGCCGATTGAGGAAATGTCGGAAGACGTCTGGAACAAGGTTCTGAACACGAATCTGAAAAGCGCGTGGGCGATGACAAAAGCCTGCGTGCCGTCGATGAAAAAACAGGAACGCGCCGCGATTGTGCTGGTTTCTTCAACCGCCGGACAGCGCGGCGAAGCGAATTATTCAAACTACGCCGCCTCGAAAGGCGGACAAATCAGTTTTACGAAAGCCCTGGCGAGCGAGCTTTGCCCGAAAATCCGCGTCAACGCCGTCGCGCCCGGCTGGATTGAAACGGCGATGGTGCGCCCGGTTTTCGAAGACAAAAATTATCGCCAGAGCGTCATCAATTCGATTCCCTTAAAGCGAATGGCGACGACCGACGACGTCGCGCTCTCGATTTGTTTTCTGCTGTCCGACTGGTCGCGCCACATCACGGGCGAGATTCTGAACATCAACGGCGGCGCGGTTCTGTGCGGGTAAGGTCAGAACCGCCTGCGGTAGCGGGCGGTTGAAGGCGAATAGTTTCAGGTTCCAGGTTTCGAGTTTCAAGCTAAGCCGGTTATTTAAACTGGAAACCTAAAACTTGAAATCTGAAACGTTAAACTTTAACCGCCCGCTACCGCAGGCGGCTCTGACTTACTTTGCGTCCTTCGCCATTTTCATTTAACTTTACAGATTAACAGTGAACGAAAGATTAAACCCGACAGTAATGAAATTCGGCGGCACGTCGGTCGGCGACGTCGCCGCCTTTGAACGCGTTTTTCGCATCGTCTCGGCGCAGGTCGAGAAAAAGCCGGTCGTCGTCGTTTCGGCGATGACGAAAGTGACGGACGCGCTTCTGGCGGCTTTTGACACGGCGAAAAAAGGCGATTACGAGGCGGCGGTCGCTTCGCTCGAACCGCATTTCGCGCGGCACGAAGAAGTTTCGCGAACTTTTCTGGATGAAAGCCGGCAGCGAGCTTTCGACGAGGAATTGAGCTTTGAGAAAAGCGAATTAGCCGAGCTTCTCAAACGAGTTTCGCGCCGCAGCCTGCCGCTGGCGATGATGAAAGACGCCGTCGTTTCCTACGGCGAACAGCTTTCTTCGAGATTGCTGGCGGAAGTTTTAAAAGCGAAAGGCATAAAGGCGCGGCAGATAGATTCGCGCCGGTTAATTGTGACCGACGACGAATACGGCGCGGCGCAGCCTGATTGGAACGAAACCGAAAGATTAATCAAAATCGAGCTTGAATATTTAATCGAAAACGGCGAAGTTCCCGTCATGGGCGGCTTTATCGCCGCGAGCCGGAGCGGCGAAACGACGACTCTCGGGCGCGGCGGCTCGGATTATTCGGCGGCGCTGGTCGCGGCGGCGCTCAGGGCGCGCGAGCTGCAAATCTGGACGGACGTGACAGGCGTGATGACGTGCGACCCGCGCCTTGTCCCGCAAGCGCGCACGATTCCCGTTCTCAGTTACGAAGAAGCCGCCGAGCTTGCTTATTTCGGCGCGAAAGTTCTGCACCCGAAAACCATCCAGCCCGCCGTCGATTATTCGATTCCCGTGCGCGTCTGCAATACGTTCGAGCCGGAAGTCACCGGCACGATGGTTTTGTCCGAATCCGGCGAAGCGCCGAACAAAATCAAGTCCATCGCGCACAAAAAAAACATCACCATTTTGCGCATTTCGTCCGCGCGAATGCTCGGCAGCTACGGCTTTATGTCCGCGCTTTTTCAGATTTTCGAGCGTTACCGCACGGTGATTGACGTGATTTCCACTTCGGAAGTTTCCGTCGCGCTGACGCTCGACAACACGGCTTCGCTCGAACAAATCGTCGGCGATTTAAAACGTCTCGGCGACGTCGAAGTCGAGCCGGACAACGCCGTCGTCTGCGTGGTCGGCGAAGGCTTGCGCGCCGCGTCGGGCTTGGCGGCAAAAATCTTTTCGACCATCGAAGACATCAACGTCGCCCTCGTCTCGCACGGCGCATCGAGCGTGAATCTGACCTTTGTGGTCAAGGAAGATACGGTGAGCGAAGTGATAAAAAGATTGCACAACGAATTTTTTAAGGACTAGAATAATCAATGAAAGGAGTTTAGGAAAATGGCGGAAACCTTGATTGAAGAAACAAACGCGGAAGAAAACGCAATTGAAGATTCGCCGAAAGCAAGATTAGAAAAGTTTTTGCGGGAAAATAAAGTTAAAGTTTTCACTGAGAAAGATTTTGATTTTCCGAAAGATGAAAAAACGCAGGCGCAAATCCGCTCGGAAGTTGACGAATTTCTGCGAATGCGCGAAGAATGGCGTGAGGAAGACAGAAAATTATCAGAGGAACGCGATAAATGGCTGTAATCGTTGACACGGACGTAACCTCATATCTTTAAAAAAAGACACTCGCGCAGAAATTTACCGCCCGCATTTATTCGGTTTGCCGAAAATGATTTCTTTTATGAGTTTGGCGGAGTTGCGACGTTGGGAGCTGCAAAGCAATTGGGGCGAAAAGCGAAAAGAAAAAGCAAGAGAGTTTTTGGCGGATTTTACCGTTATTTACGCTAACGAAAAACTTTGCGAAATTTGGGCGAAAATCAAAAGCGCCGCACATAAGAATGGCAATCCGATAGATACGGCGGACGCTTGGGTGACGGCGACGGCTTTACTGTTTGACGTTCCGCTCGTGACTCACAATCGCAGGCATTTTGAAAATGTCAACGGCTTACAAATCATTTCCGAATCCTGATTATGCTCGGTTTAGACCGAAAAATCGTCGAGCTCGTTCCGTATCAAGAAGAGTGGAAAACGCTTTTTGAGCGGGAAGAAAGATTGATTCGCGAAGCCGTCGGCAATTTTGCGTTGGCGATTGAGCACATCGGCAGCACGGCGATTCCAGGTCTGGTCGCGAAGCCGATTATTGATATTATGGTCGGCGTTCGCGATTTGTCGGGAGTCGAAAAATTTCTGCGCGCGCCGCTCGAAAAAATCGGTTACGAATATCGCGGCGAGGCTGGCATTGCGGGCAGGCGCTATTTCAGAAAAGGAGATTTCGCCGTCAGCACGCATCATTTGACTATTGCCGAAAAAGGCGGCGTGATTTGGCGGCGGCATATTTTATTTCGCGATTACCTGCGGGCGAACGAGGCAGCGGCGCGCAGCTACAATGAACTGAAAAAGAATCTGGCGATAAAATTTAAAGACCGGCGCGAAGATTATACGAATGCAAAAACCGGATTCGTCGAAGAAATTTTATTGAAAGCGGGCTTTTCCGAGCAAAATTAAAATGTCTGATTTTGTCAAAGGACTCGAATTAAACGCGCGGTTTTATAATGAAACGGTCGCGCCGATTCTAAAAAGTCATTTTCCCGATGTTTCGTATTCGGCGGCTTTAATCGGCTGGGGTTCGGAGGTTTTGGGTTTTGACGACGACGTTTCGACCGACCATAACTGGGGCTTGCGCTTTCAGATATTTCTTTCCAAAGAGACTCACGCAAAGCATTTTGACGCAATCAATCGAATTTTGAATGAATATCTGCCGTCGGAATTTCAAGGCTTTCCGGTTGATTTTGAAATTCGCGTCAATCGAGACCAGCGCGGCGAACGAGAAGATAAACACATCAAACATAATATCGACCTCGAAACGATTGAAGGTTTTTTCCGGCGCTATCTCGGCTGCCATCCGAACGATGAATTAAAAGCGGCGGATTGGCTGACTTTTCCCGAACACAAGCTGCTGGCGGTGACGAGCGGGAAGGTTTTTTATGACGGCTTGGGCGAGCTCGAAAACGTGCGGCGTAAATTTGAGTTTTATCCGCGCGACGTCTGGTTTTATATGCTCGCGGCTGAGTGGTCGAAGATTTTTGAAGAGCAGGCGTTTGTCGGGCGCGCGGGGCAAAGCGGCGACGAATCGGGCTCGGCTTTGCTTGCCGCGCGGCAGATTGAAAAGCTGATGCGGCTTTGTTTTTTGATTGAGCGAAAATACGCGCCTTACGGCAAATGGTTCGGAAAAGCTTTTTCGCGCCTGAATTGCGCGGGGCAATTAAAGCCGGTTTTCGAAAATGTTTTACGGGCGAAAGATTGGCGCGCCAGACAAAAGAATCTGGCGGAAGCTTACAAAATCGTTATCCGGCTTTTCAATGATTTGAAAATCACGTGTCCGGTGAGCGAGGAAGTTTCCGAATATTTCACGCGCCCGTTTCTGGTTGTCAAAGACGAATCGGTCGTCGAAAAACTTCGCGCGGGCGTGGCGGACGACGAAGTCAAAAACATCCGGCACAATCTCGGCTCGGTCAATCAGATGCTCGATTCAAGCTCGCCATTAAACGATACGGCTTTGATAGAACGGCTCAAGGTGTTGTATCAATAGTTTATGAATCTTTTTGAATTAACCAAAAATTTAATGCAAATTCCGTCGGTTTCGGGCGAAGAAGAAGCCGTCGGATTTTTTCTGCGCGATTATCTCGAATCTTTGGGCTGGACAGTCGAATTGCAAACGGTTTCGGAAAATCAAAACAACGTCATCGCTTATCTGAACGAAACGCCGCGCGTTTTTCTTTCGACGCATATGGACACCGTTCCGCCTTACCTGCCGCCGACGGAAGACGACGAAAAGATTTACGGGCGCGGCGCGTGCGATGCGAAAGGCATTATCGCGTCGCAAATCTTCGCGGCGGAAGAATTAAGAAAACAAGGCGTAAATAATATCGGTTTGCTTTACACGGTTGACGAAGAACAATCTTCGACGGGCGCGAAAGCGGCGAATCGGCATCCGCTCGCGGCGAAGTGCGAATATCTCGTCAACGGCGAGCCGACCGACAACGATTTGGCAATCGGCTCGAAAGGCTCTCTGCGTTTTCTCATCAAAACCGAAGGCAAAGCCGCGCATTCGGCTTACCCGGAAATGGGCGAATCGGCGATTGAAAAGCTGCTCGACATTTTACAGGACATTCGCCGCATCGAATTTCCGCACGACGAGTTTTTCGGCGAAACGACCAACAATATCGGAACTTTGAACGCCGGTTTGAAAATCAACATCGTTCCGGCAAACGCCGAAGCCGGTCTGCTGATTCGCCTGACGACCGCGAAAGAGCCGATTTGGGAAATTCTGGAAAAAACAATCGCCGGTCGTGGAAAGCTGGAATTGCTTTCCTACAGCCTGCCCGTCAAAATGCTCGCCGTCGAAGGCTTCCGGCAAAAAGTCGTCCGCTTTACGACCGACATTCCGCATCTGCCCGATTGGGGCACGCCGCTTCTGCTCGGCGCGGGCTCGATTCTCGACGCGCATACGTCGCACGAATTCGTGCTGAAAAAGGATTTGGAAGAATCAATCGGGCTTTACGTGAATCTAGTTAAAAAACTTCTCGTTTAAAATGAAACGGCGCGGATTTCATCAAATAATTTTTCTGCTGGCGGGCGTTTACAATATCGGCTGGGGACTTTTCGTCGCGCTGAATCCGAACTGGCTTTTCAGTTTCGCCGGAATGGAGCCGATAAATTACCCGGACGTTTTCGCCTGTCTGGGAATGGTCGTCGGGCTTTACGGCATCATTTATCTGGAAATCGCGCGAAAGCCGGAACGCGGTTTTCTGCTCGCGGCGGTCGGTTTAATCGGGAAGATTTTAGGTCCGATTGGCTTGGCTTTGCTTATCGCGCGAGGCACGTGGAAACCGGCGACGATTATAATGTGCGTGACCAACGATTTCGTCTGGTGGATTCCTTTCGCGCTTTATCTGCGGGATTCGTGGGCGTTTTACAGAAAAGATTTGTCTCGCGCCGGATAAGCCGGACGGAGTTTTGAGTTGATTGATTTAAGAAGATTTTTAAATCTTCTGCCAGGTCGGAGCGGATTCCTTTAAATCGAAATTTTCGCTTTAAAGTGAAATTTCGGCATCGATTTAAGACGGGTCAGATGTAATTATTATCAGCATCCGACCGCGTTTTGTCGATTTGATGCGACGGATGAATTTTGAATAACCGGAGTCAATTTTATGCGACCTTTTATAATTCTAATATTTTGCGGTTTCATTTTCGCAAGCTGCGCGAATGTCAAAACCGCTTCAAATGAAACCGCTCAAACCGCTTCAAACGAAACCGTTCCGGTTTTACCTGCGGCTCAGGAAAAAGTCTCGCTGAAACCCGTCAAGCCGAATGTCAAATTGAATTCAAAGCGGAAAAAATATTTGAATGATTCGCTGCCGCCGCAAATTCGTGAAGTTTTGGAGAAAGCCGAAAAGTTTGAAGTTTTGGCGGAAGTGTACGGCGAAAACGAAAAAGACAAAGACCTTTGGAGCATTCAGCCGAATCGCATCGCGAAAATTACCGGCGACGACGATAAAAAGAAAATTTTAGAAGCGTTTTATCGAGACGCTGCGGAAGAAGATTCTCCGGCGTCGTGTTATGAGCCGCATCATCTGATTCGCGCCGTTTTTCAGGAGAAAACCGTCGAGGTCGAGATTTGTTTTAGCTGCGCGAGATTCGTCGTCAAAGACGCGTCCGGCAAATTTGAAGGGACAATCGTTCGGGAAAATCGCAGGTCGGAAGACATTTTTAATCGAATAATTCAAAACAAAAGCGTCGGGATAAAACAATGAAAATAGCTTTAATCGGTTACGGCGCGATGGGCAGGCTCATCGAATCTTTAGCCGAAAATAAAAATCACGAAATTGCCGTCATTATTCACGAAGCGGACGCGCATCTTTCCGTCGCGGAATTGGCGGAAAAGCTGAAAGGCGTCGATGCGGCGATTGATTTTTCCGTTGCCGAAGCGGTCAGAAAAAATGTCGAAGCCTGCGTTCTGGCGGGTGTTCCGTTAGTCGAAGGCACGACGGGCTGGAACTCTAGCCGCGTCGAAATCGAAAAATTCATCAGGGAAAATGACGGCGCGTTCGTTTTCGGCGCGAATTTTTCAATCGGCGTGAATTTGTTTTATCGCATTGCCGGTTTCGCGTCGGAGCTTTTCGCCAAATTTGAAGATTACGAAGCGTTTATCGAAGAACAGCATCACTCGCGCAAAAAAGACGCGCCGTCGGGCACGGCTCTGAAGCTGAAAGACATTGTTTCGCAGCATATCAGAAAAGATTTTTCCGTCGCGGCGACGCGCGCGGGAAATATTCCGGGCACGCATCGCGTCGGCTTTGACGGCGCGGCTGACCAGATTTTGCTGGAACATTTCGCGCGCTCGCGCGAAGGCTTTGCGTCGGGCGCGATTCTGGCGGCGGAATGGATTGCCGGGAAAAAAGGTTTTTATGAGTTTACGGACGTAATGGACGAGATTTGTCAGAACCGCCTGCGGTAGCGGGCGGTTGAACCTATAAGTTTCAAGTTGCCGGTTTTTACCTCAAGCTAAGCGTGTTTTCAAACTAGAAACCTGAAACTAGAAACTTGAAACTCTATTCTTAAACCGCCCGCTACCGCAGGCGGTTCTGACTTTTGTCAATGAAATCGGAAGGGTCGAGCCAGCCTTTGTTTTCCGCCGAATAACCGACGCCCGCCTTGTTCCATTCGGGGCAATTTTCCTCGCGCAATTCAAAATGCAGGTGACAGAAGTATCTGCCGCCGGCGTTTCCGACGGTTCCTATCTGCTCGCGTTTTTTGACTTCGCCGCCGGTTTTTAAGATTGTTTGCAGATGTCCGTAAAGCGTCTGGATTTTTTTGCCGTCGGGCAGATTGTGTTCGATGATGACGACGTTTCCCCAGCTGGCGTTGACGTTTCCGGCAAAGACTATTCTTCCATTTCCAGCCGCGTAAACCGGCTCGCCGCAATCGGTGTTGCCGCCCGAATTTTTGTTCCAGTCTTCGCCGAGATGATTGTTTGCGCCGAAATCCTGCGCGTTATACCATTCGTCTTTTTTGTCTTTCGCCTCGGTTGCGGTTTCGCTTTCGCCGATTGGATAAGCGAAACGGTCGGCGATGATGCGCGGCGTCGGACGCGCGGCGGCTTGATTTTGATTCGGCTGCGCTTCGGTCACGGGCACGACTTTGCAGCCCGCCAGCGCGGCGAGGCAAAAGACGACGTAGAAAAATCTTATCGACGGCATAAATTTTGGTAATCCGATTTTGTAACCGGAGCAATTATGGACATATACTTTCACTTTGTGTCAATAAAAATTATAAGAATTTGAAATCGGCGCGATTTGCCCGCGATTTGAAATTTGAGATTTGAAATTTCACATTGCGCTCCGCGTTTGTGTGCGGTTTCAGAATCTTTCAACGAAAAATTATGACGATGAAAATTGATTGGATGCGCGGCTGCGCGACGGCGCTGGTGACGCCGTTTAAAAAAGACGGCTCGATTGACGACGAAGTTTACCGGAAGCTCGTCGAGCGGCAAATCAAAAACGGCGTGAAATTGCTCGTGCCGTGCGGAACCACCGGCGAAAGCGTAACGATGAGCGAGAGCGAGCGCCTGCGCGTTATCAAAATGACGGTCGAAATCGCCGCCAAAAAAGACGCGCGCGTCATCGCCGGAACCGGCAGCAACAACACTGCCGCGACGATTGATTTTACGCGCAAAGCGCGCGAAGCCGGAGCCGACGCCGCGCTGGTCGTCGCGCCGTATTACAACAAGCCGACGCAGGACGGAATGCTGGCGCATTTTTCGGAAATCGCCAAATCCGTCAAAAAATTTCCGCTGATGCTTTACAACGTGCCTTCGCGCACCGCTTCAAACATCTCTGCCGAAACGACCTTAAGGCTTGCCGAAAAACACGAAAACATCGTTGCGACGAAAGAAGCTTCGGGAAATTTTTCGCAGATTATGGAAATTCTCCAAAAACGTCCGAAAAATTTTAAAGTCTTTTCCGGCGACGACGCGACGACTCTGCCCTTAATCAGCGTCGGCGCGGACGGTCTGGTTTCGGTCTGTTCGAACGAGCTTCCGAAAGAAACCGCGTCGATGGTCGAAAAGGCTCTGAGCGGCGCGTGGACGGCGGCGCGCAAGCTTCATTACAAAATTCTGCCTTTAATGGAAGCGAATTTTATCGAAGCCAGCCCCGCGCCGTGCAAATTCGTGATGGCGGAAATGAAGCTTCTCGAAGAAAATCTGCGCCTGCCGCTCGTGCCCGTGACCGAAGCGGCGCGGAAAAAACTGCGCGAGATTTTGAAAGAGTTAAATAAATAAAATGGAGTTTCGCCCGATAAAACCTGCGGATTACGAAGCCGTCAGGCAGTTTCTCGCGGAAAACGGCTGGGAAAAACGCGTCGCGGACGCCGAAAAGTTTTACAAAATGATGGAAAACGCGAGTCGCACGGTGGTCGCTTTTGAAAACAATCGCGTCATCGGTTTCGCCCGCGCCTTGTGCGACGACGTTTCCAACGGTTACATCGGAACGGTCGCCGTCGCCGAAGATTTTCGCCGGAAAGGCATCGGGCGCGAGCTGGTCGAAAGGCTGATCGGCGACGACCCGAACATCACTTGGGTTTTGCGCGCCGGACGCGGCAGCGAGCGGTTTTGGAAGAAAATGGGTTTTTCGGTTTCCGGCGCGGCGATGGAAAAAACGCGGGTTTAAAAAGATGAAAAATGGTTTTTGCGCAAAAACGTTCGGAGAAAAAGAAAAATGAAAAGTAAAATAATCACGCGCGTCTGGCACGGCGTAACGAAAGCCGGACACAGCGAAGAATATCTCGAATTCCTGATAAAAACCGGAGTTAAAGATTATAAAAAAACAGAGGGAAATTTAAGCGTGGAGATTTTGCGCCGAATCGAAGACGACAAATGCCATTTCTGGACGGTCACGAAATGGAACAGCTACGAGAATATCAAAAAATTTGCGGGCGAAGATTACGAAAAAGCGCGATACTACGCCGAAGACCAGCAATATTTGCTGGAATTCGAGCCGCACGTGATTCATTGCGAAACCTTCGAGTTTTAATGGAAATTATTCGGGATTCTAAAAGAACTGAAAAATAAAGTTATGAAAAAAGCACTTTCCGTTTTTCTGGTATTTTCTTTTCTGGTTTTAAACGCCCAGACGCAGACAAAGCCGCGGGCGCGGGATTTGGGCGTTCCGTTTGACGGCGCGACCGGGCAATTTAACGCGATAACGGACGTCAAAGGCGTCGAGGTCGGCTATGTGACGTTAATCTCCGGCGAAGGCAAAAAAGCGGTGCGCACGGGCGTGACGGCGATTCTGCCGCAGGGCAAAGATTTCAAAGGTCGCGTGTTTGCCGCGTGGCACACTTTAAACGGCAACGGCGAGATGACCGGCACGACCTGGGTTGAAGAATCGGGCGGACTCGGCTCGCCGGTTATGATTACCAACACGCACAGCGTCGGCATTGTTCGCGACGCCGTTATCGAATGGGGCGCGAAACGCTTTACGGGCGCGGGCTATTCGGGCGATTTTTCATTGCCGGTCGTGGCGGAAACTTACGACGGATTTTTGAGCGACATCAACGGCTTTCACGTGAAAAAAGAACACGTTTTCCAGGCGCTCGACGCGGCGAAAACGGGCGCGCTTGCCGAAGGCAACGTCGGCGGCGGAACCGGAATGATGGCGCACGGCTTCAAAGGCGGAACGGGAACTTCGTCGCGCGTGCTGGAAACGCGTTTCGGCGGCTACACAATCGGCGTTCTGGTGCAGGCAAATTACGGCTCGCGACCGCTTTTTTCGGTCGCCGGCGTTCCGGTCGGCAGGGAAATCACGGATTTGCGCCCGACGCCGGGAAACCAGACGACGAGCGGCGTTTTGAACGAGAAAAAATCCGCGCTCAATGACGAAGGACAAGGCTCGATTATCGTCGTCGTCGCGACGGACGCGCCGCTTCTGCCGCATCAACTGAAAAGATTGGTCAAACGAGTTTCTTTGGGCGTCGGCAAAGTCGGCGGCAGAGGCGAAAATTCGTCGGGCGATATTTTTATCGCTTTTTCGACGGCGAACGCGGCGGAAATCAGCAAGGATACGGGCGTGGCGAATCTGACGATGCTGCCGAACGAGCAAATCAACCAGCTTTTCTGGGCGACGACGGCGGCAACCGAAGAAGCGATTTTAAACGCGATGGTCGCGGCGGAAACGATGAAAGGCTATAACGGCAACACGGCTTACGCTTTGCCGCATGATAGATTGAAAGAGATTTTGAAAAAATATAATCGCTTGCAGGAACCGGCGAAAAAGTAAATTTTGAAAAACAAGATAATGAGTCATAAAAACTCGGAATTGCAGCTGGAAAGAATCGTTTTTTTCAGCGACGCGGTTTTTGCGATTGCGATAACGCTTTTGATTATCGAAATCAAAGTGCCGCATCTCGAACACGACGCGCCCGACCGCGATTTCTGGCTGGCGCTGGTGAAATTGATACCGAATTTTTTCGGTTATTTTTTCAGCTTTTTCGTCATCGGCGCGTATTGGGTCGGGCATCACCGGATTTACGGTCATATCGTGCGCTGGAATTACGGGCTGATTTGGCGCAATATTCTGTTTCTGACGGCGATTGGCTTTATGCCGTTCGCGACGGCGTTTTTTACGGAGATTTTTCCGCCGCGTTTCGTGCCGCTCGTCCTTTATGCCGCGACTTTTTCGGCAGCCGGACTTTTGGAACTTTGGCAATGGCGCTACGCTGTTAAAAAAGATTTGATTGACGAAACGATGCATCCGACGCTTATCAGTTATTTTTCGTGGCGTATGCTGTCTCTGCCGATTGTCGGCGCGGTCGCGATTTTAATCGGGTTAATCAATCCGATTTTTGCCGGTTTTGCGTTTTTTATGATGCCGATAGCACAAAGGATAATCAATTCCCGATTTGCAATTGATACGGCTAAAATGGAAGTAATAGAAGATGGACTTGAAACAGAAAATTGAAGATTTGGCGGCGGCTGATAAAACCGAATTCGACGCGTCCGACCGCGCGATTTTTGAAGACTTTAAAGCCGCCCTAAGGCGCGGCGAGATTCGTTCGGCGGAAAAAGACGCTTCGGGAAACTGGCACGCGAACGCGTGGGTGAAACAGGGCATTCTGCTCGGTTTTAAAATGGGCAAAATGGTCACGATGTCTTTCAGCGGCGAGACTTTCCAGTTTTTCGACAAGGAAACCTTTCCGCTGCGCCCGATGAATCTGGACGATAAAATCCGCATCGTGCCCGGCGGCTCGACGATTCGCGACGGCTCGTATGTCGCGCAAAACGTCGTTTTGATGCCGCCGTGTTACGTCAACGTCGGCGCGTACGTCGACGAAGGCACGATGATTGATTCGCACGCGCTGGTCGGCTCCTGCGCGCAAATCGGCAAGCGCGTGCACCTTTCGGCGGCGGCGCAAATCGGCGGCGTTTTGGAGCCGGTCAACGCTAATCCGGTCGTCATCGAAGACGACGTTCTGGTCGGCGGCAACACGGGCGTTTACGAAGGCGCGATTGTCCGCGAGCGAGCGGTTCTGGCTTCGGGCGTAATTTTGACGCGCTCGACGCCGGTTTTCGATTTGGTCAAAAACACGATTTACAAATCCGACGGCGCGGATAAACCTCTGGAAATTCCGGCGGGCGCGGTCGTCGTGCAGGGCGCGCGGCAAATTACGAGCGGTTTCGGCAAGGAAAACGGGTTGTCGCTCTACGCTCCCGTTATCGTCAAATACCGCGACGAGCGAACCGACGCGGCGACGCGGCTGGAAGATTATCTGCGATAAAAATCAATGATTAATTTCGATGAATCTGACAAAATCTTTCCGGCTCTCAAATAAACATTTATGACATCGCCGATTGAAGTTATCATCAACGCCGGTTCGGGGAGCGTCGACCGCGGGGAAACCGAGCGGCGTCTGGCGGAATTGTTTGCGGAAAACGGCGTCGAGGCGAATATTTCAATGGCGAACGGCGGCGAGGAAATCGTCGAATTTGCCGAAAAGGCTGCTAATGGAAACGCCGAAATAATCGTCGCTGGCGGCGGCGACGGGACAATCAGCGCGGTGGCGACGCGTGTGATTAAAGCCCGCAAAACGCTCGGCATTCTGCCGCTCGGAACGCTCAATAATTTTTCGAAAGATTTACGCATTTCGCAGGATTTGGCGGAAGCGGCGCGCGTGATTGCCGGAGGAAAGACGAAACAAATCGACGTCGGCGAGGTCAACGGGCGAATTTTCGTCAATAATTCGAGCATCGGGCTGTATCCGAGCCTCGTTCGCCGTCGCGAGCGGCAGCAGCGTCTTGGATACGGCAAATGGCGGGCGGCTTTCTGGGCGGCTTTGAAAATTGTGAAACGCGCGCCGTTTTTTGCCGTCAAGCTGGAAACCGGCGACGCCGAGCGCATCGTTAAAACGCCGTTCGTCTTTATCGGGAACAATCAATACGAGATGGATTTTTTCAATATCGGCAGGCGCGCGCGGCTGGACGACGGGAAACTGAGCGTTTATTTTCTGCACAAAAGCGGGCGCAAAGGCTTGTTTATGCTGGCTTTGCGGATGCTTTTCGGGAGACTCCGGCAGACGAAGGATTTTGAAGAAATAAATACCGGCGAAATCACGATTGAAACCAGAAGGAAACATCTGCCCGTCGCCTTTGACGGCGAAGTCGAATTTCTGCAAACGCCGCTTTGTTACAAAATTCACCCGCAGGCTTTGCGCGTCATCGTTCCGCCGGAAACGGAAGAAGCGTAGCTTTTACGGCGGCAAAGTCGTTCACTTTTGCCTTTTGCCTTTTGCCTTTTTACCCTGCTCTGCTTTGCGTCCTTTGCGGTTAGTTCTAAAATAGAAGCGAGGAGTTTTTGAAATGTCGGAAGAATCAAATTTGCGTTTTGCGGGAACGGTCGACCATCTGGCGGTCAAATGCGAAAACCTGTCGAAATCGGTCGAGGAATATAAACGTCTCGGCTTTGCGGTCGAAACGGTTTACGAGGATTGGGCGATGATGCGCGACCGCCGAGGCTTCGGCATCGCGCTGCTGCCGCCCGCGTCAAAGCATCCGCCGCATATCGGGATGAAAGTCGAGACTCTGGAAGAACTCCGGGAAGCCGCCGCGCGCGAAAATCGCCCGATAAAACCGCACCGCGACGGAACTTCGTCCTTCTACACCAAAGGCATCGACGGCAACATCGTCGAGCTGATTTATTACCCGGAAGATTTCGGAAAATAACAGGTCAGAACCACCTGCGGTAGCGGGTGGTTTAAGTTTAGAGTTTCAAGTTCGAAGTTTCAGGTTTCAAGTTTGCTGATTGTTTTAACTTGAAATTGAAACCTGAAACCTGAAACTATCTGCATTCAACCACCCGCTACCGCAGGTGGTTCTGACTTATGAAACTGACGCGCGAATTTTACACGCGCGACGACACGCTTGAAGTCGCGCGCGATTTACTCGGAAAAATCCTCGTCGTTCCGACCGAAACGGGCGAAAGAGTTTCGGGCATAATCGTCGAGGCGGAAGCTTATCTCGGCGCGATTGACAAAGCCGCGCATTCTTACGGCAACCGGCGGACGCCGCGCACCGAGATGATGTTTGCCGAAGGCGGCACGGTTTATATTTTTTTTATTTACGGGATGTATTTTCAGTTTAATATCGTCGCGGGCAAGGTCGATTCGCCGCACGCGGTTTTGATTCGCGCCGTCGAGCCGCTCGAAGGCATCGAAATTATGCGCGAGCGGCGCGGGCGGATGAAAGACTTGAATCTGACCTCAGGTCCCGGAAAGCTCTGCATCGCGTTCGGCATCGATAAAACTTTTAACGGCGCGGATTTGCTCGGCGAAAAAGTCTGGCTGGAAGAAGGCGCAACGCTTTCCGACGCCGAAATTATGAGCGGAAAGCGCATCGGCATCGATTACGCGCAGGAATTTGCCGAAAAGCCATGGCGATTCTGGGTGAAAGATAATTTGTATGTCAGCCGTAAATAAAGACAATGACAGAAACAAAAAAGCCGTTTGAATTTCAAACGGCTTTTTGTTTTATTTGAAATCGCGGTTTTTATGCCGCCAGATATTGATTGATAATCGGCTCCAGTGTATCAAAGTCAAGTGGTTTGGGTATTAAATCGTTACAGCCCGCTTCGATTGCCTTTTGATAATACGATTTGCCGAATGCGGTGACCGCGATAATCGGCACTTTTGATGCGGGAGCCAGCTGCCGGATAAACTTTGTCGCCGTCAATCCGTCGACCATCGGAAGGGAAATATCCATCAAAATAAGGTCGGGATGAAGCTGCTTAACTCTATCTACTGCTTCAATTCCGTCTGCCGCCTCGATAACCTGATAACCGTAGCTTTCCACGAGAAATTTCATTAAATCGCGCGTATCTTCGTAATCTTCAACGATGAGAACTTTCTTAGCCATTACAACACCTATCAGCTATGAATAAAATTTAAAAATCAATGCATAAAATACTAATCAATAATTCCGCTTTGCTCATTAGGCAATTACAATGCCAAAAATCAAATAGTTAAAGTAAATTCTTATCAAGGCATCGGCAAAGCCGCCAAAAAATTAAAACGCTTTTGAAAGTAAAAAAGTTGCCTGATTTAAAGAGACGGCTTTGCGCGCCGCCGTTTGCGAAAAAAAGGGAGCGATTAGCCGACTTTTCTTCAAAAAGCTAATGCTCCCCTTTTATTCCGCGCTTCCACTGAACGCGGAATCCGTTTTCGCTTCGTTTGGGAGTAAATCTATTTCTATAAAGAAAAGCCTAAAACTTTTCGCATTCCATAAAAGCCGAAGCGGCGGGCGCGCCCGATAGTTTTTTTCGCAGGGATTTTGTATGATTCAAAGAATTATGAAAACTCTTTATCCGGAAATCGAACCGTTTGATTCGGGAACGCTGAAAGTTTCCGATATTCACGAAATTTATTACGAGCGCGTCGGAAATCCAGAGGGAATTCCCGTCGTTTTTCTGCACGGCGGACCGGGCGGCGGCTTGATTCCGCTTTATCGACAATTTTTCGACCCGCAGGCGTTTCACGTCATTTTGTTTGACCAGCGCGGCTCCGGCAAATCGACGCCGCACGCCGAGCTGCGGGAAAATACGACGTGGGATTTGATTCACGACATCGAGGCTTTGCGCCAGAAATTCGGCGTCGAAAAATGGTATGTTTTCGGCGGCTCCTGGGGCAGCACGCTCTCTCTGGCTTACGCCGAAACGCATCCCGACCGCTGTCTGGGTTTAATTTTGCGCGGAATTTTTCTGACCCGGCGCAAAGAGCTTTTGTGGTTTTATCAATACGGCGCGAGCGAGATTTTTCCCGATTTCTGGGAACGCTATCGCGACGAGATTCCGTTTGAAGAGCGCGGCGATTTTATGGCGGCGTATTACAACCGGCTGACCAGCGACGACGAAGCGACGCGCCTGTCTGCCGCCCGCGCGTGGAGCGTCTGGGAAGGCTCGACCTCGAAGCTTTATCCCGATAAAGATTTGATGGAGCATTGGGAAGGCGAGCACGAAGCGCTTTCTCTGGCGAGAATCGAATGTCATTATTTTATGAACAATTCGTTTTTTCCATCGGAAAATTATCTGGTTGAAAACGTCGATAAAATCCGGCACATTCCGACCGTTATCGTGCAGGGACGCTATGACGTGGTGTGCCCGATGACTTCGGCGTGGGAGCTGCACCGGGCTTTTCCCGAAGCCGAGTTTATCGTCGTGCCGGACGCCGGGCATTCGGTTTCGGAAAAAGGAATCACGTCGGCGCTGGTCGATACGATGGACAGATTTAAGGAAAAAGGGCAAAGTTAAAAGCCGAAAACGCTTCTGTAATGGCAACATTCGGGAAATAGCGTTATGATGAAAAAAAGGGCGCGCCAACTTCTGCGATAATTCGCGCGTCCAAAGGACTGGTATGTTATTTATGCTTGGATTAGGAACTTACGAAATACTTATAATTGTGGCGATTTTGTTTTTACTGTTCGGCGCGACTCGCCTGCCGCAGCTGGCGAAATCGCTGGGACAAACCCGCAAGGCGTTTAAAGACGGAATGCGCGAAGCCGAAGAGGAAGAACGTCTGGAACAGGAGCAAAAACGTCTTCAGGAACCGCGCAGCGTATCGAATTTAAACGCGCCGCCGGCGCCGGCTGTGACGGAAATAGACGACGAGACGCTTTTTGAAGAAGCCCGCCGCCGCGCCGCGCAAGCAAAGCAACAATAAGATTTAGCCACGAAAGGACACGAAAAAGACACGAAAAGGAATAAGCCACGAATAACACAAATAACACGAATTATTTATTTCTTTTATTCGTGAAATTCGTGTTATTCGTGGCTTATTCCTCTTAAATCTTATTTCGTGTTTTTTTCGTGTCTTTTCGTGGCTAAATCTTCTCGCCGGTGACGAGCGTGGCTTTGACGGAAAAGCGGAAAGTCAGGCTTCCGTCCTCGTCGTCGACCAGTTGAGTGAGTTCTTTGCGGACTTGCTCTTTTTCTTTTTCGTTCAGAAATTTCAGCCAGACCGGCAGCAGAAAGTCCGCGACGAGCGTGGAATTGACGAATTCCGCGCCGTTTTCGTATTCGAAAATTTCGTTTTGCGTCTCGGACGCGATGTTTTTCAAGCCCGCCCTGGAAGCCATTTCTTCGACCTGCGAAACGGTCGGTATTTCCGTGATAAGCTTTTCCGCCGCGACGCCGTGGTCGCCCAAACCATTATTAAAAAAGATTTCCCAGAGAAAGGAAAAAATCTCGCCGAAGCTGCCCGCCGTCACGGTAAAGACGGCGACTTTGCCGCCGGTTTCGGTCACGCGTGCGGCTTCTTCGAGAAATTCCGGCAAATCGTCGGGACGCACAAAGCTGGCGTCGGCTAAAACCGCGTCGAACGTTTCGTCTTTAAAGCGCGTCATCGAAAAATCGACTTTCGCTTTGACGGCGGCGGCTTTGTCGCGGGCGATGGTCAAGATGTCTTCGTCCTCGCTGGTGGCAAACATTTCGGTGTCTTTATTGATGCTGAGGCGCAGCGCGAGCGCGTGATTGCCCGTTCCGGCATTGATGTAGAGAAGCTTTTCCTCTTTTTTGGAAAATTTAATGTGCTTGTCGACCATGTCGGTAAAACGCAGCGTCCATTCGCCGTCAATATACAAATCGCGCAAAAAGGCGAGTTCTTTTTGTGTTTTGCTCATAAGAAGATTATAAATCGTGAATCGTAAATCGTGAATCGTAAACAGTAAATAGAAAATAGTGAATAGTGAATAGAAAGAAAAAATATCGGGCGGCTGATTGCAGATTGTTACTATTTACTATTTACTATTTTCTATTCACGATTTACGATTTACGATTCACGAAATTATGACGAAACACATCCGAGAATTATTTGATTTAACCGGAAAAACGGCGATTGTGACGGGCGGCTCGCGCGGCATCGGCAAGGAAATGGCGGAAGCCTTAGCGGAAGCGGGCGCGAATTTGATGTTGTGCGCGCGCCGCGCCGAATGGCTCGATGAAACCGTCGGGGAATTTCTGGCGAAAAATTATAACGTCACGGCGAAGATTGCGGACGTTTCCGTGCCGGAAGACATTCAGGCGGTCGTCGACGAAACGCTCGAAAATTTCGGGCAGATTGACGTTTTGATAAACAACGCCGGCATTTCGTGGGGCGCGATGCCCGAAGAAATGCCGCTCGAGCAATGGCAAAAAGTGATTAACGTCAATCTGACCGGCTGTTTCTTATGCGCGCAGGCGGTCGGGCGCGAGATGTTGAAACGCCAGAGCGGCTCGATTATCAACGTCGCTTCGATTTCGGGCATTACTTCGTCGGCAAACGGTCCGTATTACGCCGGTTACGTCGCCAGCAAAGCCGGACTTATCGGTTTGACGCGCGAGCTGGCGGCGAGCTGGGGACGACGCGGCATTCGCGTCAATGCGATTGCGCCCGGATTTTTTCATTCGCGGCTGGCTGACGCCGTGATTGACCGTTATGAAGGCGACATCAGAGACAACAATCCGATTCCGCGCATCGGCGCCGAAGGCGAGCTGAAAGGCATCACGGTTTTTCTCGCCAGCGAGGCTTCAAGCTACGTCACCGGTCAAACGATTGCGGTTGACGGCGGAATGACGGTCTAGAAATTTTAGATTTTAGATTTTAGATTTTAGATTGGTCGCGGAATAGAGTTAAAAATCTAAATTTGGATTAGCGATAGTTTGAAATTATAATTTGTTTATCTGCATCAAAATCTAAAATCTAAAATCGCAAATCTAAAATTAATTTATGGAATACGCTGCAACAACGCTTAATCTGGCTTCGATTCTGGAACAGCACGCGCATCTGGCGCCGGACAAGGAAGCCATTGTCTGGAACGAGATGCGTTTTACATACGGTCAGCTCGACGGGCTGGCAAACCGCGTGGCGAATGCCTTAACGGAAATGGGCATCGGTCACGGCGATAAAGTGGCGCTGGCTTGCCCGAATCTGCCTTTTTTCCCGATTGTTTATTACGGCATCATCAAAACGGGCGCGGTGGTCGTGCCGATTTGCATTTTGTTCAAGTCGCGCGAAGTCGAATATCACCTGCGCGATTCCGACGCGAAAGCCGTTTTTACTTTTGAAGGAACGCCCGAATTTCCGCTCGGCAAAACTATTAAGGAAGGCTTCGACCGCGTGGAAACGTGCGAGCATCTGGTCGTGATGACGATTAAGCCGAACGCGCCGAGCCCGTTTCCCGAACATAAAACTTTAACCGAGATTACCGCCGACCAGCCCGAAACATTCGACACTTTCCCGACCAAACCGGAAGACACGTGCGCGATTCTTTATACATCTGGGACGACCGGACAGCCGAAAGGCGCCGAGCTGACGCATCTGAATCTGATGACGAACATCACGACGACTTACGGCATTCACCTGCCCGTTTTGGATTTCACCGACGGCGAGCAGAAAACCTGTCTGATAACCCTGCCGCTGTTTCACACTACGGGTCAGACCGTGCAGATGAACACGAACATCTACGCTGGAAATCGCGTCATTCTGCTGCCGAAATTCGAGCCGCAGGCGACGCTCGAAGCGATGGAAAAGGAAAAGGTAAATTTCTGGGTCGGCGTGCCGACGATGTTCTGGGCGCTTCTGAAATACGTCGAGGAAAACGGCTGCGACGTCACCCGGATTCGGGAAAATATGAAAGTCCCGACGTCGGGCGGCGCGCCGATGCCCGTCGAAGTAATGAAGGAATTTGAACAGGTTTTCGGCTTGCGCATTCTGGAAGGCTACGGCTTGTCGGAAACTTCGCCGCTCGCCTGTTTCAATCATTTCGAGAAGCCTTCGAAACCGGGCACGGTCGGTCAGCCGATTTTCGGCGTGCAGGTCAGATGCGTGGACGACGAGGACAACGAAGTTCCGCGCGGGACACGAGGCGAAGTCGTCATTCGCGGCTCAAACGTGATGAAAGGCTATTACAAGCGACCTGACGCGACCGCCGAGGTGTTTCGCAACGGCTGGTTTCACACGGGCGACATCGGCATTATGGACGATGAAGGTTATCTGGCAATCGTCGACCGCAAAAAAGATATGATTCTGCGCGGCGGCTACAACGTCTACCCGCGCGAGCTGGAAGAAATAATTATGACGCATCCGGCGGTTTCGCTCGTCGCCGTCGTCGCCGTTCCCGACGAAAGAATGGGCGAAGAAGTCAAAGCGTTTATCGTCAGAAAACAAGGCGCGGCGGTCACCGAAGAAGAAATGATTCAATGGTGCAAAAACCAGTTTGCCGCGAATAAATACCCGCGCTACGTCGAGTTTCGCGACGAGCTGCCGGTCGGCAACACGGGGAAAATTCTGAAGCGCGCGTTGAGAGAGGAAACCGGAAAGTGAAAAAGTGAAAATGTGAAAATGCCGGATGAATAAAAGTCGTCAAACTTTTTCACTTTTTCACGCTTTCACTTTTTCACTTTATTGTTATGAAAAGAATATAAATATGAATTATGAACTTTTAGAAGCGGACACAGCCAAAGATTTGGAGCTCAAAATAAATCAAAAACTGGCTGACGGCTGGGAGCTTTACGGAGATTTGGTGACGGCAATCAAGCCCGACACATCCGAAGTTCGTGGCGGTATCGGTTTTGCTGTGGAAAGTAAAATAATACTGTTTCAAGCGGTTATAAAAAATGAACCGGCTCAGGAATGATTTTTCTCAAAATCATTTAACCGACAGTAAAATAAGACGTTTATGAAAGTGCAGGTTTTATTTTTCGGCGCGACGGCGCAGGCGACCGGCGAAAGGGAAATCGAGATTGATTTGGCGGAACGGGCGAAAGCGTCCGAAGCTTTCGCGCAGATTCTCAAACAATTTCCGCAGCTCAAACAACATTCGCTGCTTTTCGCCGTCAATCAGGAATACGCTGACGGCGCGGAAACGATTCAAAACGGCGATGAATTAGCGATTTTTACAGCCGTCAGCGGCGGCTGAAACGCTCGGAAAATGAACGACGGACAAAGGACACACGACAAAGAACAACCCGCGGATTTTTTCGAGCTCACGACGCAGCCGCTCGACGTCGGCGCGATTGCGCGGCGCGTCTGTTTGCCGGAATGCGGCGCGACCGTGACGCTGGACGGTTACGTGCGGCAGTTTACGAAAGGGCGCGAGACGCTTCATCTCGTTTACGAGGCGTATGAGCCGATGGCGCTCGGCGAAATGGAAAAGCTCGGCAGACAGGCGCGCGCGCAGTTTGAAATCGCTCACGTCGGCATCGTGCATCGTCTGGGAAAACTGGAAATCGGCGAGACGAGCGTGGTCATCTGCGTTTCCGCGCCGCATCGCCGCGCCGCTTTCGCCGCCTGCGAGTGGCTGATTAAGGAACTGAAACGCACCGTCCCGATTTGGAAAAAGGAAGTTTACACGGGCGGGGAAACGTGGATTGAAGGCGACGCATCTCAGACAGAAAGCGGATAATGTATGAAAAATGCGGCTTTCACGATAATTTTCCTTTTCTCTTTCGGCTTTTCCATTTTCGCTCAATCCGGGACGGTATCTTCAATAAAAATCATTTCCAGGGAGAGCGGCTTGGGAGAAAATTCGCAGAGTAAGCTGTTCATCAAACAAAAGAAAGGCGTATTTTACGCTGACGGCAGAAAAATCGACGCGAAACTCGTCGACAATCTGCTCGAAGCGCTCAACGATACGGGCAGAAAAATCAATCTCGCCGATTACGGCATCACGCAGGAATGGCTCAATGCCAATGCCGAAAAATCTCTGCCGCAATACCTGCAAAAATCCGCGCCAAATGAAAAAGACCTTTTTCTGAAACATTTCCGCGATATAAAATTTATCGAAGAAAAAATTCTATACGAAGTCCTCTTCGACTGGTGGACGGACGATTACCCGAGCGTCGAATTGAAAATCGTCAAAAAAGACAATTCAAAAATAGAGCTAAATTCGAGCGCGCAGACGGATTTTATGCTGCCCTGGAAACTCGTCGAAAACGAAAAAAATTATTCATTTGCCAATCCTCGACTGAGCCGCGCCGTCGCCGATTTATTGCCGCAGAAATTTACAAATAAGGAAAGATTAAGCGGAAAAAATCTGGCGCCGCAGATGGCACGGGAAATTTACAACAAAATCGAGGCGCAGCTTGAAGAACTGGAAACGCAGAACAAAATCGGTGCGGAGCTCGCCCGGATTAAAGACCGCTATACGGTTAGAAAAACCGCCATCAGCGGAATTTCTTCGATAGATACCGGAACGCCTTCGAGCGCGTATCAAAGCGGGGACGCGGAATATCAAAAATGGAATTTTCTGAGCTGGAACGCCGAATTGAAGCGAAACGATTTGCCCGCCAACGTGATTATCGGCGTCAGTCTGCCGTATAAGGAAGGCAAACTCTCAACTTTCGACGCCTTTCTCGGAAATATCGACGCGATAATCAGCCGCGCTTTGTCGGTCGAATGGCTCGGCAAATATATCGCCGAAAATCCCGAAACGGAATTAGAGATTCGTTTTGTCGGCGACCGTTCTTTCAGCCCGAAGGCGCAGGAAAGTTTTCTGGAAGATTTGAAAGTTTTCGGGGCGAACGCTTTAAACGCGGAAATTTTGAACCAGTTGGAAAAATGCGTGTTTCTGCAAGTGTCGGAAAAAGGCTCGAAATGGTCGCGCTGGCTGATTCTGCCCGACAAAAGGATGATTTTATGGCAGGTTAACGGCGATTCGGCGCTGAAATGGAAACCGGCGGATTTTGAAACGCGAAATATGTATAAGACGAAAGACTGGTTTCAAATGAAAGCGATAATTTTACCGAACGGCGAAATAGAATCGCGCTAAATTTAACCGAAATTTCTTTTCATTTAACTGAATTTCTTTTTCGCCTCGGCGGCTGTCTCGTCAAAATGCTTTTCCAGATTTTCATTTGCGCCGCGCAAGCCCGCGATGACTCTTTCGCCCCATTCGACGTATTCGCGCTTTCGCTCAAGCGACCAGTCGCGCGGCGGATTTTTCAAAATGTCCGTGATGTTGCTGATTTTATCGCCGAGCTTGATGAGCTTTGCGCCGGGCGATAAATGCGGCGCGTGTTCGACTTGCTTTTCTTTGCGTTCGGCTTTCGGCAGAGATTTATCGTCGGTCACTTCCAGAACCATCCCGCAAACCTTCTCGCCGAAAAGCTCTGTGATTTCTTCTTTGGTCGTTCCCGTATCTTCGATTGTGTCGTGCAGCAGCGCGGCGATTAAAACGTCGGTATCTTCGACTTTGCCGACCTTTGCCAGCAGATTCGCCACTTCCAGCGGATGATTGATATAAGGCTCGCCGTCCGCGCCTTTGCGTTTTTGTCCGGCGTGTTTTTTTGCCGCAAAGCTGGCAGCTTCGATGAATTTCGCGATGTTGTTCATTTAACTGAAATTCGAACAGGATGGACAGGATAAACAGGATAAAAAAGAAACTTCAATGTTTCCGGTTTTAAATTATCCTGTCTATCCTGTCCATCCTGTTTCAATCTTACTTAGTTACTTCAATCGTCAGAACCTGCTGACCGGCGATTACATAATCGGCGGGCGCGATGACCTGTTCGGTCAGGACGGTCAGCACGGTCGGCGTGAAGCCGCCGGCGGTGCGGTCGTTGTTCAGCGTTGCCAGAACGGACGGCGGCAGATTCGGCAGTTCTTTCGCGCCGATAATCGCGCCGTTTGTCACGCGATAGGTTTGCACGTAAAGACGGTCGTTCTTTTTGATTTCGTTAATCGTTTTGATAAGCTCGCCCAGATTTTTCGGGACGAACGAGCGCGAAGCCGCGACTTGCTGAACCGAGCCGCCGTCGCCGACCGAGACGAGAAGCGTTCCGGCAGGCGTGTCTTTCGGCACGGTGACGGGCGTGCGCTGGACGAAAATCTGTCCGGCTTTGTTGCGCACGAAAGCCTGCACTTCAAACGATTCGCCCGCTTTCACGTCGGTTCGGTCGAGCGCGATGCGTTCGAGCACGGCGGATTGATTGCCGTCGGTCGAGGTGACGTTTAAAGTGACTTCGCTGATTTCCGCATCGTCAAAACCGCTGCGCAAAAGCGCGTTGACCGGAACCGCGACCGAACCGGCGGCGCTCTGCATCGCCTGCCCGCCCGTAAAGCGGCGCTCGATTTTTATCGGCTCCTGACCTTTGACCTTGATGTCGCCTTCGATTTGAATCGTCGAATCGCCGATGCTTCGCTCCATCGCCGAAATCGAATTGTAAATGGCGATGTTTAAGAGAAGCGGCGTCAGAAAATCGTCTTTCGCGACTTCGAAATTAAAAGTTTCCTGTTTGTCGCGGCTCGTCTGCATATTCAGCTTGACCGGAATCATCTTCGGCGCTTGCCCGAGCTTGCCGAAAACGCCGGTGTTGCGGTCCTGCGTCATCGTGCCGACCATAGCGTCCGGCACGGCGAGCTTGAACGAATTGTTCAGATTCGGAATAACCGTGATAACGTGCGATTCGGACATCGGCAAATCCGACATTCCGAGGCTCAAAAACGGATGACCGAAAGCGTAAACTTTTTCGCCGTCGCGGAAAGTAACCGTTCCGGCAGCGGCGAGCGAGTAATCGCCGCGCGTCAGCTGCATCGAAACGGACGTGCCGCCCTGCAAAGTTTTATCGTTGTATTTTTCCATCGGCGTCATTTTCGCGCCGCCGCCGACCGAGGCAACCGGCATCAAGCCGACCGACATCAATTGCGGAGCGAAAACGTTTAAAGTTTCCTGCGAAAAACCGCTAAACGTCAAAGGCGTCGCAATCGGCTGAAAGCTTTGTCCGGCAATGGAAGGAATGCTCGAAGCCGCCAAGCCGGAAGCGACGCTCGCCGCGCGCGGAAAATTCGGTTTCCATTCGGTCGAGGCGAGTTCTGCAAACGAGACGGCGCGCGGCGTGCTTGTACGTTTCGCGCCGTTGTTCTGCTCGAAAATCGTAATCATCTGCTCGACCGGCGTGATGCCGCAAATCGGCTCTTTCGAGAAAGGAAAGCTGTAGGAAATCGCGCCGACCAGTTTTCCGTCGATGAAGACGGGCGAGCCGGACATTCCGGCGAAAACGTGCGTGCGGTCAGCGCCGCCGCCGCTTAATTTGCCGATAATCAAGTCCTGTCGCGGACCGATGGCGCTCGGCAAAATGCCCAGAATCTCGACGTTGAATTCTTCCGGCTCGGTGCCGCGAAAAACGGTTCGCGCCGTGCCGCGCATGCCTTCCCTGACCTGCGCGAGCGGCATAATCTGCCCGCTCGAAGCGCTTCCGGCGGAAGTTTTCGTTTCGGTTTTCGCCTGTAATTGTCCGAAAACGCCGAAGCTAAAGGTGAAAATTAACGCTGCTGCTGCAAAAAATCTTATTTTCATATGCGGTAAAAACACTTTCCTTCTCAAAGGTGCTTATGATAATATCATAAACAGCTTACCAAAAGTCCGAATTCTGTAGGACTGACAGTTTGAATCCCAAAATCAAATTCAAGTTGCATATAAGTCTTTCGTCCTTCGTCCTTTGTCCTTCGCTTTTGAAAATAATCCGAATCGTCAAAAATACTCAACCTGCAAAGGACTAATAACTAAGGACAAAGGACAAATCCCAAAAATTATGGCACGCACAAAACGTCTTTTCCGAAGCTTTTTCCGTCTTTTCCTGCCCGTCGTCGTTCTGCTCGTCGCCGGCGTTCTCGCCGCGAGCATCTGGTTTGTCCACACTTCGTCAAATCCGCCGAAAACGGCTTATCTGCTGACGCCGGAGAAATACGGGCGTTTAAGCACGCGCGGCGCGAAAGTGACCGACGAGAAATGGAGCAACCGCGACTCGACGGAAGCGCGCGGCTGGCTTCTGCGCGGCAATGCGGGCGCGCCGGCGGTCGTTCTGCTGCATCGCTACGGCGCTGACCGCTCGCACGTTCTGAATCTCGGCGTGAAGCTCAACGAGGTCACGAATTTCACGATTCTGATGCCGGATATGCGCGGGCACGGCGAAAGCCCTCTGGTGCAAATGACGACTTTCGGCGGTCACGAATCCGAGGACGTGCTGTCGGCGCTCGATTATCTGCGCAGCCTGAAAAGCGAAGACAAAAATATGCTGGTCGGCAAAAAAATCGGCGTTTACGGCGTCGAGATGGGCGCTCTCGCCGGACTCGCGGCGGCGGCAAAAGACGAAAACGTCAAAGCGATGGTGCTGGATTCCGCGCCTTTGATGTCGGACGACGTTCTCGCCTCGGTCATCGGCAAGCGTTTTCCTTTCGCCAGCAATATCACTTCGAAAATCGCTCAACTGGGAACTTACACTTATTATTATAACGGCGGCTACAATCACGAATCGCTCTGCGCTGCCGCTTCGTCGATTAATAACCGGCAAATTCTGCTGCTGGCGGGCGTCGACGCGCCGCAGTATCAAAGCTCGACTTTAAAGCTGCAAAGCTGTTTCCCGAATCAGGCGGGCATCGAAACCAACACCAATCTCGCGCCGTCGGGCTACAGCCTGACCAATGCTTCGCTCGAACAATCCGAAGCCTACGACCAGCGCGTGATTGATTTTTTCAAAAGAGCTTTGAGCGAACAACAATAAATAATCACAAAAATCAGTTTTTTTAAGGCGGCGTTCAAATTTCCGGTTTGAGCGTCGCGCTTTTATTTTTGCGCCGGATTCCAAAAATATTTTCTTCAAACACGACCGAAAACCGCGCGCTGGCGAATAAAACCGCCTGGCACCAGTTTTGCGTTAAACAACTCACACAGAGCGGTTTGAGCAAAACTTTTTGGGCACCTGTCGGCTCTCACGGGTTTCGGGGAGTACGGACAAGGTGGCGGGAATTTCACGGTTATAAATTTTAAAAAGGGAAGGTCAAAGTAATGAAAAAGATGTTTGGATTTTACGCGTTTCTCGCGATGGTCGGTTTTGTATCGTTTGTATTCGCTTTTGAAGTAACGAAACAAGACAGTAAGTTTATGATGACGGCGGCTTCGAGCGATATGATGGAGATTGCGACGAGCAATATGGCGCTGCAAAAATCGCAAAACGCCGACGTGCGCCGGTTTGCGCAGATGATGATTGACGACCATACGAAAACGAGCGACCAGCTTAAATCAATCGCGGCGTCGAAAAATGTGACGCTTCCGGCGGCGATGGACGCGAAACGCGCGGCGATGGCGGACAAATTAGCGGGTTTGTCCGGCGACAAATTCGATATGGAATATATGAAGATGCAGGTCAAAGCTCACGAAGCGGCGGTCAAGCTTTTCACGAACGAAAGCACCAAAGGCGATGACGCCGACGTGAAAGGCTTTGCCGCCGCAAATCTACCGGCGCTGCAATCGCATCTGACGATGGCTCGCTCGATGAGCGGCAATATGAAAAATATGGGCGGCAATAAGAATTCGGACAATATGAACAATATGAATATGAATTCCAACAGCAATTCAAATTCCAATAGCAACAGTAACTCCAATAAGCGCAATCGTAACAATAACAGCAACACGAACAGCAATTCGAATCGCCAATAAAAAAGCGCGATGATTAATGATATGAGATAAAGTTTGCCGGAGCTTTAAATAATAATTTTTCGGCAAGCTTTGTCTCTTCAAGGAGAAATTATGAAAAAGATTTACGCATTCGGATTTTTAATGAGCCTGGTCATTTTCGGTCTGACGGGCTGCGGCGGCGACAGCGGCAACAGAACCAGCAACCTGAATACGACCAATATGAACCGCGATTATCTGAACACCAACGGCAACGCCAATTCCTTCAGCTCGACGGCTGACCCGAACAATAACAAATCCAATTCCAACGCCAATACGTCCGGCGCGATGACGGATAAGGATTTTATGACCGAAGCGGCAGTGGGCGGAATGGCGGAAGTCGAGCTCGGACGACTGGCTTCGACCAAAGCGCAAAACGCGGACGTCAAAAAATTTGCGCAGATGATGGTGACCGACCATACCAAAGCCAACGGCGAGCTGAAAACGCTGGCAGCGAGCAAAAGCGTGACGCTGCCGACCGAACTCGACGCCAAACATAAATCCGCAATGAGCGAATTGCAGAATTTATCGGGCGCGGAATTCGACAAAGCCTACGTCGCCGGACAGCTTGCCGACCACGAAAAAACCGTCAAATTATTTCAGACGCAGGCGATGAGCGGCACGGACGCCGAAATCAAAGCCTTTGCGACAAAAACTCTGCCGACGCTGCAAGCGCATCTGGAAATGGTTCGCAATCTGCACAACAAGATGATTTCCGGCGGAAACGCCAACAACAATATGAAAAATACGAAGTAAATCGCTGTTTATTTCGTCAAAATAAATGTAGGGGCAGGTCTTGTGCCTGCCCAATGAGCGCAGCGAATATGCGTTTAGAATAAAATCAAGATTACAGTAATTAATATTGATTAGCGCTTTTGCAAGCGCTTTGGGCAGGCACGCGGGCGTGCCCCTACATTCCTTATCGCGCGGCATCTTTTCTGTGACAAAAAGACGGTTTATTTCTCGGAAAAAAATCTCTGTGTTATCGTAAATCGTGCAATCAAATCTATTTGAGACGCATCAAACCTGAGAAAATTTCTTAAACCGACGGAGTTTTATAAAATATGATTTTTCGTTTTCTGCGAAGGGCTGAAGTGCAAAGCCTTTTCGCTTTAATGCTGATGTTTGCGTTCGCGTCGCAGGCGTTAGCGCAGCAAACCGCGCCCGCCGCGCTTTCTCAAACCGAAAAAGATTTAGCGGCGAACATCAAAATCCAGACTATCAAGGAAATCACCGCCGCCCTCGCCGCAGACGAAATGCAGGGACGCGGCACGATGCAGCCCGGCGGCGACAAAGCCGCCGACTGGATTGCCGAACGTTTCCAAAGACTCGGCTTGAAACCGCTCGGCGACAAAGGCTCTTACCTGCAAAAAATCGATTTCAAGGAAACCGTTCTCGCGCCGGAAACCGCTTTGAAAATCGGCGATGAAAGCTTAAAAACGGGCAGCGATTACGCCTTTATGCCTTTGCCTTATGAAAAGACGGACAAAACGGCGAGCGGCGAGATGGTTTTTGTCGCTTACGGCATCGACGGCGAATTCGGGCGTTTCGACCTTAATGGAGCAAACGTCAGAGGAAAAATCGTCGTCCTGCTCGACGGTCCGCCAGCCGGCGCTTCCGCCGACGCGTGGGAAAAATCCAACGCCAAAATAAAAGTCTTTATCAATTTAATCAAAAACGGCGTCGCCGGAATAATTTTTATTCCGCACGGCAGAGAAAAAGAATCTTTGGAAACGTATATCGATTATTTCGGACGGCGGCAAATCCAGATGGGGGACAAAAAAATCGACGCCGAGCCGATTCCGCTTCCGCCGCTCGTTATGGCAAGCGGTAAAGCGGCTGAAAAATTATTCGCCAAAGCGGGCGTGAAATTAAAAGACGCGCTCGCGCAAGCCGAAACCGATAAATTTAAGCCGTTCAGTCTGAATCAGGAAGCGAAAATCGTCGCCCGGTACAAAACGACCAGAGGATTTTCCTCAAACGTCGCCGGTTATATCGAAGGCTCCGACCCGAAACTGAAAGAAGAAGCCGTTTTGTTCAGCGCGCACTACGACGCATACGGCATGGAAAACGGAAAAATTTATCACGGCGCGGCGGACAATGCGCTCGGCGTCGCCGAAATGCTCGCGGTCGCCGAAGCTTACACGAAGCTGCCGACCAAGCCGAAACGCTCGATGATTTTTCTCGCCGTGACGGGCGAAGAATACGGGCTTTTCGGCTCGAAATACTGGGCGAAAAATCCGACGTGGAACATCAAAAAAGTCGCCGCCAATCTGAATCTCGACGGCATCGGCACGGAAGTTTACGCGCCGGTGAAAACCTTCGTCGGCTTCGGCGAGGAACATTCGACGCTCGGCGCGATGCTCGTCGATGTTTCATCAACCTTCGGCATTAAAGTCATTCCCGACCCGATGCCCGACGAAAACATCTTCCTGCGCTCCGACCATTACTCGTTTGTCGAGCGCGGCGTCCCGGCGCTGATGCTTCTCGGCGCGCCCGCCGGCGACCCGCAAGCGTGGATAAAGCGTTCGAAGGATTGGGAAAAAACCGATTATCACCAGCCGTCCGACACGATTCGCCCCGACTGGTCGTGGGAAGGCGCGAAAACCGTCGCCGACGTCATGGGAATTATGGGCTGGCGCATTTCCGAAACGGAAAAAATGCCCGAATGGCTGCCCTCGTCGCGTTTCGGCAAATTAGAGCGCGGAAATACGAAGGAACTTCCCGAATAAAATAAATAATCAGACAGAGGCAGAAACGCGGGCGGTGATGAAGCGTGTCTTTTGAATGCAAAATGCGGAATGCAGAATTCATCGTTCTGCATTCCGCATTCATCGTTAAAGAACACGCTCCATCACTGTCGCGTTTCTGCCTGCTTTTCTTCTTCCGCCCGTAAGTCTTGAAGCAGACGCGCAAAACCTTTTTCAAAAGAATCGTGATTTTTCCAATCGGAAAAATCGGGAATATAATACTCGCGCAATTCGACGGCTAAATCCTTACCAATATCGCTATCAAAACACTTCCATTTTTTAATTGCATCAAAATCGACCAGACTAATTGGAAATAGCTTTCTTCGGTCTTGTTCGGCTTCGATTCGTAGTGCATTGCGAATCTCCTCGATTACCCAATTACTTTTCATACTTTCTTCCGACAAAATAATCAGCAGCCTGTCATGAACCTGAATCGCCCGCTCGATTTGCTCAAACAGCTTCTCGCCGCCTTTTATATCCTCCGGCGCAAACCACACGCGCAACTTCTCGTCACGCATTCGAGAATATAATCGTCTGGCAAATTCCTCGTCTTTGGTACTGTAACTGATAAAACACGAATAAAATTGAATTGTCTCTTTCGCTCCAATCAGAGAAGGTATGAAAGTGATAAAATCGTCAGGAACGCCGCAACCGCGTAGGAAAATCTCAGGAATTTTTCCAGCTGATTTGTATAATGTGTCAATACCTATAGTTGATGGGCTGCCATGAAATATACTTTTTAGACCTTTAGTGACACTTAAATCAACATTAATAAACGAATTCGCATACATCACGGCATTACTGAAATCAGTATTTTTGAGGTCTATGGCATAAAAATCGACACCTCCAATAGTTGTATCCGCTATGGTTGCCTCTTCAAGGCTCCCGTGCTCAATAGCAACAGAGCTAAGCGTAGACCTGCGCAAATCGCTTCTAAAAAGACGAACGTTACTGAGTCTAACGCGAAGTAGTATTGCCGCATTAAAAATCACATTACTCAGATTACAGTCGAGAATAAAGGTGTTGCTAAGGTCAGCTGAACTTAAATTTACTCCTTCTAAGTCTAAATCATAAAGGCGCGTCTCTGACAGATTTGGTGTTACTTCAGGATTATCTTCTCTCCATCTGTTCCAAACTTT
>DASVWG010000117.1:0-11014 GCA_036389695.1 Pyrinomonadaceae bacterium
GGCGGTTGAACTATAAAGTCTCAAGTCCCAGGTTTAAAGTCCCAAGTTAAAATACTCGGCAAACTTCAGACTTGAGACTTGAGATTCTTAACTTAAACCGCCCGCTACCGCAGGCGGTTCTGACTTTAATTTATGTTAAAATCGACGCGATGAAGCTTTCCTTAAAGACTCCGATTCTCGACCTTCCGAAATACGAAATTCCCAGTCTGACAGTGCCGTCGGCGCGCAAACTGGCTTTGGCGGTTGCCGGAACGGCGAATAAACACGACGCTTCGGAAGCGACGGTCGAAGATTTGCTCAACTATCTGCCGATGCGCTACGAAGACCGCTCGAATCTGATTCAGATTGACGATTTGCATGACGGGATGGAAGCCTCGCTGGATTTATTTGTCCGTGTGGCGGGCGGTTTTCAGGTCGGGAAAAATCGCGGACCGAAAGCGCCGCCGCTTTTTATTTTTGAAATCACGGCGAGCGACGCCGAAAGAACTCGAAAGCCGGTCGTCGTCTGGTGGTTCGTGTCGGGCAAAGGCGCGTTTCGCATCGTCAATTACTGGAAAGAACGTTTTACACGCGGCACGCGCTTCGTCGCCTACGGCAGATGGGAATGGGACGCGCGCAAAAATACGTTCGCTTTAAGATTAAACAAACCCGACGAATTAGAGATTTTGCCGTCAGATGTCGATTACGACGGCTTCGGATTATTAAAAAATATTTTAGCCGCAGACGGCGCAGAGGAAAACGCAGAAGCGGCGGACGAAGGACAAAGGACGAAAGACGAATCCGAAGAAGTTGCGCTTGATGATTCCAATCAATTTCCGATGATTCACACGGCGCGGCGCGTGCCGGTTTATCGAAAGCTCGGAATTTTTCAAACCAAGCGTCTGCGCGAAATCGTTTTCGCCGTTTTGCAGAATCTGGATGAAAAATCTTTTCGGGAAAATCTGCCGCCCGATCTTGTCGCGCGGCAAAAGCTGATTTCGCGTTTCGAGGCGATTCAGGAAATTCATTTTCCGCCGGAAAATTCCAGCCTCGTCGAATACGCGGCGGCGCGCAGCAAAGCTCACTTGCGTTTGATTTTCGAAGAATTTTTCTGGGTTTCGTTCGCCTTGCAGCTTAAGTGCGGCGAGCGCGCGAAAGACCCGAAAGGCGCGATTATCGAAATCAGCGAAACGATTCGGGAAAGGCTCAAAGCCGTTTTGCCGTTCGCTTTGACGGGCGCGCAGGAACGCGTCGTCGAAAGAATTTTCGCCGATATGGTTTCGGATTCGCCGATGAATCGTCTGGTGCAGGGCGATGTCGGCAGCGGAAAAACGATTGTCGCGCTGCTGGCGATGCTCGCGGCGATGGAAAACGGTTATCAAACCGCGCTGATGGCTCCGACCGAAATTTTAGCCGAACAGCACGCGCGAAATTTCAAACGGCTTTTAGCCGACACGCATTTTACGACTGGGCTTCTAATCGGGAGTCTCCGCGCGGCGGAAAAACGCAAAGTCCAGCAAAAGATTGCCGAAGGCGAAATCGACGCCGTTATCGGCACGCACGCGGTGATTCAGGATGCGGTCGCGTTTCAAAAACTGGGCTTAGCCGTGATTGACGAGCAGCATCGTTTCGGCGTTCTCCAGCGCGCGGAACTCAGGGCGCGCGGCTACAATCCCGATATTCTGGTGATGACCGCGACGCCGATTCCGCGCTCGCTCGCGATGACGGTTTACGGCGATTTGGACGTTTCGGTGATTGACGAGTTGCCGCCCGGACGCACGCCGATAAAAACGGTCGTCGTCGGCGAAGACAAGCGCGAGGGCGTCTATAAAGGAATCGTTCGCGAAATCGAATTGGGCAGACAGGTTTACGTCGTTTACCCGCTCGTCGAAGAATCGGAAAAGATGGATTTAAAGGCGGCGACGGCGATGTTTGAAGAGCTGCGCGACAAAGTTTTTCCGCAATACCGAATCGGTCTGCTGCACGGCAAGATGAAGGCGGGCGAAAAGGAAGCCGTGATGCAGAGCTTTACCGAAGGCGACATTCAGATTCTCGTTTCGACGACCGTGATAGAAGTCGGCGTCGATGTGCCGAACGCGAGCTTGATGATTATCGAACACGCCGAGCGTTTCGGTTTGTCGCAGCTTCATCAATTGCGCGGGCGCGTCGGGCGCGGCGCCGAACAAAGCTACTGCGTGCTTTTGACGAACGACAAAAAAACCGCCGTGGCGAAAGAGCGTCTCGGCATTATGGAAGAAACGACGGACGGCTTTCGCATCGCCGAGAAAGATTTGGAATTGCGCGGGCAGGGCGAGATTTTAGGCACGCGGCAATCCGGCGTGCAGACGTTTCGCATCGGCAATATCATCCGCGACCTGGAGATTCTGGAAACGGCGCGCAAGGAAGCCGAATTTTATCTGACGACGAAACGCTTTACGCAGGAAACTTCCGCGCTTATCGAGACAGCCAAAGCCGACGCACGCTTTAAGCTCGCGGGAATCGGTTGATAATTTTCGGCGCGAAGAAGATTTACGGCGGCGAATCAACGCAGGTTTATGCGTGTCATAAGCAAAAGTAATACCCAACATTCTGTGTTAATTCGTTGTCGCAAATCTTTTCTTATCTCGCATTTATCTACCTAAATGGGTGGTTTTATTTTCCTTGCTTTGTGTTACTTATATCTTGTCCCGAATTTTTTCGAAGCGTGAATTATTTAAAATAAGTATTTTTTTGTCAAGATTGACAAAAAGCATTGAATTTTACGGTCTAAATCGTTTATATTCGTCTTTAACAGTTTCTCTAAATCAATTATAAACTTAAGAGAATCGTAAATGGTTGCAAAATGCTCGACTGAATTTTCTCTGAAATACCCAATTTTAGCTCGGACAAATTGCAACGGCTGGTAAGAAAAAAAACTAGCGTGTGATATTTTGGCTGTTCCTCCTGAGCCAAGCTCACGCCAATCTTTTGAAAGAGGAAAAAAAATGGAAAACCGACGACACACCGGCTCAGCTCCGGCAACATCATTTAATCAAAACCGCCCCTACAGAAAACAACAGGATGACCGAAACTACGGCGAGCGGAAATACCAGCCGCGAGGCGATAGATTTCAGTCGCGTGACAACAACAGCAACAACAGCGGCGACCGCTTTCAGTCGCGCGATAACAACAGCCGCTTTCAATCGCGCGACGAGCGCTTTCGCGGCAAAGACGACCGTTTTCCCCCGCGAGAAAACCGGTTTCGCGGCAGCGGCACAGGCACGAGCAACGACCGCGAACGCTCAAATGAAAGATACCCGCGCCGCGACGGAGATAACAGATTTCAGGGCAGAAACGACCGCTTTCCGCCGCGCAAACCTTTTATTCCGCGCGGCAAACCGAGCGAGCCGTGGAAGCAATTTGATAAGCCGAAGGTTTATGACGAGATGCAGGTAACAGACGGAAAACACAGAGGAAAATTTTTGACCAGCACGGCTTCGCCGAAAGTGCGCCCGACGGCGCGCCGGATTCGCGAAGTTATGTTTCGCTTGATTTTCCGACGCGTTCGCGCCGGACGTTTTCTCGACCTCTGCGCCGGTTCGGGCGCGGTCGGCATCGAGGCGATTTCGCGCGGCGCGCTGATTAGCACGTTTGTCGAGCGCTCGGGCAAAATGTGCAGCTTTATCAAGAAAAATCTTGCCGCCTGCGACATCAAGGAAGGACACGGCGAAGTTTGCGAAATCGAAGTCGTGCCGTTTCTGAAAAAAATGCAGAAGCGCCGCAGATTTTGGGACGTGGTTTATTTCGACCCGCCGTATGACACAAACTACGACGAAGTTCTGGATTATCTGAAACGCGGCGTCGCCATCAAACCCGGCGGTCTTTTATTAATCGAACATCACGCCGAGATGTTTTTCCCCGAAAGAATTGGCGTGTTAAAACGCTGGCGCGTCATCACGCAAGGCGACACGGCGCTGAGTTTTTACGAAAGAAAATCCTGAGAGATTTTAGATTTTAGATTTTAGATTTGCGATTGGATAAGGATTTTACTTCGCAAAGCTTTTTGAAATGGAATCGCAGAATTGAAAAATTCAATATTGTGATTCAAAAAAATAAATTTCCTTATCCAATCTAAAATCGCAAATCTAAAATCGAAAATTCCTTATGCGTATCATAGCTGGAAAATATCGAAGGCGGGTTTTAAAAAGCCCGCCTTCTTTGCAGACGCGACCGACCTCAGACCGTCTGCGCGAGGCTCTTTTTAACGTTCTGGTGCCGCAGATTGACGACGAAACGCGGTTTCTGGATTTATGCTCCGGCACGGGCGCCATCGGCATCGAAGCGCTTTCGCGCGGCGCGCTGCACGTCACCTTCGTCGATAAATCCCGCAAATCCTGCGGTCTTATCGAAGAAAATCTAGATCTTCTGGAAATCCCCGAAGCCGAAACCGAAGTCGTGCAATCGGACGCCGAAGAATTTCTGCGCAAAACAAAACAAACTTTCGACATCGTCTATTACGACCCGCCGTATCAAACCGAATATCGCGACGTCCTCTATCTTTTCGGCGAGCCCGACGCGAAGCTGCTTGCCGAAAACGGAATCTTAATCGCCGAACACCACAACAAAAATAATCTTCCCGACCTGATTGGCGAGCTGCGCCGCTGGCGCATTTTGCGGCAGGGCGATTCGAGCCTGAGCTTTTACGAGCGCAGTTAAAGCGACAAAAAACTTTCCTATTTTTTCAATCAGCGGAAAATTCGTGTAATCTGGTATTTTATTTTCGCTTATGAAACCTCTGCTGGTCTGGCTTGTCCTGTGCGTCATATGGGGCACGACCTGGATTTTTATCAAACGCGGGCTTGACGATTTGCCGCCCGTAAGTTTTGCCGCGATAAGATTTACGGTTGCCTGCGTGCTGCTTTTGCCTTTGCTGTGGCAGCAGAAAATTCCGTTTCCAAAAGGTCGCGCGGCGTGGATTATAATTTTCGTCACGGGTTTTTTGCAGTTTTTCTTTAATTACGGGCTGCTCTTTTGGGGCGAGCAGCATATCAGCTCCGGTTTGGCGGCGGTTTTGCAGGCGACGATTCCGGCTTTCGGTTTGATTCTGGCGCGCATTTACGTCGGCGAATCGATTACGGGCTTGAAAATCATCTCGATTGTGCTCGGTCTTCTGGGCGTCAGCGTAATTTTTCGCGAGCAATTAACGCTGAACGGGCAGATGGCTTTTCTGGGAAGCGCGGCGGTTGTGGTCGGCGCGATGGGCGCGTCGTACGCCAGCGTTTTGACGAAGGCGAAAGGGCAGAATATGCATCCGGCGAGCATGGTTTTCGGGCAAATGCTGGTCGGTCACATTACGCTCTGGTTTGTCGGCTTGAGCGTCGAAGGCAATCCGCTCGCGTTTCATTGGAGTTTGAAAGCAATCGTTTGCGTTTTGTATCTGGCGATTATGGGTTCAATCACCGCTTTCTGGCTTTATTACTGGCTTCTGACTAAAATTGATGTCACGCGGGCGATGATGATTGCCTTTGTTACGCCGCTCGTCGCGGTGATTATCGGCGGATTTTTCGGCGAGACATTGGGATTGCAGACTTTGTTTGGCGGGCTTCTGATTTTGCTGAGCGTTTTTCTGATTGTCATTCGCCCGATTTTGAATCAGAGAAAATCAGCCGCTAATTAATTTTATGAATTTTCGTTTTACAACGGCGGGCGAATCACACGGCAAAGCTCTGGCGGCGATTGTCGAAGGCTTGCCTGCGGGTTTGGAAATCGACGTCGGGAAAATCAATCGGGAGCTTTGGCGTCGCCAGCAAGGCTACGGTCGCGGCGGGCGGCAGAAAATCGAAAGCGATAAAATCGAGATTCTCTCCGGCGTGCGTCACGGAAAAACGCTCGGCTCGCCCGTCGCTTTAATGATTGAAAATCGCGATTTCGTTCACTGGACGGAAGTTATGTCGGCGGAAAAATTGGCGAGCGAGCCGAAAAACGCGCGACTGGTAAAGCGCCCGCGTCCCGGTCACGCCGACCTGGCGGGCGGTCAGAAATTTCAAACCAGAGATTTGCGCGACGTTCTGGAACGCGCTTCGGCGCGCGAAACCGCCGCCCGCGTCGCCTGCGGCGCAATCGCCAAACAGCTTCTGGAAAAATTCGAAATCGAAATCCGCTCGCACGTCATAAAGCTCGGCGGCGTGCCCGAAAAACCTCTGGAAAAAATTTGGGAAGAAATCTGCGCGATTGAAAAAGATTCGCCTTTGAACTGCGCCGATGCGGAAGCCGAAAAAGCGATGATGGAATTGATTGATAAGGCGAAAGAAGAAGGCGACACGCTGGGCGGAATTTTCGAAGTCGTGGCGAAAAACGTGGTCGTCGGTTTAGGCTCGCACACTTCTTGGTCGGAAAAGCTCGACGGGCGCATCGCGCAGGCGTTTATGTCGATTCAAGCCGTCAAAGCGGTCGAAATCGGCGAAGGCGTCGAAAATGCCGGTCGTTTCGGCTCGGCGGTGCACGACGAAATCGGATACGATGAAAGCTCAAAATCGTTCACGCGCCGGACCAATCGCGCGGGCGGGCTGGAAGGCGGCATCACGAACGGCGAGGAATTGCGCGTGCGCGGTTATCTGAAACCGATTTCGACCTTGAGAAAGGCTTTAAAATCCGTCGACATCGAGACGAAACAGGAAGACCTCGCGGCATTCGAGCGCTCGGACATTACGGCGGTTCCGGCGGCGGGCGTCATCGGCGAGTCGATGCTGGCGATTGTTCTGGCAAACGCTCTGCGCGAAAAATTCGGCGGCGATTCAATCGAAGAAATTCGGCGAAATTTCGAAAATTATAAAAAAGCTTTACAAAATTATTAATTTCTGGCAAAAATAGAAAACCGGGGCTTTTATCTTTGCATCAAAGCCCGAAAGCTCCAATCCGGTTATCCCAAACCTGAACTCTCCCGGAATCAATTTACAAGAAGGAAAAATTTAAACGATGAATGTGTCTTTCAAGGCAAATTTGTGCTTTTTTATTTTGTCGGTCGTTGTTCTGAACGTCGCTTTCGCTTCCGGCGTTTCCGCGCAGAGACGAGTTTATACAGCATCGGCAAACGCACGCGTTTCCGCCAACGCGGACGCCGACGAGCGCGAAATTTTCGACCTTATCAACCAGGAAAGAAGCAAAAAAGGCTTGGGCGAATTGAATTGGGACGCCGACCTTTCGCGGCTGGCGCGCGCCTATTCGCAAAAAATGGCGCGGGAAAACTTTTTCAGTCATTACGACGGCGTCGGCAAGGCGGTTGACGACCGCGCCAAAGAGATGCGCATCAAAGGCTGGAGCAAAATCGGCGAAAATCTTTTCTTTTGTGAAGGTTACGATAACCCGAACGCGCTGGCGGTGCGCGGCTGGATGAAATCGCCGTCGCATCGCGACAACATTCTCGACCCCGATTACACCGATTCGGGCATCGGCATCGCCGTCGCCACGAGCGGCAGAATTTACGTCACGCAGGTTTTTATCGAACGCTGATTGAGACGCGGAGACGCGCGGACGCGGTGACGCGGAGATTGATTGCCGGTCGGTCTTTCTCCGTGTCACCGCGTCTCCCTTTCTCCGCGTCTCAAGTTAAATCTTTGTTACATTTCGAACCGAAGCTTCTGGCAATTCGTAATAAAAAGTGGTTAGAATAAGCGCGAGGAGGAAATTTACCGAATGGACTTCCTGTTTGATAACCCGCTGGCGAATCTGCCGGGCGTCATTTTCTTAGTCTTTTACAGCCTGTTTATAATTTTCTCGCTGGTCATCTTCGGCGTCTGGAAAACGCAGGCTGACAAAACCGCGAATCTGGCTGTGCCGCCGATTCCGCCAAACGTTGACCCGTATGAAATCGCTTATCTGCGCGGCGGAATGAACGAGGTCGCCCGCGCCACCATCTTTGCGCTCAGGCAAAAAGATTTTCTGATATTCCAGAACGAAGGCAAAAATTCGCGCATTCATCGCAACCAGCAGAAAACCGACCGGCGCGGCTTGGACGAGATGGAGCAGGACGTTCTGAAATGGTTCGGCACGTCGCGCGAGCCGCAGGAAATTTTTCAGGGCTACGGTTTGACGCAGGCTTTAGACCGTTATTACGGCATTTACGAGTCGCGTCTCGAACAGCAGCAGCTTTTAACCGGCGACGAAACGCGAAGCCGCATCAAGCGCGCGAGAAACGTCGTTTTGCTCCTGATTCTGGGCTTGGGCGCATACAAATTTACGGCGGCGCTTCTGCACGGTTACACAAACGTTATCGGCATTGTCGTTTTAGCCGTCATTTCAACTTTTATAATCTTCGCCGTCGCCAGAGCGCCGCGTTTGACGGCGCTCGGCAAAATTTATCTGGAAAGATTGCAGATTGCTTTCGACAAACTGCAATATCAATCGGAGCGGCAAGCCGTTCAAACAAATGTTGCGAGCGCGCAGTTTGCCGGAGTTGACCCGCTGCTTCTGGGAGTCGGCATTTTCGGCGGAACGATTCTGGCGGGAACAGTTTACGACGATTACAACCAGGCATTTCAAAGAGCGCAAAATCAAGCGGCAGCCGGAAGCTCGTGCGGCTCGTCCTGCGGTTCAAGCTGCTCGTCATCGAGCGGCGGCGGTTGCGGCGGCGGCTGCGGCGGCTGCGGCGGCGGTTGTTCGTAAAGTGAGATGCAAACAGGATGAACAGGATATACAGGATGGGAACTTTCTTAATTTTAAGTTTGAAATAAAACTCGTATCTTGAATTGAAAAGCAATTTATCCTGTCTATCCTGTCCATCCTGTTAAAATTTCCCTTTAGCTATGCAAAATCTTCCCAAACTCGGCGTCGGAATCGGCTTTCGCGAGCAGTTTCGCGCCGATTTGTTTTTGCATCGGACGGAGATTGATTTTCTCGAAATCACGGCTGACCATTATCTGGACGCGACGGCGGCGAAGCTGGAAGAACTCGAATTGCTCAAACAGCATTTTCCGCTCGTGCCGCATGGCTTGAATCTCTCGCTCGGCAGCGCGGAAGGCATGGACGCGAAATATCTGGAAAAATTCGCGGCGTTGGTCGAAAACGTGCAGCCCGCGTGGTTTAGCGAGCATATCTGTTTCACCAAATCCGGCGGTGTGGACATCGGGCATCTCGCGCCGCTCGCTTTTACGCGCGAAAGTCTGGAAGTTTTAAAACGCAATATCCGGCGCGTCAGGGAATTTATCGAAACGCCTCTAATTCTTGAAAATATTACATATATGGTTCGTTTCCCGTTTTCGGAAATGGACGAAGCGGAATTTATCACGGAATTAATCGAGGAAACCGATTGCGGTTTGCTGCTCGACGTGACGAATCTTTATATCAATTCGGTCAATCACAATTATGACTGGCGCGAATTTCTGGAAAAACTGCCCGCGAGCAGAATCGTTCAGCTTCATTTCGTCGGCTCGCACCGTCACGGAAATCTTTTGATTGACGGTCACGCGCACAAAACCGAAGCGGAAATCTGGAACGTTTTTCGCGAAGTTTGCGTAAAATCTAATATCAAAGGCGCGATTCTGGAGCGCGACGAAAACTTTCCGCCGTTTGCGGAAATTTTAGAAGAGCTGAAAACGGCGCGAGATATTTTGCAGAATTAAAATTTTGTTTGATAGATTTAATAAAATGACGAATCCGAAAGCCGACATTTTTTGCCCGAATTGCAGCGCGAAAAATAAGATTGAACAAAATTTCTGCCGTTTCTGCGGCTTTAATCTTCAGGACACGACAAAATCGCTGGTCGCGCAGCTTTCCGTCGATAAAAACGCCAGCCGGTTTAATCAACTAAAATTAATAAAAAGGCTATCCGACTTTGCTTCCGTCGGATTGATAATCCTGGTTTCGACCGGAATTATACTTTCTATCTTAGCCATTTTGAGCCATATGGTTTTTTCCGGCAGAAGAGTGCTGCTCGGACTTTTTTTAATTTACCTGATTTTTGAATTCGCCATCCGCCAGATACGCCGGATAAAACGCCGTAAAATTCTGGAAGACGAAGCAAAAACGAGTCCGTTAACGACAGACGAGCTGGAAGCGAAAGAAACGGCGAAGCTTCTGGAAGAAAAGCCTTTCGAACCGGCGGCGCGAAGCGTGACGGAAAACACGACCGGCTTGCTTTACGTCGAACAAAAGACTAAAAAATTTGAATGAGTCTGCAAGACGTGCAAAATCTGCTGGCGCGAATCTTCACCGACGAAGATTTGCGCCTTCGATTTTTGCAGGAGCCGCAAAAAATCGGCGCGGAAAACAATCTGAGCGATGATGAAATCATTCAAATCCGACAACTTCTACCCGAACAAATTAATTTTTTCGCCGATTCGCTTTTCTACAAGCGCCTGCGCGAAGTCGAAAAACTTCTGCCTTTGACGCGGAAAGTTCTGCAAAAGGATTTTGAAAAATATTTTCGGGAATTTGCCAACCAATTTCAGCCGCAGACAATCAAAAAGCATCTGGAAGACGCCGTTAAATTTGCCGATTTTTTGACGGCGAAAAAAATCGAGCCAATTTGGGCGAAAGATTTGGCGAGCTTCGAGCAAGCGAGACTCGCGTTTAATAATTCCGCGAAAAGACTTTTGCTGCGACGCTTTGATTTCGATATTCGCGAGATTTTAAAGGAAATTTCCCGCGCGGGCGCGAACGCGCGAAGCGATTTCCCGAAACGAAAAACTTTCGCCGTCTGGCTGAAAATCGGCGCGCGGACCAAACATTTTATCTACTGAATTTTGCCTTTTACCTTTTTACTTTTGCCTTGTAAACTTTTGCCTTTTTGCAATTGCCTTATAAAATAGAATTTATGGCTTTACTGAAAATCGTTCATTATCCCGAACCGGTTCTGCTCACGGTCGGCAAACCGGTCGGAGAAGAAGAATTTAACGAAGACTTGCGCCGCCTGGTCGCCGATATGTTCGAAACGATGTATGCGGCGGGCGGCGTCGGCTTGGCTGCGCCGCAGGTCGCCGTCTCGAAGCGCCTGTTCGTCATGGATTGTTCGGGCGGTGAAGACGCATCGCAAAAAATCGCTCTCGTAAATCCCGAAATC
>DASVWG010000118.1:0-3230 GCA_036389695.1 Pyrinomonadaceae bacterium
CGAGCGCAAATCGCGCATTGTCGAAATGCGTTTTTTCGGCGGCTTGAGCGATGAGGAAATCGCCGAAGTTCTGGGCGTTTCAACCCGCACCGTCCTGCGCGATTGGAAAACGGCGCGGCTGTGGCTTTACCGCGAGCTGTCAGAACCGTCTGCGGTAGCGGACGGCTGAAGATTAGCAGTTGAGACATTTGCATTTATTTTAAGTCGTTTGGGTTTATCATTTTAAGTCGTTTTAATTTTTACTTTTGAGCCGGTTGCGTTGAACCGCCCGCTACCGCAGGCGGTTCTGACATGTCAGTTTCTCTCTCGAAATCTCGCGTTAGGTAATATGAAACCGGAAAATTGGCGAAAGGTCGAAAATTTATTAAACGCGGCGCTGGAGATTGAGCCGTCGCAAAGGCGCAGGTTTCTTGATGAAATCGACGGCGACGACGTGCGGCGCGAAGTCGAATCTCTGCTCGCCGGCGACGAGGAATCGGAAAAATTTCTCGCTTCGCCGGCGGTGGCGTTTTCGGCTGATTTTTTTAGTGATGACGAAGCAGCCGCCGACGCGTTTATCAATCAAAAAATCGGCAGCTACAGAATCGTTCGCGAGCTCGGGCGCGGCGGAATGGGCGCGGTTTATCTGGGCGAGCGCGACGACGGAAAATTCACCCAGCAAGTCGCCGTCAAGCTTTTAAAGCGCGAGCTGAATACCGCCGACATTCGCCGTCGTTTCGCGCGAGAGCGGCAAATCCTCGCCGCCCTCGCGCATCCGAACATCGCCCGCCTGCTCGACGCCGGAACGACCGGCGACGGCTTGCCGTTTCTGGTGATGGAATACGTCGAAGGCTTGCCGGTTGACGCTTTCTGCGCAGCGCATAAGCCGGATTTGGAAGAACGCCTGCAAATTTTTCGCACCGTCTGCGACGCCGTCGCTTTCGCGCATCGCAATTTAATCGTGCATCGCGATTTGAAGCCTTCAAATATTCTCGTCACCGGAGACGGCGTTCCGAAGCTGCTCGATTTCGGGATTTCCAAGCTTCTCTCGCCCGAATTTGAAGCCGAAAGCGCGCACACCGTGACCAAGCTCGGCGCGATGACGCCCGAATATGCCAGCCCCGAACAACTGCGCGGCGAGAGCGTGACGACCGCCACGGACGTTTATTCGCTCGGCGTGATTCTTTACGAATTGCTGACCGGACAACGCCCCTTTGAATTCAAAAAACACAGCGCCGAAGAAATCATCCGCGCCGTCTGCGAAACAAATCCGGAACGTCCTTCGTCAGTCGTCCTTCGTCCTTCGACAGCAAAGAAAAACCGCACCACACAACCGGACGAGCAAAGGACAAAGGACAAAAGACAAAAGACAAAGCCCGCGGCTTTGCGCGGCGACCTCGACAATATCGTTTTGAAAGCTTTGAAAAAAGAGCCGAATCGTCGTTATTCGTCGGTCGAGCAATTTGCCGAAGACATCCGGCGTCATCTCGCGGATTTGCCGGTCGCGGCGCGTCCCGACACGCTTTCCTATCGCGCGACCAAATTTATCAATCGCAACCGCATCGCGGTTTTTGCCGGTTTGCTGATTTTTTTAAGCCTGGTCGGCGGCGTGGTCGCCACCATCTGGCAGGCGCGCCGCGCCGAAGCGAATCAAATCAGGGCGGAGAAAAGATTTAACGATGTGCGCCGTCTTTCCAACGCGCTTCTTTTTGAACTCTCGCCGAAAATCGAGCGGCTGCAAGGCGCGACCGAAGCCCGCGAAATTTTAGTCAAACGCGCGCTCGAATATCTCGATTCTCTGGCGCAGGAAGCCGAAGGCGATTTGCATCTGCAATCGGAACTTGCCGCGGCTTACGAAAAAATCGGCGATTTGCAGGGCAATCCGTCTAACCCGAATTTGATTGATTCGGAAGCGGCGCTCGAGAGCTACGAAAAAGCGCGGCTGATTCGACTAAAATTGCTCGAAAAAAATCCGGACGATTTTGAGCAGCAGCGAAGCTTGGCGGAAAATTATCGCGTCTCGGGCAAAATCCGCGGGCAGGCAAACGATACTCAAACCGAAGCCGAAAATTTAGAGAAAGCTTTGCAGGTTTACGAAAAACTGCTCGCCGGACAATCCGGCGCTGCCGGTTTGAAGCTCGCGCTGGCGCAAGTCGTTTACGACATCGGAAAAAACCGCACGGACGGCAAAAAATACTCCGAGTCTTTTCCGCATTTCGAACGAGCGATAGCGATGCTCGAAAAAATCAATCAGGAAAACCCGAATCAATCGGACGTTCTAAAATTGCTCGCCGATTGTCACATTCAATTTGCCCACGCCCTTTCCTGGGAAGAAAAACAAAATGAAGCCGAAACGCAAGCGGCAAAGGCGATACAAACTCTCGAACCGGCAGTCGCCAACAATCCGAACGACACAAATCTTCGCGCCGGACTTTGGACGGTTTATTGGTATGCCAGCGTTGTTTACGAAGAACAAAATGACAATCTATCGCACGAATATGCTCTGAAAGCTTTGAAAATCGTTGAGGAAACGGTTCGGCAGGACGCGGCGAACATCCGCGCTAAACAGCAACTGGCGAAATCCTTTTCGCGTCTCGGTCAAACTTCGACCAACACCGGAAAGCCGCAGGAAGCCGTTTCTTATCTCGAAAATGCGCGGCGGATTTTGTCGGAAATCATCGAAGGACGCTCCAAATACTTTCGCTTGAAAGCCGAAATGACGACAATCCTGATGCGTCTGGGCGAAGCCCGAGCCGAACAGGGCTTATTGCCGGACGCGCTCGCGGATTTTGAGAAAGCGGCGGAAATTCATCAGGACATTTTACAAAATTTTCCCGCCGATATTCGCACGCCCCGCAACCTGGCTCTGACTTACGAATCAATCGCCGAAACGCACGAAAAAATTGCCGGGAAAGAAGGCGCGGGAAAACGCCTGTCGCACCGGGAAAAGGCGCGGGAAAACTTTCAAAAAGCATTGGATATTCTTTTACAACTCGACGCGCAAAACTCGCTCTCCGAACTTGACCGCAAGTTTCTCGACAGGGTAAAAGCCGCCGTGAAAAATTATGAATAAAAGCGACAAAGAAATCGCGGTTTGAAAAGCGCGCTCAATCCTGCTCAAATAAAATCAGTCCAAAGTCCAAAGTCTAAAGTCCAGGGTCAGGTTGAATTTTCCGACTTTGGACTTTAGACTTTGGACTTTGGACTTTCTTTCGTTATGGACAATCTCGTTTTTTCAAATATGCTGCATC
>DASVWG010000119.1:0-7197 GCA_036389695.1 Pyrinomonadaceae bacterium
GAAGCAATTTGTCCGGCTAAGGAACTGTCTTTGTGTGCGTAACTTAAAAAAACCTTCATCTTTCTACCTCAAGAATCCATTGTTTATTTTAGATTTAAAAAAGGAAAAATCAATCACTATTTTCCTTTGATGCTGTAATACCGCCAAACCGGCGGTCGCGTTTTTGAAAATCCAGAATCGCTTCGAAAAACTGCGCGCGGCGAAAATCGGGAAAAAGCGTCGGCGTGACGTAAATTTCGCTGTAAGCCAGCTGCCACAAAAGAAAGTTGGAAATTCGCATCTCGCCGCTGGTTCTGACCAGCAAATCCACTTCCGGCAGATTGCGCGTGTAGAGATTGCGCTCGATGTCTTCTTCGCGCAAATCTTCGATTGAATCGCCGTTTTCCAGCAAAAACCGGACGGCTTTCCGGCAGGCTTCGACGATTTCCGCGCGCCCGCCGTAGTTCAGAGCGACGCTCAAAATCGTTCCGGTATTATGGCGCGTAAATTCTTCGGCGGCGCGCAGCTCTTTCTGCACGTCTTCGCCGAGACCGGAAATTTTTCCGATTGCCTGAAAGCGAATGTTGTTTTTGTGGACGGTTTTCAGCTCTTTTTTCAGATAATGTTTGAGCATCTGCATCAAGCCGGAAACTTCGTCCTGCGGGCGCTTCCAGTTTTCGGTCGAAAAGGCGTAAAGCGTCAAAGCTTTCAAGCCGAGCCGCGCGCCGGTATCGACCAGAGCGCGAACCGATTCCGCGCCGGCGCGATGTCCGAAAATTCTGGGTTTACCGCGCGCCCGCGCCCAGCGCCCGTTGCCGTCCATAATCACGGCGACGTGCTGCGGCAGGCGCGACCAATCGATTGCCGCCAGCAATTGAGCCTCTTCTGATTTGGGTTTGACGACTCCGGCGAAGTGTTCGAGCATCTTTCGGTTTATCTTAAAATTCTTTCCTCAATATTGACAATCGCCGTTTGATTTATTTTCCCGTAAATATGCGGGTAAACCTCGCCGCCGGTCGAGCGCTCGGCAATCAAATCCGCATCGAGCCGCGCCGGGCTGATGTGCAGAATCAAGACTTTTTTCTCGTTTTTATAATAGCGCTCTAAAACTTCGTCCAATTGATGGCGATAGCTGCAATGAATAAAGCCTTCTTTTTCGAGACTTTCGTGTTCGTAAAACGGCTGGTCTTTAAATTTTTCCCAGACTTCGGGCAAAACAATGTGATAAATTATCATCTCGCTTTTTCCACCGCGCTCTGCAATTCCAAAAATTTCTCGCGCACAAACGGATTTAATTTTCCCGCAAAATCGGCAGTCAGATTTTTTATTTTGATAACTTCCTGCACGTCCGCCAAATCCTTTAAGCGGTCGGGCGCAGTCATTCCTGACGCGAGCTTAAGCTCGATAAGTTTTTCGAGCGTGATGGTTTTGATGCCGTCAATTTCAATTTGATTTTCGCTCGGATTCGGAAATCGCACGGGCTTGGGCTTTCCGTCGCCGGGAAATTCGCCCGCCGTCATTATCTCGACGGTGACATTTTCGGCAGTCGTGCGGAATTTTCTCGTCGCGCCTTCAAACGCCGGACGATAACCTAATCCGACCAACTCACGTCGGAATTTTTCCAAGCCTTCTTTCGTTAAAATCAAATCGATGTCTTCGGTAAAGCGGCGATAGCCGTAATTATTCAGCGCCACCGCGCCGATGACGCTGTAATCAATCGCGTGATTTTCCAAATCCTTTGCCACGCGCCGGAGCGTTTCATTCAAGATTCCTTCGCCCATAAAAAAACGCAAACCTTCCTGATACGCCGCCACAGGCGAACTCAAAACCTTTTGAAAATCCGTTCTCATTCGTAAAAAACTTTCAGCAGCGTCAAGCCGTGCGCCGGAGCGGTCGCGCCCGCTAAGTTTCGGTCGCGGCTGACAATCGCCGTTTGAATTGTATCAAAATCTTTTTCGCCGCGCCCGACTTCCAAAAGCGTTCCGGCAATCGAGCGCACCATATAACGCAAAAAACCTTCGCCCGTGATGCGAAATTCGATTAAAGAGCCTTTGGCGCGCGCGTCCCAGTGCGATTCGACCGTGAATTCCGTAATCGTCCGAACTTTGTTTTCGCTGTCGGACTGCGCCGAAGAAAACGCCGTCCAGTCGTGCTCGCCCAAAAATAAACGCGCCGCGCTGTTCATTCTGCCGACGTCCAAAGGTCGGGCTTCGTGATGCGCGTATCGCGCCCAGAACGGCGAAATGACGGGCGCGTTGACGACGCGGTAAAGATAAGTTTTGCCTTTGGCGGAAAAACGCGCGTGAAAGCTTTCGGGCACTTTCTCGACCGTTAAAATCCGCACGTCGCGCCAGAGATTTCCGTTAATCGCATTGCGCAGCTTTTCCGGCGTAAATTGTTTAGCCAGCTTCACGTTGGCGACTTGTCCTTCGGCGTGGACGCCCGCGTCGGTTCTGCCCGAACCGTTGACGTGAACTTCCGCGTTTTCCAGCAAGGATAAAACTCTCTGCAGCTCGCCCTGCACCGTGCGTTGACCAGCCTGCACCTGCCAGCCGTGAAAATCCGTGCCGTCGTATTGAATCAAAAGCTTGAAGTTCATTTTTGATAAAGCAGCTCAAACCTTTCGCAATTGACGGGCATTTCCGTGTCCGGTTCTCTGCCCGATTCGGCGCATCTCTGCGAAAAATAATCCCAGTGAACCTGCCGCCAGTAATCGAGGCTCTGGTCGCCTTCGCCTTCGTCAAACGCAAATTCCGCGTCAACTTCGTTAAAAGGCAAAACGCGAACTTCCGTCGTGCGCAGAACGCATTTCGGATTGCCCGCAAAATCCGTCACGACGCTGTAGCCATCAAGAATCGGCGTATCTTCCGGCTTGTCTTCATATTCCCACGGCAGCGAAGCAGTCGCCGTTTTTTTACCTTCCAAAACGAGATTCAATAATTCTTTCGCCATTGCATCGGTGTTGCCGAAATGCCAGGCTTGAAAAGGCGTGTCGGGATTAATCTCAGGATTAGCCGCGCAGAATTCTTTCCAAAATTCTTCGATTTGCGGTGAAATTTTCATACTTTAATTTGCGCGCGGCTTCCGGGTTTGACGGCAATCTCGCCGCGCGCGCACAGCGGGCAATCTTCGGTTTTGTAGCTCGGCACTTCTAAAGTCGCCAGAGCGATGCGCGGAACGCCGACGTCAGCCCGTCCGCCCGAACGGTCGATTATCGAAGCCGCGCCCGCGACTTTCGCGCCGCGACTTTCCAGCGCCTCGATACATTCGCGCGTCGAGCCGCCGGTCGTGATGACGTCTTCGACGACTAAAATTCGCTCGTTTTCTTTCACGGAAAAACCGCGCCGCAAAGTCATCGAGCCGTTCTCGCGCTCAGTCCAGATAAAACGCGCGTTTAACGCCTGCGCGACCGCGAAACCGATTACCAATCCGCCGATGGCGGGCGAAGCAACCGTTTCAATATTTTCATTTGTAAACGACTCGGCAATCGCCCGCCCGAATTCCGCCGCGTCTGCCGGATATTGTAAAGCCAGCGCGCATTGCAGGTAATTCGGGCTGTGCAAGCCGCTCGACAATATAAAATGACCTTCGAGCAGTGCGCCGGTTTCTTTGAAATGATTTAAGATTTGCATAAATAGTAGACAGGAAGTTGCAGATAGTTGCAGGAAGTTGCGGATAGTTGGAAGAAAGCTGTAGAAGATTGAAACATCGAAACTGTTTTCAACTTTCTGTAACTCTCTGCAACTTCCTGTTAACTCTCAACTTCCGACAATCGGTCTGGGGTCGAAATAGCCAAGCGCTTCGACAATTTCTCCGTTTCGCACGCAGAATTTTTCCAAAATTGGAATTATGCCAAATGTCGTATCAACTTCCCAATGCGTAACCACATAATCGCCTTCACAAACGTGACTTAGAACGCGAGTATCATTAATCGCGGGCAGAAATCCCGACAAAAACGCCCGAAAATTATCCGCGCCCTTGTTTATTCCCGCTATCGGGTCTTCAAAAGCGACGTCGTCGGCAAGCGGCGCGAGCGATAAATCTTTTTGTTTCAGCGCGTTTAAATATGCTTCGACCGCTTCGATGTTTTCTTCTCTCATTTCGGAAATCTCCTCAAAAATTCAATAAAAAGTCACAAAATAAGTGTTCGTCGCGCCAGATTTTACGGTTTCGCTTGTGGCGCGAAGAAATTCGTGTTTAGAATAAATCCAGCGATGTATCCGTATCCTAACTTAATTTCCGAGTCCTTGCTAATCACCGAAACGATTGAATTGCTGCAATCTGCGGGCGGTCGCGCGTCGGCAATCGAGATTGTCGATATTGTTATGCGTATTTCCGCGCCGGATTCCGATTTGGCGAAAATGCTGGTGCTGGATTTGGTCGAAACCGACCCGCGCCTGCATCTGAATGAAGAAACGGTCGAGTTTATTCCGCTCAATCACGATTCGCGCAAGCTGCTGGAATCGGATTTCGTCGTGTTCGACCTGGAGACGACCGGCGCGAAATGCCCGCCGTGCCGCGTGACGGAAATCGGCGCGTATCGCATCGAAAACGGGCAAATCGTCGGCGAGTTTCAAACGCTGGTCAATCCCGAAACGCAGATTCCGCCGTTTATCTCCCAGTTAACCGGAATCACCGACGCAATGGTCAGAAACGCGCCGAAGTTTGCCGAAGTCATTCCGGATTTTCTGGATTTTATCGGCGATGCCGTACTGGTCGCGCACAACGCGCATTTCGATATACGCTTTTTAAACAACGAAATCGGGCGCATCTACGACAGCTATCGCGTCGCGAACCCGCATCTGTGCACCGTCCAGCTTTCCCGAAAGCTGCTTCCGCAGATTGAAAATCATCGCCTGCACACGGTCGCCGATTATTACTCAATCAATATCAAAAACCGCCACCGCGCCGGCGACGACGCTTTTGCGACCGCGAAAATTTTCGTCAATTTGCTGGAGCAGCTGCAAAATTTAGGTGTGCGTGATTTGGCGACGGCAAAAAGATTAAAAAGATAGAAGGCTCTAATTCTCTCTGACGGCAAGCTGTCTCTCGCCGCCTTTTTCAACTAACTGCCAGTCCCCGGTTAAATTATTCGGGTTCTCGTCGTTGTCGCGGTATGTCCAGTCCGTGATAAAAGTCCCTTTTACATCGGGCTTATGATAGAAAATCATCGCCGCCCTTACTCTCTGATTTACGTGTCTGATAGCAACAAAACTAACCTCGTAATCGGGAAAGTCTTCTTTAAACTGCGCCCGAGCTTTATCTTTAAACGAGTTTTCATTAATTCTTTCTGAAATTTTCTTTGAAATTCCGCAGCCGCTCAGCAGGCAGGCGGCGATGAACAGCCAGGCGATAAAATGCTTTTTATCCGGCGCTATTTCCATTTCTTCTCTTTTTGAAATCTTTTCACGACCATCTCGCGCCGCATTTTCGGCAGGTGGTCGATAAAAAGTCTGCCGTCGCAATGGTCGGTTTCGTGCAGAAAACAGCGCGCGGCGTAGCCTTCGGCTTCACGCTCGAACCATTCGCCTTTCACGTCCTGCGCTTTTAATTTCACTTTTGCCGCGCGCACGACGACTGCCGGAACTTTGCCGACCGACAGGCAGCCTTCCTGCCCGCTCTGCTCGCCTTCCGCCGAAATGATTTCGGGATTGGCGGCGACCAGCTTGATGCCTTCGCAGTCCATCACGAAAAGCCTTAGATTAAGCCCGATTTGCGGCGCTGCCAGCCCGACGCCTTCCGCCTCATACATCGTCTCGTACATATCGGCGCATAATTTTTCCAACTCTTCATCAAACTCGGTGACGGGCGCGCCGACCTTTGCCAGCACTTCTTCGGGATATTCGGTGATTTTTCTAACAGCCATATATTTTTTGCCACGAAAGAACACGAAAGAAACACGAAAGAATTAGTTTTTTTCGTGAACTTTCGTGTAATTTCGTGGCTAATATTTTATCGCGGAATGACGCCGCGGCGCGAAGCTCTTTTCCAGTCGCTTTTCGTATTAAATCCTTTCTCCTCGCGCTGCAAGCATTCGGCGCAAACGTCCTGAGTTTCGTTGGTCGGACTGAGAAACGTGTTGTAATGGTCGATGATGCGGTCGCATTTGACGCACCTGACCGGCTCTTTGCCTTCGGCATTGTTTCTGATTTCGTCGATTTCAGTCATCTCGGTTTTTTCCTCAAGAGTCGAACTCTTTCCAAATAAAAATCTTCCTGCTTTTCTACAGTGTAGTTTGCTTCGACGTAATTTTCCAAAGGCTGACACGCAATGCGCGTTTTCTCGTTCTGGCAAATTTCTTCGGTCGCCAGCCAGATTTCCTCTGCGTCCGGCGGAATTTCCGAGATGACAAACTCGATTTGTTTTTCGAGCGCCGCCGCGCCCGAAGGATTTTCCTCGAATCCCCAGGCGAAAAAATTCTCGTCCGGCAAAATCCGGTTTGCGCCCGTGTAATGAAACGGCAGCGAAAGCGCGTCGTAATTTTGAAAAACGATAATCGGCTGATGCGGCGCTTCATTCGCTTCGATAAACCGCGCCGCGCGAATCCAATCGCCGCGCTTTGCCAGTTGCGGATAGCTTTTATAAACCGAATAAGGATACAGAAAAGCGAAAACAACGGCGAAAAAAATCCAGCTCCGGCGCGGCAAAACCCGACTTAAAAGCAAAGCGACGAATAAAAAAAGCGGCACGAAAAGAACCGCCGTATGCCGCAATGCGACGTAAACATCGCCGAGCAGAAAATACGCGAAAAGCAAAAAAGCGGCGACGACCAAAGAGATTGCGCCTAAGGCTAAAATGTCTTTATTAATTTGCCGGAAACTTTTTTTGGCAAGCAAAAATGCCGTCAGAAAAATGCCGAGACGCGCCAGCCAGATTCTCGCGACGGAAACGATTGACGATTCCGACGGCGGCGAAAGCTCGGTCGGAAAAGTCAGATTCAAAGCGTGATTCCAGACACTCCGCGCGCCTTCGACGAAAGATTTATCCGTCTGAAAACCGCCCGCGTTAACCGCAAGCTGCTCTTTTATTATCCAGAGCAAAGGCAAAATCGCCAGCCCGACAATCAGCATCTGCAAAAAATATGTTCGCGCTTCCTTAAATTGTTTCGTCACCAAAAGCGCGGCGAAACAACCGGCAAGCAAAAAACCGAGATAATAATTCGTGTAAAGCGCGACGATGGCGAGAAAAACAAATAGAAGTAATCGCGGAGTGCGGATC
>DASVWG010000120.1:0-3453 GCA_036389695.1 Pyrinomonadaceae bacterium
GGTGAACGTTTGCAAAAGACTCGTTTAAATTTAAGATTCGACTTTCACTACTTAAACCATCCGCTACCGCAGATGGTTCTGATTTGAATCCGCCGCCGTCATCGCTGATTTCCAGTTTCAAATACGCTTCGAAAATTTCGAGTTTAATAGAAACCTGCGTTGCTTTTGAATGTTTGAGAATATTATTAATCGATTCTTTAAAAATCAAAAAAACTTCGCGCCGCACGTTTGTGTTCAGCGTGATTTCTCCGGCTCGGTCGGGCGCGCGAAAATCCAGATTGATGCCTTTTGCCGAAAGCACGTCGGACGCGAAACGCCGCATTCGCTGCGTCAAATCGCTCAAATGGTCTTTGCCCGGATTGATTGACCAGACGATATCCGACATCGTGCCGACCAGTTCATTGGAAACTCTGGAAATTTTTCTGAGCGGCTCGCCCGATACGCCGTTTCCTTTGCGGCTCTGCGCCTGCGCGACTTCCGACAAAATCGCGATTTGCGTCAGGCTGGCGCCGATGTCGTCGTGCAAATCGGTGGCGATGCGCGAGCGCACTTTTTCAAGCTCGGCAAGGCGCTCTTCGCGCGATTTCCGCAATTCTTCCTCGGCGTGATGCGCTTCGGTCAGGGCGAGATTGATTTTCCGCAGATTCGCCGTCCGGTAGCGATAAAGCATTAAAATAAAGCCGGTTACAAGCAGAGCGGCGATTAGGATAAACCACCAGCGCTGCCAGACGGGCGGCGAAATTTTAAACTGCGCGACGGCGGATTTTTCGCTCGCCGCGCCGTCGGCACGCACGGCGCGCACCATCAAATCATGTTTGCCGGGCGCGAGGTCGAAATTTAAAGTCTGCTGGTCGGTCGGCGCGCTCCAATCCTGCTCGTCCAGACGATATTGATAGCGAATATTTTCGCCCGCGCCAAAGGTGAGCGCAAAAAAATCAATCTGAATCTGCCGCTTGTCCGATTCGAGCTCAATTGGTTTCACTTCGGTTTCGCCGAGCGCCGAAATTTTCTGCGCGATGCCGTTGACAAAAATTTTGTCGATGAAAACGGGCGGCGCGGCGGATTCGCGCTCGATTTCCGGCGAAAAACGAACCAGAGTGTTGCGCGTCACAAACCACAAAAAGCCGTTTTTATCGGCGGCGCAGCGCGTGATGTAATTGCTCGGCAAACCGTCAGCCTGCGTAAAAATTCTGATGTTGCCGCTCGCGTCGATGCGATTGATGCCGCGTCCAGTTCCGACGTAAATTCGTTGAAAGCGGTCTTCGACCAAACAAATAATTTGATTGCTCGAAAGCCCGTTGGCGGTCGAAATGCTTGTGAAGACGGGTTTTTCCGCATTCGGATTGTCAACGCGAAACAAGCCTCGACCGGAAGTTCCAATCCAAAGGCGATTGCTCGAATCCTTCAAAATATCGCCGACCAGGCTGTCGGGAATTCCGTCTTTCGCCGTGAAAATCTGAAATCTGCCGTCGCGAAAGCGCGCGAGATTGCCGAAATAAAAACCGAACCAGACGTTGCCGTCTGAATCTTCGGCGAAAGAAAGCGGACCGTTCGATTTCGGCAGCCCGTCGGCGGTCGTGTAGGAAAAAATCCTGTCGGTTTTTCGCTCCCAGCGCGAGAGCGTGTTGTCATTGCCGATAATCGAAATCCACACATCGCCGCGCGAATCTTCAAAAAGATTGAAAATTTCGCTGCTGAACAGTCCGTCGTCTCGCGTATAAATTTTCGAGGGCGGCGTGCGCGACAAATCCGCGAAATCAGCGACTTTCGGGTAACGCCGCAAGCCGTCGATTGCCGGAATCCACCATTCGCCGTCCTTTGCCTGAAAATCGAGAAAATGCCAGCCCCAGCTTCTTCCGGTTAAACCGGACGGCAGGACGCTTTCAAATTTTCCATCGACCAGACGCAGAATTTTCTGCGGGCGCGTCGGCAGAAAAATTTCGTCTTCCGCGTTGATATAAATCGCGCGGATGTCGTCCGTTTCGGAAATGCCGTCCTTTTCGGCGAAGCTTGTAAAGCCGCTCCGCGCCAGCTTCCACGCGCCCAAAAGCTCGGTTCCGAACCATAAATCGCCGCTCGAATCTTCCGCCAGCGTGGTGACTTTGCTTGATTCCAGAACGCGAAATTTCGGCTCGTCTTCCTTTGCGTCGGACAGAAATTCGCACAAGCCTTTATGCAGCCCGACATAGATTCGTCCGCCGGAAGTTTGTTTGACGGAAAACTGGAAAATATCGTCGGGCAAGCCGTCTTTTTTCGTGTAAATTTTAGAGGGCTTTAACGCGCCGCCGTCACGCTCAAAAACCCGGAGACCGATTGGAGCGCCGCCCGCGCCGACCCAGATTTTGCCGTCGCGGTCTTCGTAAATCGTCGCCGCACCGTATTTATCGAGCTTTTCAAATTTGCCGTCCGTCAAAAGTCTGTAAACGCCCGCGCCCGACCCGACAAGCAAATCGCCCTGCGAATCCAGAAAAAGAGCAGGGAAATTAACGTCCTGTCCTTTTTCGACTTCGACTTCCTGAAACTGCCACGTATCATTAATTTTATCGACGCGAAAAAGCCCGAAGCCGGTGCCCGCCCAGATTGTGCCCTGCCGGTCTTCGGCGAGACTTAAGATGGATTTTTTCGGGCGAATGTCCGTGTCCGGCGCGTAGGTTTGAAAAAGCGGCGGCTCGTCGGAATCCTGTTCCGGCTTTGATTCGAGAATGTTCCAGCGATAAGCTTTGCCGTGCGGATTGAAAACGGACAGACCGGCGCTGGTGGCGACCAGATATGTGCCGTCGCGCGTTTCCAGAAAATCGTTGACGCTGCGATGCGGCAAGCCCTGGTCCTGCCTGAAATTTTTAAATTTTGCGCCGTCAAAGCGCGATAAGCCTTCGGCGGTGCAGAACCACAGAAATCCGCGCGAATCGCGGACGATTTTATTGACGCTGTCGTGCGCCAAGCCTTCGCCGGTCGTGTAGATTTTAAACGGCGGACGCTCGGCGCGCGCAAATGCAGCCGCGATTGTTAAAAAAAACAGGCTGGCGCAAAAGAAACGAAACGTTTGCCGCATTTTCGGCTTCATATTTTTCTAATTGTTACAGGTTAGAGAACGACTTTTGCCGACAAGTTTTGCATAAGCCGCCGGATTGCGCAAATATTTGCGCCGAATTTTGATTTTTAGAAAAATAAAATTTGTCTTTAATTTCAAATTTATTAGACTGTATTTGTTAATGACCGAAGGGCAAGAAAAATCACGGAAACATCAGAAAATTCTCGCGGGCTGCCTGCTTCTGGCAGTCGGTTTCGTCTATTATTTCAGCAATCCGAAGCCGCAGAATTATTACGATTACACTTTCCGCGTCGCGCATAATATTTTGCGCGGGCAGATAGCTTTCGCTGAAAAACAGCCTTCGTGGCTGAACGAATTCGTGCCGTTCGAAGGCTTTTATTATTCGGTCTTTCCGCTGGGCG
>DASVWG010000121.1:0-8131 GCA_036389695.1 Pyrinomonadaceae bacterium
TCTTTTAATAACGGAAAATCTAAATTCTAAAATCTAAAATCATTCCGCCCTTGCTGACGCGCGGGCTTCTGCCTCGTTTGTGTAAAATTTTGCAACTATTCTCTGCCGCTCGCGTGAAATCAATTCGGTAAGGCAATCGAACGCGCAAAGACAAGGAAAATTTTTCGTGATAAACTGGCGTTTTGTCTTTTTAGAGACGATTCGAGCGCCCGCCAACAGGCATTTTGCGGTTGTGGCAAATTATTGTAAACAACCAATTGCCTGCTTCCGGCTACCAATATTAATTACCGATTTACTAATTAGCCCAAAACCAAAAAAGTGATAAATAAACTCAATCTCGCAACGCATCCTTTTCGCAACCGGACGCTGCCGTACCTGTTGGCGCTGGCGTGCTGCACGCTCGCCATGGTCGGCGTGATTTTCGGTTTCGCGAAGCTGCGGCAAATCAAGGAAGAAGAAAAAATCGTGCAGGTGCAGGTCGATGAGATGAACGCGCAGCTCGGCGATTTAAAGACGAAAGGCAACGAGGTTCAGCAAAGTCTGACGCCCGAACAGCGCACTCTGCTGGTTGCCGCGCATAAGCTCGTCGCGCAGAAAAGCTTCGGCTGGTCGCGCCTGTTCGCCGATTTGGAAGGCGTTCTGCCGGGCGGCGTCAGCGTTTCGCGCATCAATGTCGAAAACGTTTATCAAAACGGCGACCGCACGCAAGCCGAACTGGAAGTATCGGTTTTAAGCCGCGATTATCAGGGCGTGATGAATATGATTGACACGATGAACTCGCGACCGATTTTCCAGGCTGAGCTGCGCGGGCAGGATTTGCAGAAAAAAGAATATTTTACCTATACCGAATACACCCTGCGTATGATTTACACGCAGCCGCTCGGCTATTCGACTTCACCGGCACAAACAAATGACGTCGCCTCCGTCACCACCGGACAAGGAGGAGCGAAGTAAAAATGAGCGAAAATCTCGACCCCAAAGACCAGCCGCAGCAGACGCAACCGGAAATCATCCGCGACGATTTTACGACGAAAGATTCGACCGTCGTGGTGGATGAAAAAGACCGGACGGTTCTTTTGACCGAAGACGAAACGATAATTATCCAAAAACAGCCGACCTTCGACATCGCGCCGAAAAGTCGCCCGCGCAAAGTAAATTTGGGAATGTTCGGCACGACGGAATACATCGTCGTCGCGCTCGGTTTATTGTCGATACTGGCGGCGATGCTGTTTTATATGTTTGTCGTCACGCCGGCGCAGGCGCGGCTCAACAGCCGCAAAGCCGACCGCGATAAGATGGAAAAGGATTTGGCGACCTCGAAAGACAGATTTGAAAACTTTACGACGACCGAAGAACACGTTGCCAAGCTCGTCCAGAGCGTGGACGATTTCGAAAGCCGTTTTCTGCCCGTCTCCGGCAACGGCAGAACCGCTCTGTATCAGCGCCTGAACACACTGATTGCCGGATACGGCTTGATTAACACGACCGGACCCGATTACGCGCCGCTCGAAATCAATCAGCGCGAAAATCAGACGGAAAACGAGCGCGGCAGAGGAAAATATCAAAGCTTGTTTCCGGGCGTCTACGTGACGATGACCGTCGAAGGCTCGTATCAAAATCTGCGCCGATTCCTGCGCGACATCGAGACGAGCCAGCAGTTTATCATCGTCAGCACGGTCGAGCTCGAACCGGCGGAAAATCAAGACCGGCAGACGGACGCGACAACCGTCGCGCAAAACACGCAGCCGACCGTGACCAGCCCGAATCAGCCGTATGCGCGTCCGAACATCAACCCGAACGGCGTCAACCCGAACAGCGCGGTTAATCCGATGATGAGAAACTCCGGACAAGTCACGACCACGACGACGCAGCAGACGACCCGACCGCCGGCGCCGCGCGGCAGAACAATGGGCGAAACCGTCAGCCTGCATATCGAGCTGGCGGCGTATTTTAAACGAAATGCAGGAGTTAGCATTCCACCGCAGCAGCAGTAGCAGCAGTAAGCGTTTATGAAAATTTTTGAAGGAAAAACACCATCGGAAAAAAAGAAGCTCATCGCGGCGCTGGTTCTGGGCTCGCTGGCTGTATTGCTGCTTTTTTATAATCTCAGCGGAATATTTTTCGGCGGGCGGAAAACAAACGTTACCGTCACTATTTCGCCGACGCCGACCGCGACCATTTCTTCATCGGGCGGAACGCAAACCGGCAGCAACCTTCAGCTTTTAACGCCAGCCGAAGTCAATGACGTCTGGCTGACCACGCCGGTCGTCTACGCGCCCAGCTCGTTTTACGCGCCGGACGCGGGCAGAAATATTTTTGCCTTTTACGAGCCGCCCCAGCCGACGCCTTACATGGAGCCTGTTCAGGTTATCGCGCCGCCGAAGCCGACGCCGACGCCGACGCCGACTCCGCCGCCGCCTTTTGCGCTCAGCTACGTCTCGCCGCAGAGCGTCTACGCCGGTTCGAGAAGTTTCCGCCTGGAAGTCAACGGGGATAAATTCACGCCCGATGCGTTAATTATCTGGAACGGCAGCCAGATTCCGACGAATTTTGTCAGCCCGCAAAAGCTGACGGCTGACATCAGCGCCAATCTGATTGCGGGCGAAGGTCAGCGCTCAATCGAAGTTCGCACACCGGACGGCACCAAATATTCATTTCCGGTGCAGTTAAGCGTCCAGTCGCCGCCGCGACCGACCGTCCAATACGTCGGCGTCGAGCTGGCAAGACGCGGCAACAACAACGTGGCTTATTTTCGCGAGCCGGGCAATCCGATTGAATTCGGACGGCGTTTAAGCGATATCGTCAACCCGAGCACCGTGAACAATCGTTTCCGCGTCGTCAGCATTTCCGGCAGCGAAGTGATTCTGGAAGATACGAATCTGGGCTTCCGCCATAAGCTCGCGATAATGCGCCCGAACACCACCGCGGGCGGCGGAGGCGGACAGACCACGCCGCCGACGCGCGGCGGGTTTGACCGGAATACGACGCCCGGCAGATTCCCGACCGAAAACACGACCGTTATGCCGTATAATCCGACTTTGCCGCAGACGCAGGAAATTCCGGGAATTCCGAACAATATCCCGCGCTACGTTCCGCCGCAGCCGCAGCAGCAGCAGAAACCACAGAAACAGGACGACGACGATGATGAGGACGGCGATAATTAAAGCGACACGGAGAATGAGAGACACGGTGACACGGAGATTTTTTGTCGCCGCGTCGCCGCGTCGCCGCGCCGCCGAGTCTCAAAAGGGTTATTCGCTCGTTACTCTGATGGCGATGATGACGCTGCTCGCGATTGCGATGATGGCGGTCGCGCCGAGCATTCAATATCAGGTTCAGCGCGAAAAAGAACTCGAAGCCATCCGGCGCGGCGAAGAAGTCGCCGAGGCGGTTCGTCAATACGTCAACCATTACAACGGCGCGAAATTTCCGAGCTCGATGGATGATTTGCTCGAAGGTCTGCCGTACGGAACCAAGAAACGCCAGATTTTGCGCGAATCGGCGGCGATTGACCCGCTGAGCGAGGACGGCAAATGGCGTCTGGTCGGCGTCGAAAGCAAGACGATGATAAATTTTGCCCGCCGCGTCCAGAATTATAATAACGGCGCTTTGCCGACGTCGGAAAACGTCCATCAAAGCGTCATTAACCGGCTCGGCAGACTTATCGCCAATACGGACACCGAAAATGAGGAAGACCTGACGGAATCAGCCGACACGACCGACGATGACGACAGCGAAGTCCGCACCGACAACACGCCGTTTATCGGCGTCGTCAGCCAGAGCAAAAATCGCTCTTTTATCGCTTATTACGGCATCGAAAACCACTCGAAATGGATTTTCACGCCGCTGTTTCGCGGAAGCGGCTCGATACCGACTTCCACTAGAAACGGCGCAGGCGGAGGTAGCGGTGGCGGCTCAGGCGGCTTGACGCCTCCCAAACCGCTTGAGCGCTGATAATAAAATCAGCGCCGGACGCAACGAGCGGCTTAACTTTCCAGAGAGCTTAAAATTTCCTTTAAATCTTCTTCGCCCAGACGATAAGTTTCGTTGCAGAAGCCGCACGTCATCGTCGCGCCCTTGTCTTCCGCCAGCATCGATTCGACTTCCGCCTTGCCCAGCGAGGCAATCAGCGAAACGGCTCTTTCAAACGAGCAGTTGCACTTAAACTCGATTTCCCTTTCTTCCAGAACCTCGAAATCGATTTCGCCCAGCGCCAGCCGCGCCAGGTCCTGCGGCGTCGCGCCGTCTTTGATCACGGAAGTCAGATGCGGCGCGTGATTAATCGTGTCTTCAATCATCGTGATGATGTGCTCGTTCGCGCCGGGCATCATCTGCAGCATCACGCCGCCCGAAGCCCTGACGTAAGGCTCGGCGTTTTGCAGCAGAACGCCGAGCAGAACGGCGGACGGAATCTGCTCGGATTTGACGAGATAATACGCGAAATCTTCGGCAATCTCGCCGGAAATAATCGGGACGGAGCCGTGATAAGGCTCGCGATAAAGCCCGATGTCGAAGCCCGATTCGCGAATGACGTGAAACATTCCGCCGCCGACAATTCCGGCGACGTCGAATTTTCCGTTTGGTTTCAAAGGCAATTCCGCCAGCGGGTTGCGCACGTAGCCGCGCACTTTGCCTTCGGCGTTGGCTTCGGCGATGATTCCTTCGACCGCGCCTTTGGCATCTAATTTCACCGTCAGGCGGTCAAATTCCTTTAAGCTCGAACCCAAAAGAAGCGTGCCGGTCAAAACGCGCCCGAAAGCGGCTGAGGCGGTCGGCGCGGTTTGATGCCGGCGGACGGCTTCGGTGACGATGTCCGTAGTAATCGCCGCCATGACGCGGATTGTGCCGCCGGCGGCTGTCCCGTGAATGAGTTTATCCATACATATAGTTTCGGCAATCGGCGCGGCGAAAGTCAAATTTTGAAATTCTCAAAAAAATATTTGCGGTTTAGAAATAAACTTTAGCCCGTAAAAGCTAAGGAATTACATTAAGTTACACGCTGGATTGAGACCTTCGCAAAAATTAACACAAGATATTGTGTTTTTTCTATTGACAAATGAATTTAGCTTTTGTAAGATTCTCTGGCGCTTGAGAGTAAATTTCGACAAATCAAGTCTAAAAGGAAAGTATCGAAAAGATTTCTTCCAGTCCCGCATTCTCGTAATGCAAGACCAAATATAAAAGAGTAAAATTAAAGATTGAGCCGTCTTGATAAACGGCGCTTGGAGAGGTGAGTGAATGAGTACAGTTTTTGAACCTGTCGCAACGGGCACTTTTGTCGCCAAAAACGGAAAAACCAACGGACGAGGCGCGTCAGCCAGAACGGTCGAATACAAACCGATTGGCTTAAACGGTCAAAAAGTCGTCAGCAAACGCTACAGCTTGAAAGACGCTAACGGCAACCCGCTCGAAGCCTGGGAAGACATTGTGCGCCGCGTCGTCGGGCACGTCGCGGGCGCCGAGCGTGATTCGATGAAACGCGATTTGTTTTATAACTCGATGATGGACGTGATGCTCAAGCGCGAATTCGTGCCGAACACGCCCTGCCTCGTCAACGCGGGCAAACCCTTCGGACAGCTCGCCGCGTGTTTCGTTCTGAACGTGCCGGATTCCATCAACGCGATTATGGAACACGCGCAGGCGGCGGCAATCATTCACCAGACGGGCGGCGGAACCGGAATGACTTACGAATTTTTGCGCCCCGCCGGCGCGATGGTCAATTCGACGCGCGGCGTCGCTTCCGGTCCCGTCTCTTTTATGAACATCGTCAACACGATGACCGAAGTCGTCAAACAGGGCGGCGTCCGGCGCGGCGCGAATATGGGCATGATGCGCGTCACGCACCCGGACGTTCTGCGCTTTATCCACGCGAAAAACGACCAGCACTCGCTGACCAATTTCAACATCTCGGTCAACGTCACGGACAAATTTATGGAAGCGGTTGACCGCCGGCAGTGGTTTCAGACCGAATTCGCGGGCGAAAAATGGACGCAAGCCGTGTTTGACCCGGTAACCGGAAAAGATTACGTGATTTATCGTCGTCCGAACGGCGAAACCGTGACTTTCGCCGACAGGCTTGCTTTTGAAAACGCCGATTTGTCGGATTGCACGATTGAAGCGCCGCCGCAGGAAGGAATGATTTACGCGCCCGACATCTGGAATCGCATCATCGCTTCGGCGCACAAATACGCCGAACCGGGAATCGCTTTTATCGACGAAGTAAATCGTCACAACCATATGATGAATTCGATGGGACCGATTTACGCGAGCAATCCGTGCGGCGAGCAGTTTCTGCATTTTTCGAATTCCTGCAATCTCGGCTCGATTGATTTGTCGAAGTTTTATAAAAAACAGGGCGACGGCACGAACCCGGACGAATGCATCGAATGGGACAGGCTGGCGAACGCCACGCATCTCTGCACGCAGTTTCTGGATAACGTGATTGACACCGGACATTTCCCGCTTCCCGAAATCGACGACGTGGTTAAAAGAACGCGCCCCGTCGGTTTGGGAATTATGGGGTTTGCCGATTTGTGTCTGAAACACAAAATCACTTACGGCGAAGCCGATTCGATTGCTTTGATGGAAAAAGTGATGGGCTTCGTCCGCCGCGAATCGTGGCGCGCGAGCTTAAAATTAGGCGCGGAAAAAGGCGCGTTTCCCGAATTTGAAGCCAACCGCGAAGCTTATACGAAATTCCTGCGCAATGAAATCGGAATTCCCGAAGACGTCGCCATCACGCCGCGCAATTATGAAGTGACGACGATTGCGCCGACCGGAACAATCTCGCTCGTGGCGGAAACTTCGAGCGGCATCGAGCCGAATTTTTCGTGGGCTTATGTTCGTCAGGACACGATTGGAACGCGAACTTACGTTCACACGCTGGCGGCTGAAGCTCTGGGCATCGCGGTTGACCAGACCGACGAGGAATCAATCCGCAAAGCCGCGCAATTCGTCGTCGAAAACGAAGACAAGCTGCCGCCGTATTTTATCTCGGCGCTCGGCATCACTTCCAAACAACACGTGCAGGTGCTTGCCGCCGCGCAGAAACACGTGGACAATTCCGTCTCGAAAACCTGCAACGGCGCGAAAGACGACACAATCGAATCGGTCGATGAGCTTTATCGTCTGGCGAAAGATTTGGGCTGCAAATGCGTCTCGTATTATCGCGACGGCTCGCGCGAAGGTCAGGTTTTGACTACAATGAAGACGGAGGAAAAGAAAGGCGAAGCCGCCGCAGCGGAAACGCACACCGTCGCCGTCGAAACCGATTTTATGCCGGAAGTCGCGCAGATTACCGAAACTGTCACCGCGCCGCAAACCGCCGTGGCGAAACCGAGCGCCACGCCGCACAAATCCGTGACGGTCAACCGCTTTGACCGACCGCGCGAATTGCAGGGCGCAACGTGGCGCATTCCGTTTGACGAGCGCAATTTGTATGTCACGGTCAATCACGACGGCGAGCGCGTTCTGGAAGTTTTCGCGACCGGACCGATTTCGGAAGGCGTCGGACTGCTCGCTTCGAAAATGCTGCGCGGCGGTTTTGAACTCAAAGAAGTCGCGCGCAGCTTGAATAAAGTCACGGCGACGCACGCGGTATGGTTTAACGAGCGCCTTTTGACTTCGCCGGAACAAGCCGTCGCCGAATGCCTGCTTTTAACCGACCGCCGGTTGAAAAATATGCCCGCGTCCGAACGCGCCATCAGCAAAGCGGCGACCGTCAAAACGCCGGAAGTCGTCGCCTACGCCGAAAACGCGCAGATGTCGAATTTAATCGGCGAATGTCCCGAATGCAAAGGACAGCTCGAACACGCTTCGGGCTGCGATTTCTGCCGCGACTGCGGTTACTCGAAATGCAAGTAAGCGAGTAATTGATTACTGAATAAAACGCCCTGAATTAGAAATAGTTCAGGGCGTTTTATTTTTCATAATTGAACGACTGAAGCAGAAGCCCGCGCGTCAGCAAGGGCGAAATCGAATGCAAAACGCTAAGTGCAAAATGCAAAATAGAAACACTTTCTTCATTTTGCATTTTGCACTTTGCGTTTTGCGTTTTCGCCGCCTTTGCTGACGCGCGGGCTTCTGCCTCGACATTCCCGAAAAAATTTGACATTAGCGAAATTACTGGTAG
>DASVWG010000122.1:0-7322 GCA_036389695.1 Pyrinomonadaceae bacterium
AGACATGGGGCAGCAGCAGGAATCCGCTTCCATCGGAATGTGGATGTTTCTCGTCCAGGAAATCATGTTCTTCGGCGGGCTTTTCACGGTTTATCTCGTGTTTCGCTCGAAATATCCGATAGCGTTTGCGGCGGCGAGCAATCACCTTGACGCTTTCCTGGGCGGTTTGAATACGCTCGTGCTGATTGTCAGCAGCTTGACGATGGCGCTCGGCGTTTATTACGCGCAGAAAGGCAATCGCAATATGCAGGTTTTGATGATTATCATCACGATGCTGTTCGGCGCGACGTTTCTCGGCGTCAAAGCGATTGAATACACCGATAAATACAATCACGGTCTGATTCCGGTCGACGGCTGGAATAAACGCATCCCGGGAGAGGCGGAACACGTCGGCACAAACCACGTCGAGCCGGCGAGCGAGGAGAGAACTTCTCTCAAAACGCCGCATTCCGAGGGCAGTGACCACGCCAACCCGCGCGGCGAGTTTAAGATTGATAAAGAAAAAGATTTGAAACTGCTCGCGCAGGAAAGGGCGCACCTGACCGAATCCGAGAGACTCGGCTACTTAAGCAACTCGGGCGAGATAGACCCCGACAGATTCCGCGACAAGATGCGCATCTACTTCTGGATTTACTTTACGATGACCGGCTTGCACGCGCTGCACATGATTGTCGGCTTAGCCATTATGACCTGGCTTTTATACAAAGCCTGGCGCGGCACTTTCAGCGCCGAATATTATTCGCCGGTGGAAATATCGGGACTTTACTGGCACTTTGTCGACATCGTCTGGATTTTTCTTTTCCCGCTGCTTTATCTGCTCGGCAGACATTTTGTGGCTGGACATTAGTTTTAATTTTAAAAATACATTTAATTTGTTATGGCTAAACATCATACGGAAGAACACAACGAGCATACGGAAGAGCACACGGAACATATCGGCATTCTCGGTTACGTCGGCGTTTTTGCCTTTTTGTTTGTGATGACGATTGTCACTTACTATATCGCCCTGACCGATTTGGACAGCAGATTGTTTCCGGGCGCGAATACGCTGGTCGCGCTTTTAATCGCCTTTGCCAAGATGACGATGGTCGTCTTGTTCTTTATGCACGTGCGCTGGATGCCGCGTCTTATCTGGCTGACGGCGCTCGCCGGATTTTTCTGGCTGGCGATTATGTTTGCCTTTACGATGCAGGATTACCTGACGCGCTCCGTTCTCGGCAGGTAAATTTAAACTCAAAAAGGGACGAACGCGGGGTTGGAAAGCAAAATGCTTCTCGACTTCGCGTCTTTGTTTGTTAGGCTAAACGCCCGCGCGCGTGCTATTATCTTCGATTTAATAAGGTTTTATTCAGCTTTTATGGAAACGGAAGTAAAAGAATTTTTGAGACAACAAGCCCATTGTTTGAAACATCACAACCGTCTGATGTGGAAGAAACAAGGCGCCCGACTGCCATTATTTTTAATTTTATTATCTTTATCGGTTGTATTTTTAAGCGGCTGCATCACGCCGAAAGACAAAGTCGCCCGCGCGACTCTGCTGAAAACCGAAAACGCCAATCAGGAATATCTGCTCGGCGAAGTCAATCGTTTTGCGCGCGTTAATTCGATGCGCGCGAAAGTGGATTTGAAATTTGAAGATAATTCGTTTGCCGAGCTGGGCATCGCCGAAAAATACAAAACGGCGGACGGCGAAGTCGTCGTCCAGCGACCGGCAAATATTCTGCTGAAAGTGCAGATTATGGTTATCAAAACGGATGTCGCGCAGATGACTTCGGACGGCGAGAAATTCCGCGTGGCGATTTTGGAAGACGGCGGCAGCGGCAAATATAAAAAATTCGTGCTCGGCACGAACGGAGCCGATTATACCTCTCTGCAAAAAGAGGTAGACAAAATCGAAAACGGCGATTCGACGAAGATGCTCAAGCAAAACATCAACGCTTTCGCCAACTTGCGCCCGCAGCATTTTACCGAAGCGTTGCTGCTGCGCCCGGTCGATACCGCCGCCAACGTTTACGTCCAGAGCGAGATTTTTCAGGAAGAATTCGACATCAACGCCAAACAAAAATCGCCTTTGCGCTGGGTCTTGCGCGGCTATTATCTTTTAGACGAAATCAGTAAACAGGCGGATGGCACGATGAAAATCTCGCGCCGCTTCTGGTTTGACCGCGTCGGCGGCATCAGGCTCGCGCGCCAGCAGATTTTCGACGCTGCGGGCAATATCGATTCGGACATCGTCTACGGCAGCGAAGGCGATTTGACCGACAGCGCCGATTACAAAAAACTGCCGCTGCGGATTATGGTCACGCGCCCGAAAGAAAAATATAAAATGAGCCTGACCTATCAAGACCCGACCGGAGTTTCCATCGGCAAAACCTATCCGCAGACGGCATTTGTGCTGGAAAATCGCTGGAATCTGCCCGAAGTCAATCTGGACGACAAGCTCCAGGAGATGAAAACGCAGCAAATTCAAGCGGAAACGAAAAAAAGCCCGACGCCCAATAACAAGTAAGACACAAGTGATAAGTGATAAGTGATAGGTGATAAGGAAGAATTTGATTTCCTTATCACCTATCACTTATCACTTTTTACTTGTAAAACTCTGTGTTAATCTGTGTTTTTATAAAAATTTGCTTTAATGAAAACAATTTTACAAACGGAAGATTTAACTAAAAATTATAAAATCGGGAAGATGGAAGTTCCGGCGCTGCGCGGCGTTTCCTTAGCGGTCGAAGAAGGCGAATTCGTGGCGATTATGGGACCTTCGGGCTGCGGAAAATCGACGCTTCTGCATCTGCTCGGCGGGCTTCTCAGCCCGTCGAGCGGGAAAATATTGATTGACGGCGAAGATTTATCGCAGGTTTCCGACGCGCAGCGCACCGATATTCGCCGCCGTAAAATCGGTTTTGTGTTTCAGCGCTTTAATCTTTTTCCGACTTTGACGGCGGACGGCAATCTGCGTCTGGCGGAAAGAATTCATTCCGGCAACGGCGACGGCAGCGCCGAGCGCCGTCACGAAGTTTTGCGGCTTTTGAAGCTGGAAAACAAGATGCATCATAAACCGCTGGAGCTTTCCGGCGGCGAGCAGCAGCGCGTCGCGCTGGCGCGGGCAATCGTCAACAGTCCGGCGATTATTCTGGCGGACGAGCCGACGGGAAATCTCGACACGGAAAATTCAAAAATCGTTTTGGATATGTTCAGGGAATTAAACGACCGTTTCCGGCAGACGATTTTAATGATTACGCACAATCCGGAAGCCGCCGCTAATTGTCACCGGATTATCCGTATGCTGGACGGGAAGATTGTTGAAGGTTAATGAATAAGCGGGAAGCCGCGGCGGAAAGAATGCTGACCGCTCGCGGCTAATCGCTGACGGCTATGTTAAAAGACATCATTCAGTGGAATTACGGGCGCGGCACGTGGCAATACGACGTTTTTTGTCTTTTAATCATCGCGTTTATTTTTCTGACGCCGAAGGCTTGGTTTGATAAACGGGAAAGACTTGCAACCCAAACGGCGCGTCTTATCGTCAAAAAGGAAGATTTTTCGCCGGAAAAAGGCGCATTGGAGAAAAAAGTAAAGCAGCTGAGCGGAAACGAAAACGCCGAAGTCGTCCGGTGGCAGGAGCGCCAGAACGAAAACGGCGAAGTTTTCTATGAAATTGACATTCGCTGAATAATTTCAAATGATAGATTTGGAATTTGAAATTTCAAATCAAAAAGACCTACCATCAAAGCATAAACTAGAGTTATCGAGGAGTTATTTATTATATGAAAAAATATTTCAGATTAGGTTTTGCGGCAATCGCCGTGGCGTTGTTTTTCAATGCTTTTGTCGTGACTGAAACAAAAGCGCAGGGCGGCTTAAGCGAAGTTTTGAAACGCATGGAAGCGCATCGCAAGAGTCTGACTTCGCTGCGCGCCGATGTCAGGATGGTCAAATTCGATTCGGTTTTAAAGGAAAGCGACACTTACGAAGGAACGACCGTTTATCTGCCGACGAAAGGGCGCGACGCGCTGGTGCGGATTGACTGGACGAAACCGGCGAAGGAAACGCTTTCGGTCGTCAACGGTCAATACGTTATTTACCGCGAGCGGCTCAAGCAGGCGATTACCGGCAGCGCGAAAGACGCCAAAGGCGGCGGTAAAGCCAACAACGCGCTGGCTTTTATGAATATGTCGAAAGAGCAGTTGAACGCCAATTACGCCGTCACCTATCTCGGTAAGGAAACGGTCAGCGGCGGAATCGAAACCTGGCATCTGGAACTGAAGCCGAAAACGGCGCAGAAATACAAATCAGCCGAGCTTTGGGTTGACGGCAACGGAATGCCGATTCAGGCGAAAGTCGTCGAAAACAACAACGACACGACCACCGTGCTGCTTTCCAACCTGCAAAAAAACATTGACCTGAAAGCTTCGGTTTTCAAGCTTAATCTGCCGAAGGGCACAAAAGTTGTCCCAAGTTAGACGCGCTTTAGCGAAATTTATTCAGCGCGCGGAAAGGCTCTGGCTGTAAAGTTCAGAGCCTTTCGCGCAAAGCGGATTTGCCGTTAAACGGCAATCAGATTATAATTTACAATTCGACGCTTCTTCCAGCAGTTTTCAGGAGATAATCAGAGTAAAATGCCGAAGGCAAGCAGTTTCAGTCGTTTTACGCGCGGCGTTAAACACACGCTCAAAGCGTTCGCTTCGACCAGACATCCCGTGCTGGTGCACATCGTCCCGATGCGGCGATGCAATCTGTCGTGCACATATTGCAACGAATACGATAAAACTTCCGAACCCGTACCGATTCAGACGATGCTCAAGCGCATCGACAAGCTCGCCGAATTCGGCTCGTCCGTCATCACCATTTCGGGCGGCGAGCCGATGATGCATCCCGAAATTTACGACATCATCGCCCGCATCCGCCATCACGGGATGATTGCCGGCTTGATTTCCAACGGCTATTATTTCCAGACGGAAAAAATCAAAAAATTAAACGAAGCCGGTCTGGATTATCTGCAAATCTCGATTGACAACGTCCGTCCCGACGACGTTTCCAAAAAGAGCCTGAAAGTGCTCGACGGCAAACTGAAAAATCTTTCGGAGCACGCGAAATTTAAAGTCAATATCAATTCCGTTCTGGGCAGCGGCGTCGCCAACCCGGACGACGCTCTGACGATTGCGCGCCGCGCCGTCGAGCTCGGATTTTCGTCGACCGTCGGCGTTCTGCACGACGAGTCGGGCTTGCTGAAAGGCTTGAGCGAGCACGAAAAAGACGTTTACAAAAAAGTCAAAGCGCTCGGCACGCGCTCATACGCGCGCTGGAACTGGTTTCAGGACAATCTCGCCGAGGGCGAAGAATATCAATGGCGCTGCCGCGCCGGCGCGCGTTATCTATACATCGACGAAGCCGGAATGGTTCACTGGTGCTCGCAGCAGCGCGGCACGCCCGGCATTCCCTTGATGGACTACACGACGGAAGATATGGCGCGCGAATACATCACCGAAAAATGGTGCGCGCCGACCTGCACGATTCAATGCGTGCATCAGGTCGGGCATCTCGACGCGTGGCGCGACCCGCAGATTTCGCTCAACGATTACAACAATCGAAAAGGCGGCAGTCAAGGCTTGAAAAAAGAAACCGTCGCGCAGGTTCTCGGCGCGGAATAAAAATACTTGTCAAAGCTTTCAGACCGAAGTAATATATCGCTGCAATTTAAACGCGAAGGCTGAAGCTTTGTTTTATGAAAAAAAATAAAATACTTTCATTTTTTCAAATTTTAAGCGTTGGGCTTCTGGCTTCAACGCTTGTTTTTTCTCAGGCGAAACGGGACGATTCGGAGATGATTCGACTGCGCGCTTCGGTGGTTGACTACAAGGGAAGGGCAATCAAAAATCTGAAACCGGAGCAATTCACCGTCAAGGAAAACGGCGTCGAGCAGGAAATCAAATATTTCAGCGACCGGAAAGAGCCCGCCAGCGTTTTGATTATGCTGGACATTTCCGGCTCAATCGAGCGGAAAGTCAGAGAAATTCACGTCGCGCAGGCGCTCAAATTTATTCAAAACAACTCGGAAAACGAATATTCCATCGTCGCCTTCAACAATAAAGTCGAGGAGCTTGCCGATTGGGGAAGCGGCAGCAGCAGCCGGCAACAGCAACTTACGGATTCGGTCAATAAAACGAGCGAGGCGAAAAAAGGTAAAGGCAACACGGCTTTTTTCGACGCGCTGCTGTATGCTCTCGAAAAATTTAAAAACAGCCGGCACGGGAAAAAAGTGCTGCTTGTTTTTTCGGACGCCTTTGACAATGCTTCCCAAAAAGATTTTTCGGACGTCGAGAAAGAATTGAAAAAATCAGACGTGTCCGTTTTTACCGTAGTCGTAAACCTGCCGAGCGACGACTCCGGGAGCTTGCTCGCTCTGACGATGCCGTATCTTCAGGAAATCGACAAAATTTCCGGCGGAAAAGCGTTTTACGCGCAGAGCAAAGCCGAGACGGAAGCCGCTCTGCGACTCATCGAATCAATCGTCAACACGCAATACATCATCGGTTATATTCCCAAAAAGCCGCAGAAAGACAGGAATTGGCACAATCTCGACATCCGCGTTTCAGCCGCCGGTGAAAAAGGAAAAAATCTAAAAGCCGCGATTATCGCGCCAGCCGGATACGCCGCCATAAAGTAGTAAAAACGTTGGAATAAAAAGCAAAGCCGCCGCAATATAAAAGATATGGAAGATAACGAAAAGCTTTTTCTGCCCGTTCTGTTGGGCACAAATCGGCAGGGACGCCAGAGCGAGCACGCCGCGCGCTGGATTTTCGAAAAAATGCGCGAGCGTGAGGAAATCGAAACCGAGCTTTTCGACACGCGCGATTTTCATCTGCCCGACGACCATTACGGGACGGAGATTGCCGAAAGATTTCCCGAATGGCGCGACGCGATAATCCGCGCCGACGGCTTGGTTATCGTCACGCCGGAATACAATCACGGTTATCCGGGAATTTTAAAAGCCGTTCTGGATTTGCTTCTGAAAGAATACATTCACAAGGCGGTCGCTTTCGTCGGCGTCTCGGCGCAGGTCTGGGGCGGCGTCCGCGTCATCGAAGCCTGCGTCCCGATGGTGCGCGAGCTCGGCTTAACGCCGACATTCACCGATTTAAACTTTCCGCGCGCGCATACTTTGTTTGATAAAGAAGGAAATTTATTGGACGAAGCCTACAACAATCGCGCCCGAGCCTTTCTGGACGAACTAATCTGGATGAGCCGCACGCTTCGCTGGGGACGACGGAATCTGCCGTCCAAATATCATCAGTAAATTAAAAAGGCGGAAACCCGCGCGG
>DASVWG010000123.1:0-15807 GCA_036389695.1 Pyrinomonadaceae bacterium
CGCGCGCATTGCCCGCGCCTTCCGCGCCGCCGTGAAACGAAACGACGACGATGTCCGCCCGCCGCGTTAAATCAGAAACCACGCGCCGCGCCGCGTCCAGCTCGTTGACGTTGAGCGAGATATTATTGTGCGCGAAGGCGACGAAAGCGACGCGCTTGCCTTTAACGTCCAGAATCGTCGAAGCGTACTGCGCGCGGTCGCTTCCGGCGTGTTTGATGCCGAGCGAATCCAGCACTTTTCTGGTCGATGTGCGCCCGTTGTCGCCGAAATCTCCGGCATGATTATTGGCGAGGCTCAAAACGTCAAAGCCCGCTTCTTTCAGATATTTACCGTAGCGCGTCGGCACGCGGAAGGCGAAGCAGTTCGGGCGATTGCCGCATTTGGTCGAAATGCCGTCGTCGACCATCGGACCTTCCAGGTTGGCGAAAGCGATGTCGGCGGCTTGAAAAAGCGGCGTCACGGCTTTCAGCAAATCCGCGCCGTCGTTGGGCGGCATGCGGGTTTCGTTCGGAAAAGTCGAGCCGAGCATAATATCGCCGCCCGCCGCAATCGTTATCGGCTCGCGATTAGACGGCGGCGTCGGCTTTGCTTCAGCCTGTTCGGCATTGGCGACCGGCACGCGCAGGTCTTTGGTCTGGCACGCCGTCGAGGCGATTATCGAAAAGCTCAAAAGCGCGACGATTGATAAAATGAATAAAATTTTTCGTTTTGACATAGACGGAAAAACTGCTAAAGCTTAGATGCTGATTTTTATAAATTTTGCCTATCGGATTAATCAATTGGCTCTTTTTTAAAATCTTTGAGTATGGGTGGCGGCTCTTCGCGATTCAGGAGGGCAAATAAAAGTCTGCCGTCCTTAATCAGATACCAGCCAATCCAGCCGTAAAAAAACATCACTCCAATCGTCCACGCGATAATCTTGGAAAAATTATATTTATCATCTTCGCCAAGGTATCTGCCGGCAATCGATATTAAAGTGAAAATTGACCCGACGAGACTCAAAGCCGACGCGACGGCTTCGTAAAGAAAATACACGCCGATTAATTTGACGATTAACCAGACAATTTCGCGTTTTGTCATTTTTCTCAATCTCCGTGAGCAAAGTGAGTCAATAAAAAACGGGCGAAACGTATTGTAATCACGTTTCGCCCGAATCGCAAGGTCGTAAAGCGTTTGTCTTTAGGAACTCGCCGGAGCGATTTGCCGCGAGACTTCCGGCGTGCTCGCCGCCGAAATTTCCGTCGAATCTTCGAGCAGCGATTCGTTGACGAGTTTTTCGTGTTCGAGATTATGAATCGCGTAAGAGCCGGTCGCGGGCGAAGCCGAAGCCGCGCGCCCGACATAACGCAAACTCAGATTGCCGCGGATTGCTTCGAGCCGCTCGCGGACGAAATGCCAGCCGCCCATATTCTGCGGTTCTTCCTGCGTCCAGAAAAGCTGCGTCGCGTTCGGGTAAGCGGCGAAAACTTCCTTGAGCTTTTCCGCCGGAAACGGGTAAAACTGTTCGAGCCGGACAATCGCCACGCGGTCGTCGTCCGCATCGGCGCGCGCCGTGTCCAAATCGTAAAAAACTTTGCCCGAACACAGAACGATGCGCTTGACCTTTGCTTTATCTTTGACTTTCGCGTCGTCGATGACCGGCTGGAAGCCGCCCGTTTCGAGTTGTTCAATCGTCGAAACCGCCGCTGGAAGCCGGAGCAGGCTTTTCGGCGTCATCACGATTAAAGGTCGAACGGTTTCCTGATGCACCTGACGGCGGAGCAGGTGAAAATACTGCGCGGGCGTTGTCGGATAACAAACCTGCAAATTATTTTCCGCGCAAAGCTGCAAAAATCTTTCGAGCCGCGCCGAAGAATGTTCCGGTCCCTGACCTTCGTAGCCGTGCGGCAGAAGCATTATCAGGCGGCATTTCTGTCCCCATTTGTCTTCCGACGCGGCGATATACTGGTCGATAATGACCTGCGCGCCGTTGGCGAAATCGCCGAACTGCGCTTCCCACGCGACGAAAGCGTCCTGCGCGACCATCGAATAACCGTATTCAAAACCGAGCACGCCCTGTTCCGACAAGGAGCTGTCGAAAACGTGAAAACGCGCGCGCGGATTTTTATCGCTGCGCAGCTCGCCGAGCGGCGACCATTTCGCGCCGGTCTGCGTGTCGTACATCAGCGCGTGACGCTGCGAAAACGTTCCGCGACCGGAATCCTGACCGCTCAGGCGAACGAAATTTCCTTCCAGCACCAGCGAGCCGAACGCTAAGGCTTCGGCAAAGCCCCAATCCATCGGCACGCTCCCAGCGCCCATTTTCGCGCGTCGCGCTAATTGCCCGACCATTTTCGGATTGACGTTAAAGCCTTCGGGGACGAGCGAGATTTTGTTTGAGACCGCTTGCAGCGTTTCGCGCGCGACGCCCGTTTCAAAAAGACGCGAGCCGTCTTCTTCGACGGTCGGCGGTTTGAGCGTCGCTTTGACAGGCTTATCGGAAGCGATTTGTTTGGCGCGGCGCAGGATGTCTTCGTATTTCGAGACGACGCGGTTCGTCATTTCGTTTAAATCGTTTTCCGAAATGACGCCTTCGCGAATAAGTTGCTGCGCGTAGAGATGCCGCACGCCCGGATGCGCTTTGACTTTGGCATACATCAAAGGCTGCGTGTAAGTCGGCTCGTCGCCCTCGTTGTGTCCGAGACGGCGAAAACCGATTAAATCCAGCGCCACGTCCTTGTTGAATTCCTGTCGATAATCGAGCGAGATTCTGACCGTGCGATAAGCTGCTTCGGGGTCGTCGCCGTTGATGTGAAAAATCGGGAGCTGCGTAATCTGCGCCGCGTCGGTCGAATAAATCGAGCTGCGCGAAGATTCGGGCGAAGTCGTAAAACCGATTTGATTATTGATGACGATATGAATCGTGCCGCCCGTGCGATAACCTTTCAAATTCGCCAATTGCAAGGTTTCCATCACGATGCCCTGACCGGCAAAAGCCGCGTCGCCGTGAATCAGAACCGGCAGAATTTTATCGACCACCGTTTCGCGCGGGTCCTGGTCGTCGGTTTTAATCTGGTCTTGCCGCGCCCGCGACATTCCTTCGACGACCGGGTCGACAAATTCCAGGTGGCTCGGATTTGACGAAAGCTGAATCCGTATGTCTTTTCCGTGGTGCGTTTTACGCTCGCCGACCGCGCCCTGATGATATTTCACGTCGCCTTCGTCAGCCGGAAAGCTCGGATGCGAAGTGCCTTCAAAGACGGTGAAAATGCGCTCCGCCAAATCGCCCGTCTCGGCGTCGCCGATAATGTTCGACAAAACGTTCAGACGCCCGCGATGCGCCATGCCCATAAAAATTTCTTCGACGCCTTTTTCCGACGAAAGCTCGACCAGTTGGTCAAGCATCGGGATGACGGTTTCCGTGCCTTCGAGCGAAAAACGTTTTTGCCCGAGATATTTTTTATGCAGAAACTGTTCGAACTGCTCGGCTTCGATAAGCTTCTGCAAAAGCTGTTTTTTCACTTCCGCCGAAAGCGCCACCGTATCGACAAATTCCTTGCGCACCTGTTCGCGAATCCATTCTTTTTCGCTCTTGTTCTGAATATGCCTGTATTCGATGCCGACTTTGCCGCAGTATGCGCGGCGCAAAATCGAAAGAATCTCGCGCAAAGTCGCCGTTTCCGTGCCGTGCAGCCCGCCGGTGATAAACTCGCGGTCTAAATCCCAAATCGTCAGATTATAGTTTTCAAGGTCGAGCTCAGCCGAATAATGCGAAGTCATATTCAGCGGGTCAACGTCTGCCAGAAGATGCCCGCGAATGCGATAAGCGTTGATTAATTCCAGCACTTTCGCCTGTTTTTCCGCCTGCTCGCGGAAATTATTACCGCCGAAAAGCGACGGATTATAATCTTCCGCCCAGCGCAGCGGCGGATAACTGATTTCCAAATCGCCGAAAATCTCGTCGTAAAAGCTTTCTTTCCCGATGAGATATTCGTGAATTTTCGCCAGAAATAAACCGCTTTCCGCGCCTTGAATCACGCGATGGTCGTAAGTCGAGGTAATCGTCAGAACCTTGCTGATGCCTAATTGCGAAAGCGTCCCGGAAGTCATCGCCTGGTATTCCGCCGGATATTCAATCGCGCCCGTCGCGATAATCACGCTCTGCCCCGACATCAGGCGCGGATTCGACGCTACCGTTCCGATGGTTCCCGGATTGGTCAGCGAAATCGTCGTGCCTTGAAAATCTTCGATGCCGAGCTTCGCGTCGCGCGCGCGTTTTACGGTGTCGTTGTATTGCTGCAAAAATCCGGCGAAATTCAATTTGTCCGAGCCTTTGATATTCGGCACCAGCAGATTGCGCGAGCCGTCTTTTTTCTCGATGTCGATGGCGATGCCGAGATTGACCGAATCGTGCTGCAGGCGCGACGGCGTATTGTTGATAAAGCCGTAGCCGATGTTCATCTGCGGGTAAGCTTTGACGGCTTTGACAATCGCCCAGGCGATAATATGCGTAAAGGAAACTTTTCCGCGCCCCGATTTTTGCAGGTGCTCGTTGATAATGCGGCGATTTTCTTCCAAAAGTTTAACGGGAACGCGCCGCGTCGAGGTCGCCGTCGGAACGGTCAGGCTCAGCTCCATATTCTCGACGATTTTTTTGCCCGCGCCGGTAATCGCCTTGACGTCGACGTCCGCGCCGAGCGCGAGCGAAACCTGTTTCTTCTGCGGCGCGGGCTGGACTTGCGCCGGCGCGCCGTTGGTCTGTTCGCTCGCCTGCGGCGCTGAAATATTCGTCGTTGCGGCTTGCGCGGGTTGCCCGTTTCCGCCGTCAAACGGCGAAGCGCCGCTCAGCAATTCGCTGAAAAACGTCCGCCACGATTCGTCAACCAGATTCGGGTCGCTGCGGTAGCGGCTCAACAAACCTTCGACATAACTGGCATTCGCGCCGAAATTCTCGGCAATATATTCGCTTAAATTAACTTTGTCACTCATCGTTTTGACCTTCTTTGAAGGAAATAGTAAAAGCTAATTTTAGCGCAAATGCGGATAAAATATAAGTGTGATTGAATGAAGAGAAACAGGACGCCCGATTATCAGGATTGTTTAGGATTGAATAAGATTCTATTTAATCCTGAACAATCTTAGTCAATCCGAACAAATCAGTGTCCTGTTTTATTCTGCTTTCAGCGGATTTATGATTTTCAGATTCACGTCAACCGGCACGACGCGTTTGAATTTGAAGCCGATTTTTTTGAATTTGCCGAAGACGAAAACTCTGCCCGTCACCTGCCATTCCTTTTCCGAGCGAAAAGCTTCTTTCAAACCGCCTTTGATAGTTTGCGCGGCGCTGACGAAGATTTTTATCGGCGTTTTCAGCCGCGTCGGTTTGTTTTTTTCGATTTCGAAAGATTCGGTATATTCTTCGATTTCGATTTTTAAACCGTTGACGCGAAAGTCTTTGAAGGTCAGAAAATCGATTTTTCCGCTTTGTTCAAACACCGTCATCTCGCCGTAAACTTCAAAAGTCGCGCCGAGCGGCGAGATTTTTATGAGTTCCGGTTTATCGAAATTAACCGCGACGCTGAAATCTTCTTTCGGATTGTTTTTGTCGGCTTGAGTGCGGACGGCGACTTTCGCTTTGTGGACTTTGTAGCCGCGAATCTCGTCGGGCAAATCCTGCGCTAAAAATGAAATGGCAAAAAGAAAAATTAAACCGCAGACAGACGCGGATAGACGCGGATAAGAAATAAGTTTATCTTGTAAGTCCTTCCTGAATCTGCGCTTATCTGCGTTCATCTGCGGTTAATTCTCTTTCAATAAAATCTCGAATGTCGTTCCTTTTCCCGCTTCGCTTCTGACGGAAATCGCGCCGCCGGATTTTTCGGTCAAATCTTTTACGACGTCCAGCCCGACGCCGCGCCCCGATATTTCCGAGACGGTTTCGCCGGTCGAAAAGCCGTGCGCGAAAATCAAATTCAAAATTTCCGGCTCGGACAAATCGGCATCGCCGGAAATCAAATTTTTCTCGACGGCTTTGCGGCGCACTTTTTCCAAATCGATGCCGCGCCCGTCGTCCGAAACTTTCAGGAAAATTCCGTCTGCCTTTGGCGCCAGCTCGATTTTTATTTTGCCTTCGCGCTCGATGCCGTGGTCGACGGCGTTGCGCGCCAGGTGCAGAAGAATGTCGAAAATCGTTTTTAAAGTCGCGGGCGAAACCTCTTTATCTTCAAACGAAGCTTCGAAGCGGACGTTTTTGCCCAAACGCGCGGCGAGAGATTTTCCGTGTCCGGCGACCTGATGCAAAACTCCGGGCAAATTGTTTGAAAACGTCTGGTAAATCTGCTCGACGATTTCGACCGGATAATTTTCGATTATTTGGTCGATTTCTTCAAAGGTCGCGTAGATAATCTGAAAACCGATTTTGCCCTGCGCGGCGAATTTCGCGCCCGGCAGCGCGGCGATGACTTCGCCTTTGGCGCTTAATTTTTCGCGAAAGGCTTTGAATTCGTCGGCAAAATCGGCGGCGTCGAAGCCGATTTCCAGCACGTTGAGATTATTTCCGTTTTCCATCGCCGCGTTTAAATTCGCTTTTTCCTGATTCGAGAGCTGCACGCCGAGCGATGCCGAAATTTCCGCCGCGTAATCGTGCGATTGATTTGCTTCCGGCGGCATTTCAGATTGAAACTCGCCGAATTTTTCGCGGAACGATTCGGAAATTCGGAAATCTTTTTCCGACAGCGATTCGATTAAAATTTCGATGCCTTCGTGTAATAACGCTTTTAATTTTTCCGCCGGAATCGAATTGTTTTTGGCGACGGAAAGCAGATTTTCCAGCGTGTGCGCCAGAATTGCGGAAACCGCGAAGCCGAAAGTTTGCGAAGTGCCTTTGATGGTGTGAAGCGTGCGGAAAAGCTCGCGCCGGAGTTCGGGCGCGGGTTCCGCGCTTTGTAAATCGGTTTGCAGTTGATTTAGTTTGGAAATTGATTCAGACAGAAACGCTTCGCGAAAGTCTTCCATCGGTTTTTCTTTTGCCGGAAGAAATTCGGGGGAATTACTTACTGCTTGACGAAGCGTGGTGGCTTTCGCCTTCCGGCGGTTTGTTTACGGGATTTTTTTCTAAATCGTGTTTGATGGCATCGAGAATGCCGTTGATAAACTGCGTCGCTTCAAAGGTCGAAAAACGGCGCGCGATTTCCAGCGCTTCATTGATGACGACCGTGTGCGGCGTATGCTCGAACAAAAATTCGTAGACGGCGAGCCGCAGGATATTCCGGTCGACAATCGCCATGCGCGGAATGCGCCAGTGTTCGGCGCGCGAACGGATGCGCTCGTCAATCGTTTCCAACTGGCGCAGCGTCCCGACCGCCAGATTATTGGCAAACTCGCGGGTCTGCTCGTCGATTTCCGGCTCGCCGAGCTCGTGCCAATAATAGCGCGTCAAAACGTTTTCCGACGTTTTGGTCACGTCCGCCGCAAATAGCATTTGTAAAGCGCATTCGCGCGCCTTACGTCTGGTTCCCATAGCCCTTGTTTATTTTACTGTGAATCGGCGGAAATTTGTTGTTTTCGTCGGTTTGTTCTTTTTCCGCCGCGCATTTCTCTATATAAATTAACCAGTTCGACCGCCGACATCGCGGCTTCGAAACCTTTGTTGCCCGCTTTGACGCCCGCGCGGTCAATCGCCTGTTCGAGCGTGTCCGCCGTCACGATGCCGAATAAAACCGGAGTTCCGGTTTTCATTCCGACCTGTCCGATGCCTTTCGCCGCTTCGCCCGCCACGAAATCGAAATGCGGCGTTTGCCCGCGAATGACCGTTCCCAGACAAATCACGGCGTCGAATCTGCCGCTTTCCGCGACTTTCAGCGCCGTCAAAGGAATTTCAAACGAGCCCGGAACTTTGAAAATTTCAACTGCCGTTTCTCTCGCGCCGAGCCTTTCCAGCGCATCCAATGCGCCTTCCGTGAGCCTCGCCGTCAGAAAATCATTCCACCGCGCCGCCACAATCGCAAAACGAAATCCTTCAGCCGTTAGTAGTCCCTGATGAACTTTGGGTTGCAAAATTTTCTCCTTCAAACTATCAAAGCGTCCGATGTTTAGTATAGGAGAGATTTGCGGAGCGTGACAAGAGCAGAAAAGGGAAAGTGAGCGGTAAGCAGTGAGCGGTGAGCAGTTAGACTTTGAAATTTAATATTAATTTCCTAAGTCTTTACTGCTCACCGCTTACCGCTCACTGCTCACACTCCCTTGAAAACGGGCTTCCGTTTTTCCAGAAAAGCGCGCGTTCCTTCGCGCATATCGTTGGTCGAAAAGATTTGCGAGAAAAGCTCGATTTCCGTTTTCAAGCCTTCTTCGAGCGACGAGTTCAAGCCTTCCGTGACGGCTTTCAGACAAGCGCGAATCGCGAGCGGCGCAAGCCTGGAAATTTTTTCGGCGAGCGAAAAAGCTTCCCGCTCGACCGCTTCAAAATCCGTTATTTTATTTATTAAGCCCGATTTCAAAGCCTCGGCGGCGGAAAAATTTCCGATTCGCGCCGTTTCCGACGCTACGCACAGATGACAGGCATCGACAAATTTTTCGTCGGCGGAAGATTTCAGCGCGAGAATTACCGGAATTTCAGAGTTTTTGAGCGAGGCGTAAAAGCTTTCATCGATTTCGAGCAAATCTTCGACGATTAAAACAACGACGCGCGTTTTCTCTTTCCGCGGCAGCCGAAAAGTTTCGGTTAATCCGGCGGCGGATTGCGGGCGAATCGTCTCGATAAATTCATTTTGATTCGTGTTTGTCATCAAATTTTAAAAAGCTTCTCGCGCAGAAGCTTCGATTGCAGACGGCTCGCCGTCAATTGCTGATTGTTTTTTAAAGTCACGACGTAATTTCCGCCGGGCAGCGGGCTGATTTTCGCAATCATTTCCAGATTTGCCAGCGCGCCGCGCGAAAGGCGTATGAATTTTTCGGGCGCGAGGCGCGTTTCCAAATCCTTTAAACGATAATTGATTGTGTAACGCCGGTTTTGCGCGGTCGTGATATGCAGCAGCTCGCCGTCGGCGACGATGGCGGCGATTTCGCGGATGGGAACGAGAAAAATTTCGTCGTTCTTTTTGACCGGAATGCGTTCGAGAAATTCCGCCCGCACGTTTTCGTCGTAGGTTTTGACCGCCGCTTTCAGTTTTTCGCTTTCGGTTTCGTGAAAATCGGTTTGTTCAAGCCGTTCGTGAACTCTTTGCAGCGTTTCGCGAAGTCTCGGCTTTTCAACGGGTTTCAGCAGATAATCGACCGCGTTGACTTCAAAAGCCTGCACCGCGTATTCATCGTAAGCCGTGACGAAGGCGACGAGCGGCAGTTGATTTTTTCGCAAAAGGCGCACGACATCCAGCCCGCCGGCTTCGGGCATCTGCAAATCGAGCAGCGCCAAATCCGGCTTCGTCTGTTTGATGATTTCCGCCGCTTCCGCGCCGTTTTCCGCTTCGCCGACGATTTCCACGTCTTCAAATTCCAGCAAGATATTTTTCAGAAATATCCGCGCCGGACGCTCGTCGTCGGCGATGACGACTCGAAGTTTGTTCATAATATATTTGGGAACTGATAGTTGATAACTGATAACTGATAACTGATAGTTAAGAACAAGTTATCAGTTATCAGTTATCAACTATCAGCTATCAGTTCTCAGCTTCTCCAGTCGTTTTTGCGTTGAAAATTCCGCAGATGAAATCGGAAGCGATATTTCGGCGCGCGTGCCGTTTTTGCTTTCGATATGAAATCGGGCGGCGTTTCCGTAATAATTTCGCAGGCGCTCTTTGATGTTGTTGAGCCCGACGCCTTGTGTTTGGCGCTCGGCGTATTTCGCGTTGTCGAAACCTTTGCCCGTGTTGGAAACGGTTAATTTCAGGAAAGCTCCGCCGGTTTCGTTTTCAATTTCGGCATAAATTCCGATTTCGCCGCCGGTTTTCGATTCGGAAATGCCGTGTTTGACGGCGTTTTCGACGAGCGGCTGGAGAATCAAAGACGGAACACGCGCTTTTAATAAATCCGGCGGCACTTCGATGCGGACGCGCAGGCGTTCTTCAAACCGGGCTTTTTCGATTTCCAGATAAGCTTCAATCAGTTTCAGCTCGGCTTCGAGCGTCGAAAATTCGCCGGTCGAGCGCAGAACGCCGCGCAAAAGCTGCGTCAGGCGCATTAAAGTCGAAAAGGCTTTATCCGGCGACGTCTGAATCAGATAGCCGATGGTCGTCAGCGCGTTGAACAGAAAATGCGGGTTGATTTGGGCGCGCAGGGCGGAAAGCTGCGCTTCGGTCGCCAGCTTGGAAAATTCCTGCTCGCGGATTTCGCGCGTGTAGCGTTCGTGCGTGACGCGCACGGCGTCGATGCGCCGCGCCGTGAAAAGCCCGACGGCTTCGAGCATTTCGATTTCGTCGGAGAGCAGATGCCGCCCGCCCGCGAAGTCTTTCAGATTGATTTTATAAAACGGCGCTTCGGCGGTCGGCACAAAAATTTCGGCGTCGTGCGGCGTAAAATTGACGAAAGGCATATTTATTTTTCGCTCGCGGCTTTCCGACCAGTTTGTCGAATTAGCGGTCAGTGCGGGCGCTAAACGGCGGCAAACCTCGCGCAGAATTTCCTCGGCGGATTCGCGTTTTTCGATTTGCTGCGCGATTTCGGCGCGCAGAGTTTCGTAATTGGCGCGGCGCAAAATTATTTTATCGACCAGCCAGACGGCGAATTTGTGCAGCAAAGGATAAACGAGCGCGGTCGCGACCCACAGCGTGATTATCAGGCTGACGGCTTGAACGTCGTTGCGGTCGTGCGTTTCGTGATAGCGCAGAAGCGGCGCAGCGACGAAAACGTATAAGCCGAACGCCGTCAACATCAACAAAATCAACGACAAAGCGCGTTTTAAAAATAAATCGGCAAAGGCGAACCGGAAATCCTGATACAAAATAACGAGCGCGAGCGGCAAACTGGATTGGTGCGCGACCAGCTCGATAAACCATGAATTTTCTTCGGCGTTGCTGCTCAGATGCAGAGCCGAAACCGCGAAAACCAGCAAAGCGCTCGCCCAGACCAGTTTTTTTTCCAGCGTCTGGCGAAAATTGAAAATCAAGAGTCCGACGAGCAAGGCGAGCGAGCCGAAAGTCAAAATTTGCAGCGCCGCGTTTGACGGCGCGACGCCGGAAAACAAAGCCGATTGAAAATGCAGGACGGCGGCGACCAGGCTCAGAGCGTAAGCCAGAATCGCCAGCCAGCGCGCGTTCCGGTTTTCCGTCTCCGCGTTTTTCCACGCCGAATGAACGACGACCGGCGGCAGAAAACCGAGCGCCGAATACGAAATCGCCGTTAAAACCGGCGGCGCGTCGCTCTGCACAAAATCGCGCCAGACAAAAACCGAAAGCTCGCCGAGATTCCACAAAATGCCGAGCAGGGAAGTCGCCAGAAGCAGAAAATCCAGCGAGGAAAATTTTCGCGTTTTCCGGTGACGCATCACCATCACCAGCAGCAGCGCGTAAAGCGCGATGCCGACCGTAAAGCCGAGCAGATTAATGAGCGATGCGGTATTAAGTCCGTTCATTGGTAAAACTGCAAATTAAATTTGTAAATAGAGTTTAGCAAGATTTTTAAATCGAGCGAAAGTTTTTTAGCCGAGATTCGGGCAAATAAAAAAGCGAACCGTTTCCGATTCGCTTCGAGTTTGGATTGATTCGATGAAATATTAATCATCAAATTCTCGACTGTCTTTTCCGATTAATTTTTCCAGGCGATAAGTCCGGGATAGTCCGCCTGGTCGGGAACATAAACCTCTTTGAATTGATTGTTAGGTTTAAAAGGATCCATAATACTCAAAAGTCCTGAAAATTCGCCGGTGACTTCGACTCCATAAATCACGACGCAGTGCGAAATGCCGGGTTTATACAACACCCAATATATGTAGCGGCTCCGATCATTAATTAAATCGAAAATTTTTTCTACATTAAGCTTTCCGGGTTCAAACTCGGTGTAGGTTAAGCCTTCCTGATCCAGCACATATCTTCCTTCGGTGCCGCTTACGCCGCGCTCCTCACCGTTTGTATACTTTGTAAAAAACTCGATCGGAAAACATATTCTGTCATAGGTAGCCCACGTCCACGACGCCAACGCATAAGCCCAACAGGTCGCTCCGCTCTGGTAGAACCCGTGAGGCTGCTCAAGAATCTTTCTTTTCTTACTCATTGCTAACCTCCTTTTACAGTCAAACTATGCGGGAGAATTAATTGTGTTGCGCGATAATCGTAAAGAAGATTCGTTTTGTCGGCACATTACCTTAGTATTTCATCAAATCCGCGACGGCTTTTTCCACGTCTTCAATCTGCGGCAGAATGAAGTCTTCGACCTGCGGCGCGTAGGCGACGAAGGTATCGGTCGCGCCGACGCGTTTGACGGGCGCGTCGAGATATTCAAAAAGCTCGTCGGAAATCCGCGCGGCGATTTCCGCGCCGTAGCCGTAGGAAACCGAATCTTCGTGCGCGACGATGACGCGCGAAGTCTTCTTTACCGATTCGGCGATGCGTTCCCAATCGTATGGCACGAGCGTGCGCAAATCAATTAATTCGACCGAAACGCCTTGTTTTTCCAAACGCTTCGCCGCTTCCAGACTTCTCTGGACAAGCGCGCCGTAAGTTACGACCGTCACATCCGTGCCTTCTTTAACCACTTTCGCCTTGCCGAACGGAATCATAAATTCCGACGAAGGATACTGCGATTTGTTGTAAACCTGCCGGTATAAATGCTTGTGTTCGAGAAACAAAACCGGGTCGTTGCAGCGAATCGAAGTCCGCAATAAACCGTTCGCGTCGAGCGCGTTTGAAGGATAAGCGATGAGCAAACCGGGCGTGTGCGCGAACAGCGTCGTGCCGGATTGCGAGTGATAAACCGCGCCGCCTTTCAGATAGCCGCCGACCGGAACGCGCATCACCAGCGGGCAAGTCGTGTCGCCGTCCGAACGCCAGCGCGTGACGGCGACTTCGTTTCTGATTTGGTGAAACGCCGGAAAAATGTAATCGAAAAACTGAATCTCGACGACCGGTTTCAGCCCGCGAATCGCCATTCCGACGGCGCGCCCGACGATGTTCGCTTCCGCCAGCGGCGAATTGAAAACGCGCGCCGAGCCGAATTTTCTTTGCAGATTCGCCGTGACTTTAAACACGCCGCCCTTACCTTTGACGCGTTCCAGATATTCTTCGCGCGAAGCGTCCGCCACGTCTTCGCCGAAAATCACGATTCGCTCGTCGCGCTCCATTTCCTCGTGCAGGCAGCGGTTAATCAAATCGACCATCGTGCCCGCGTTGCCGGACAATTCCGCGCCTTCTTCGGTGTCGAATTCTCTGGAAGTCGGGTCAACGTCGGGCGAAAAAACGTTTCTTAAAGCGCTTTCGGGCGCGGGCTGCGGCGTCGCCAGCGCGACGTCGGTCGCTTCATTGATTTCGGCATCGACTTCCTTACGCAGCTTTTCCAAATCTTCCGCCGAAGCGATGCCTTCGGTCATCAAAAATTCGGCGAAGGTTTTGACCGGGTCACGCGCCGCGTCGCGCTCGCGTTCTTCTTCGGGACGATACAATTTTTCGTCGTCCGAAAGCGAGTGCGAGTACGGGCGAATCACTTTCGCGTGAACGAAAGCCGGACCTTTGCGCGCGCGGCAGTATTCGGCGGCGCGCCGGAAAGTTTCGTAAGATTCAATCGGGTTCGTGCCGTCGCATTTCTGAATGTATAGATTCGGAAAACCGGCGACCAATTTGGAAATATCGCCGCCCGCCGTGTTGACTTCGACCGGCACGCTGATGGCGTAGCCGTTGTCTTCGACGACGAAAATCACCGGCAATTTCAGATTGGAAGCCGTGTTTAAGGCTTCCCACCATTCGCCTTCGCTCGTCGTGCCGTCGCCGACCGACATATAGACGACTTCGTCGCCTTTAAAACCTTTGATTTTGTCCTGTAATTCTTTGACTAAAGACGCGCGATAGCTCGCTTCAGCCGCGCCGACGGCGTGCAAAGCCTGCGTTCCCGTGCAGGAAGACTGCGACGGAACGTTTAATTTCACGTGTCCCCAGTGCGAAGGCATCTGTCGCCCGTGCGAGTTTGGGTCGGCTTCCGCGCCGACCGCCGAAAAAAGCATCTCCAGCGGCGTCATTCCGAGCTGCAGCAGCAAAGCGCGGTCGCGATAATACGGAAAAAACCAATCGTAACCCGCTTTCAGAGCTAATCCTGCGCCGACCAGCATCGCTTCGTGTCCCGCGCCGCTGATTTGGAAAAAGATTTTGTTTTGACCTTTCAGCTGAATTTCCTTGTCGTCAACGCGGCGCGAAGCGTAAATCGTGCGGTAAAGACCGATTAAAGTCTGCGCGTCGAGACCGGCGTAATCTTTCGCTTTCGCGGCGGCGGCTGTTTTGCCGTTTTTCCGCGCGGCTTTTTTCGGCTCGTCCGGTTTGATTGCTCTGGCGGTTTTCTGCTTCGTCGTGTGGTCGAGCATTCCGTCGCCGACCGTCATCGGCGATTTTTCAATCGTTTTCGCCGCGTTGGTTTTGGCGGCTTTTTTATTTTTATCGACTGCTTTTGCCTGCTCTTGCTTATTATTATTTTTAGATTTTGCCGTGTCGGCTTTTTTCGTTGCTGTTGCCATTTTTATAAATTCCCGACTGAATAAAGATTTATTATAGACGAATCAACCATTTTAACCGTTTACAAGCGTAATTTTCCAGCAGAGACGTGAGGTTTCGGTTTAAAAGTCAATTGCAAAGGCAGAAACGCGACAGTTATGGAGCGTGTCTCTTAGCTTGAAGAACAGGCTCCATAACTACCAGCGTTTCTGCCTTAAAATCAATCGGCGTAATCCAAATCGAGCGTCGCCTGGTAATCCTGCGCCATCGACGGATGACCGTGTTTCATAGAAACCTCGATACCTTTTTCGTAAGCCGCCCGCGCTTTTTCGCGGCTGCCGGTTTTTTCGTAAGCGCGGGCGAGCATGCCGTAAGCCGCGCCTTCATCGTCGGCTTTCGATAAATAATTTTCGAGCGTTTCGACCGTTTTCTGCCAGTCTTCCGCCTTTTGGTATTCGTTTGCCAGCCCGAATAAAACCATCGAATTATCCGGGTCAGCCTCCAGCATTTGTTTGAAAACTTCGATTCGGTTCTGCATAAATTAAAAGAAGAATTGTCCACAGATTAACACAGATGAATACGGATAAGAATTTTGCCAATCATCCGTGTTAATCCGTGTTAATCTGTGGACAGAATTAACGGAATAAATTTTGCTGAATCGGAACGCGCTTTTCTTCGATTTCTTCAGCTCTCCGAAATTTCGTAAAGCCCAGACGCCTGAAGTGCAAGTCGAATAATTTTACCGCCGTCTGCCATTGCTCGGTCTTGCCGCTTCTTTCGGCGTAATTGCGGTGGCGCAATTGCCCGCCGCGCTCGCGCCGGAGCGCGTTGAGAATTTTATCGGCTTTCGTCGGCAGTTTTTCTTTTAATTTCTGCACGAAATAATCTTCAATCGAATCGCTGTCAAAATGAATTAAATTTATAAACGCTCTTGTTGCGCCCGCGTTGCGCGCCTTTTCCAGCAAAACCGGAATGTCCGCGTCGTTGTAAGTCGGGATAACCGGCGCGATGCCGATGCCGACTTCGATTCCGGCTTTCGCTAAAGCTTCCATCGCCCGAAAACGCGCGTCCGGCACGGGCACAAAAGGCTCGAAAGGCTTCGATTTTTCGACGGTCGGAAACGGAATCGAAAAGAAAACCATCGAATCCAGCTCGGTCAAAACGTCCACATCGCGCGTAATCAAAGGCGATTTCGTAATCACGCCGA